>JANXNV010000211.1 GCA_025353925.1 Armatimonadota bacterium
TTCTTCTACCGGATTGGAGCACGAGACCCGGCAAACGGTGGTGACACGGGGTCGAACCCGTACATCTTCAGCGACCCGCTGCCCCTTGCGTTCAGCAGCGGTGCCCCTCCCACCCAACCTGGGCAGAATACGCCTGCATTCCAGGGCCGGGCCAGTTAGGACAGAGAGGAATTCACACTATGTATACCACCGTTAAATCCGGCGGGGCCAAAACCCGTCGGAGCCGCTCTCTGGCTTTCCTGATCGCCGGGTCGCTGCTGTGCCCGCCCTGTGTCAGTCTCCTGCCGGCCGCACTCGCGCAGGAAATCCCGGCCAGCCAGCCCGCCGCCCCGGCCCCGCCGTCCGGGATGTCTGCGGGCAGCACGATCCGCATCCCGACCGTTCCCGTGCCGACGGGGCCGATTCGGACCATCCTGCTTTTCCCGTTCGCGAATGCCATTCCGGCAAACGGCTCCTCCGCTGGGTTCTCACCGGAGATCACCGGGGCACGGGTCGAAGACGCCATTAAGATGCGCCTGAACGTGATCGGACGCTATAAAGCCAACAGCTTCTCTCCGTCACTGCCGCAGATCCAGCGTGCGCTGGAAGAGTCCCGCGTTGAAGGGCTGACGGAAAGCGATGTCACCCCGCCCTATGACAACGCGCAGAAAGCCACAAAAATCGCGGCGCAAGTCGGCACGGATGGATTTCTTCTAGGGACGATTGAGACCATCAAGGTCAATCCGACCACCCGCAACGTCGACCTCGCCGTCAGCGCCAGTCTCTACAACAGCACGACCGGAGCGACAGTGAAAGTCCTGGCCGTCACCGGTCACGGCGTTTCCTATAATGCGGCGGATGCGCCGGACAACCTGCTGCAAATCGCGATCAACGACGCTGCCGGGCGCATCGTTTCCGCGCTGAACGCGGACAATGTGAAGCAGGCGGAGGTTCTTCCCCCCGTCGATTCCGTTCGCGGTCATAAAAGCAACGGCGGCTCCATCCTGCTCGGCATCCTGCTCGCGACCGGCATCGGCTTCGCGATCTCTTCCTCGCACCATAGCAGCAACAATGGCGGCGGTGGTGGAGGCACGACACCTATCGGCGGCGGTGGCGGCTCGCCGGGTGTTCCCGCCCCGCCCGTCCTCAACGGACCCAGCGGCGGGCCGCCGTCTGCGCCGTCAGGCAGCTAGAACTTCGAAGCCCCCCGCCCCAATGGGGCGGGGGGGCTTTTCCGGTTCTCTTACTTACGGTAACCCACTATGCGTTTCCCGAAACCCGCATTGCCCCTGTCGCCGGCCTTGCTCGCCGCAGTCCTGCTCTTTCTCCTCGGTGGAGGAAAGGCAGCCTGCGCTTCTGGCCGGGCGTCACTTTCCGTGGGCACCGCCCCGGATGTGATCTTTGCCGACGGCAAAAGCACGACGATCATCACGGCGACGGTGCGGGACAGCAACGGCAGCCCGGTCCCTGATGGTACGCTCGTACGCTTCAGCACGACCCTCGGGCTTTTGACACCGGATACGGCGACGACTACCTCGGGGACCGCCCGCGTCTCTCTCACAAGCACTGCCGCTGCTGGAGATGCGGCACTCACCGCGACCGCCTTTTCGGCCAGTGCCGACGGCTCCTCTGTCGGCACGGCCCATGTCGAGTTTACCGCAGACCGCGAATCGCTCTTCGCCCAAGATGCCCGCTGGATCCGCCTGGACTGCCCCCAGTATCTTATCTACAGTGCTGACACCAAGATCGCCGAGGCGCAGGGCAAAAAAGGCTCCGCGCATCTCGAATACAAGTCGCTGGATATCGCGGCGGACTCGCTTCAAGTCGATCTGTTGACTCAGACTGTGCTGGCGCATCAGGCCGTGCTGCAACGAGGCCATCATGTCCTGCGCGTCGCCGAGCTGCGCTATGACCTCGTGACAGGCTCCGGCAGCGCGATCCTCTCGGATGGAGCTTCCCAGGTCTCTTCCAGTGTGTCCATCACCGGATATGCCTTAGAAACCGCGCCCCAGCCGGTGGATGCCGCCCAGTCGCCGCTGCTGACCAATCCCTTTCGCTTCGTCGATCTCTCCGACAGCAAAGTCGTCATCTCCGCCCGTGCCATCACGGCGGCTCCCGGCGATCAGGTCCAGTTCCGCCGGGCGTCGATCTACTCGGAGGGCAAAAAGATTTTGTCGATGCCCTACCATGTCATGCCGATGAACACGGACCAGCTCTTCGGTCAGCAGCTTCTCGGCTTCGGCTCCCAGGGCATCTTCGTGAACGTCCCGTACTACTACAATGTCACCCCGCACAGCAAAGGGACAATCTTCTTGCGCAATGCCGGAGTCAACGGTACCACGCTCAGCAATAACGGCCTTTCGTCGGGCCGCTCGTTCTTCGGCAGCCATGCGTCGACCGGCGGAATGGCCCTCGACCTGGAACAGTCCTATGACTTCGGGCGCGGCGGCAGCGGGCAGTTCCTGGTCAACGGCATCACGCGCTCCCAGTGGGGAGCGCAGTGGACCCACTCTCAGCGTATCGACGATGCGACCCAGTCCTACTTCTTCGTGGATTACCCCTCGCACCGCAGCCTCTTTGCGTCGTCCAACATCACGCGCCAGTTTCACGGTTTCTCGCTGAACGTCACCGCCAGCGGCAGCCGCGACCCCGGCACCGCGGGCTATTCGGCCAGCAGCACGACGATCAGCACGTACCTTCAGACCAATCCGCGCCCCCTGGGCCGCAGCGGTCTCAGCTACACCACCGACTTCACGGCGCAGTCCGGCCATCTGGTGGAGAACTCACCCGCCACGGGGCAGATCACTACGCCGATCAACAACAAAGGGGTCGACGTTCGCCTGTTCACCGCTCCGATCAAGCCCGACAAGCGCACCCAGATCACTGACTCCCTTACCATCGGCCAGGTGTGGAGCGGTACCAGCAGCCGGAGTGCCCCGACGGTCAGCGCGAGCCTCGGCATCATGCGGACGTTCCACAAAAACGACTCGCTTTCGCTGAACTACACCTACCGCTACGACCCTCTGCTCAGTCAGGTCGGCAGCTACTCGTCGGCCCTGAACCCGCTCCAGGCCCTGCTCTATTCCAGCACCCAGCAGCGGGTCACGGCGACTTATTTCGCCAGCCTGGCTCCCCGCCTTTCCGTCAACTTCTCCGGTGGCTACGGTCTCCCTTTGGGCGACCGCAGCCTGTTCGCATCCGCGACCTATCGGGTCAACGACGATTGGGGCCTGGGCCTAAGCACTTCCTACGAGCGTTACTTCCTCAGCACCTATCAGGACACCGAATACTCCGTCTCTCGCCACCTCTTCGGCCGCGACCTCGTGTTCTACTACTCCACCAAATCCAAAAAACTCCGCTTTGATTTTGGGGGGCTGAATTTCTAGGGCGTACAATGAGCATCTGGCCTCCACCGATCACCGGCCAGCGTCCGCCTGACGAGACCCCCCGTGCTCCAAAGTCTGCGACCAAGCGCGGCTTCGCTGTGGCACTCTTTTCAGCCCTGTTTTTAGGCGCGGGTCTGCTGCACGTTGCACTTTCCATCGGTGTCCTTTACAACGGCATCTGCCTCTCCATGCTGGTCGGCGTCGCCCTCTCCGTTACCGATCTGCGGAACTGCCGCAAAGCCGCCGACACAATAGGCGTAATTTGGAACAGCCTCGGGATACTGTGCAACTTACTGCCGTTCGTTATTCTCACCATTGCGGGCATTTTGGACTGACCCGAATTCCCAGCACATACCAACGTTCTCCCCCGCCTCTGTGCTATAATAAATGCAAATCTCCCGCCTCGTCTCAAGGAGCACAGCATGAAGACTACTCTCTTTTCTTTGGCCGGGCTGACACTCGCCCTGAGCGGCACCGTCGCGGCGCAGGCTCCCACAGCCGCCCCGGCGGCGAATTCCCCGACGACGATGTTTCCGTTTGCGGCGCCCTGGGACGATGCGTCTGCCGGGACCATTACCGATGTCTCGTATCTGAATGCCAAGCCCGCCGGAGTGAACGGCTATATCGGGCCGAAGAATGGGTACTTTGTCGAGGGCAAGACGGGGCGGCGCGTCCGGTTCCTCGGAGCGAACTTTGGGGCCAATCAGGCGTTCCCCGCGCATGCCGATGCCGAGAAGGTGGCGGCGCATCTCGCCAAGTCAGGGTACAACCTGGTCCGTCTGCATCATATGGATAATTCTTGGGGCGGGTCGGCGGGAAGTATTTGGGACCCGGTGTTTAAAGACCATCAGCACTTCAGCGCGTCGCAGATGGACAAACTTGACTACCTGGTCGCGCAGCTGAAGAAAAACGGCGTCTACTCGAATATCAACTTGCATGTCAGCCGCCAGTTCTCCGTGGAAGACGGTTTTCCGGAGAGTGTGGGTAAAATCCCCTTCGATTTCGACAAGCGCGTGGATGAGTTCGACCGGCGCATGATTTTGCTGCAGAAAAACTACGCCCGTGACCTGCTCACACATGTCAATCCCTACACCGGGCTGACCTATGCGAGCGATCCGGCGGTCGCCGTGGTGGAGATCAACAATGAAAACTCCCTCACCAGCGTCTGGGGTGCGCCGGGGGTTGGGCTTGACGTACTGCCGGAGCCGTTTCGCGGCGAGCTGGTCGGCTTCTGGAATGACTGGCTCGGGAAGAAGTACGGGACGGACGCCAAGCTCACGGCGGCGTGGACCGCAGGGATAACGCCGAGCGGGCCAGGACTGCTCGCAAACACATCGGCCTGGAGTATCGAGCATCAGGGAACCTCGACCGCCGATTTCTCGACGGCCCTGGACAAACGCCTGAGCCTGGGTGCGCCGAATATCAATGTCCAGGTCACACAGGTGGACGGCACAAGCTGGCATGTGCAGGTGCATCAAACGGGGCTGGACCTCCGTGCGGGCGACACGTACACCGTCAAGTTCCGGGCGAAGGCCGATACGCCGCGCTCGGTCAACGTCTCCGCCGGGCTGGATCAAGCCGATTGGCACAACATTGGCCTCTCGCGTGATGCCGCTGTGACAACCGATTGGAAAGAGTTCCGGTACGTCTTTACCGCCCAGAATACCGTAGTGGGCCATGCCCGGATCGCGTTTATTCTCGGCGACGCCACCGGCACGGTCTCTTTGTCGGACCTGCAAATCCATGCCGGAGCGGAGGGAGCCGGGCTGATGCCGGGGCAGTCGCTGGCGACGAAAAACATTGATATGCCGGTGAACGCCCTGAAAGTGCAGAACGAGGACTGGATTGGGTTTCTGGCCGATACCGAGCGGGCGTATGCCAACGAGATGCGCTCGTACCTGAAAAACGACCTGCATGTTCGGGCCAATATCCTCTGTTCCCAGATGGGCTACGGCGGTCTGACTAGTCTGCGGCGGAACGCGCCCATGGAGTTTGCGGACAACCATGCCTACTGGCAGCATCCATCGTTCCCGCACAAGGCCTGGGACTCCAAGGACTGGAATATCCCGAATACGTCGATGGTCGCCGAGCTGGCGATGGGCGGCGGCGGTACCCTGCGCGATCTGGCTCAGTACCGGGTCTACGGCAAGCCGTACTCGGTGTCGGAGTACAATCATCCCGCGCCCAACGATTACCGGGCGGAGATGATGCCGGAATATGCGTCATTTGCGGCATTCCAGGATTGGGATATGATCTACCTGTTTGCGTCCGGGGATTATGGCGCGACTGCGGCCACGGACCGGATCAACAGCTATTTCGACACGGCGAACGATCTCTCCAAAACGGCGTTCCTGCCCGCCGCCGCGCTGATGTTCCGCGCGGAATCGTTTCCCACCTCTCAGGCCACTGCCGTCGCGACCGTGCCGGTAGGCCATCTGGTCACCCTGGGATCCGCCTCGGCGGTCTGGGATGCGGCGACCGGGCAGGGGAGCATCAAGCTCTCGCCGTATGTCCAGCGTCTCGGGCTGTCCCTGGGCGGGCCGAGCGCGGAGGATGTTACTCTGTCGCAGAAGCAGTCACGGATGGCCGTGCAGTCCGTCGTCACTCTCGGCAAAACCGCCGCCGGGGCCTTATATACCGCGAATGCCCCCGCCGCGCAGACCTTCGCCGGGTATGTCGGCGGCCAGACCGTGACACTCGGCGGCAGCACGCTCGCCTTCCCGTTGTTCGGAAACAACTTCGCGGCGATGACGCTGACGGCCATGGACCGGAAGCCGCTTTCCCAGTCGCGCCGTATCCTGCTGACCCTGGTGGGTAAAGTAGAAAATACGGGCATGGTCTGGAACGCGGACCGGACAAGCCTCGGGGAGCAGTGGGGGCACGGGCCGATCCTCGCCGAAGGCATCCCGGCCGCGATCACCCTGAAGACCGATGGCACGCCAGGGCGTCAGGTCTGGGCTTTGGATGCGACGGGCAAGCGCGGCACGGCAGTCCCCGTAACCGCCGCGAACGGCAGCCTGTCTTTCACCGTCGGCCCGCAGTTCAAGACGGTGTGGTACGAAATCGGGAATAAGTGACGCAGTAAGACGACAATTAGAAGAGAGTACAAGTCTATGGAATCGATGGAGCTGGATCATGTGGCGGTCCCGGCGCGGGACATCACCGCCTCAGTCGCCTGGTACGTGGCGAACTTCGGGGCGCAGGTGCTGTATCAGGATGCGACCTGGGCATTCCTCCAGATGGGCCGGGGGAAGCTGGCCCTGGTGACCCCCTCCCAGCACCCGCCCCACACCGCGGTCCGGGTGGACGAAGCGACGCTGTCCCAGGCGGCATCCAAGGCGGGCAAAGCGATCGACTCCCACCGGGACGGCACCAGGGGTATCTACATCGACGACCCGGACGGCAACCAGGTCGAGCTGATCTGCTACCCGGCGGGGGAGACGGTTTATGAGAAGTAGGAGGTGTTATCGTGCGCTGAATTTGCGGCGGAACCATCTTCACGGTTCAACCATCTGTGCCAGAAGTAAACAGGAACTGAGCCAATTAGTGACGATCCCAAGCTGAAAACCCAGAGTTGCATTAGAAGAGAATTTCGCTCTTGTTTGTAACCTGAGTCGGCATTTTGATATTGCGCTGCGTGAAAAAACCAACCCAGCAAGATTTCACTAAGTGTCAGGGTAGCGATAGTTACTGAGACAAAGCTAAGAATAATTTCTCCCCTAGAACAAATATTGGCGACAAGTATTGCAGTAATTACACTGATGGGAACAAGCAGTATCCCATAGTAGCTCATCGAAGCGACAAGCCCAGAGCAGATGCCGATAATGAGGGCTACCAGACATGCCACTATGTTCCGGTACGGCTCAATACTTGGCAACGCAGCAAGTTTGAGAGCACCGATGAAAGTTCCACAACTGACGAAGAGAAGCAGAATAATAGTATCATCAAAATTCATTTTAAACAGTGATCTACTTTCAGTCCGAGATGCAAATTGCCGTTAGTGTGTAAAAGCGGAGGCCATCCAAAACTTGATGAACCTCCGCATTCCCGACAGATAATTTCCCTGATAAGCTAAAGTGTCCACACTATTTCACGGTGATCGATTGTGACACCTGATTATTCGCTGGATTCGGATCAGTATAAACTTCCGACGCGGTTACACCTATAGTATTGGTTTTCAGGCCAGGAACTGTAGCTTCGAGAAACGATCAATCCTTCTCACTTTGCTCTATCCTCCTCTTTGCCTCCGAACGATGATCGCGGTACAATGCAATCGGTACGGTGGGGATAAAAGACAGTGCCATTCCAATAACAGAGAGGTAACGAAGTGCATCTGGCCCGCCGAAGTTCCGCAACCGTTCCTCTAAAGTAAAGTGTGAGAAGGTTTCTTGTGGCTGAGATGAATACCATGCAAAGCATCCCCAACCTCCAACCGCAACGGCGATGCTTGCCAGCAGACCGTAGGGAATTGGATAGCGGGTGCAAAAAAGTCCGACAACAAGTGCATTGAACAAAAAGCAAGGATACCAAAAAATACCGTAGCTGCTAAAGCCGAGCAAACCGCCCCAGGCACCTAGCCCTAAAGCTAACCCCACTACGACCAGGTCATAGTAACGCTCAAATTGCCAGATTTGTCTCAGCCAGAGTGCGATCCCAATAAGAATAATGGGTGGAAGAAATACCAATACCAGAAACATGGATGTCCTTTCGAGGTGCTCTTTGGCATCGGTACTTTCTTTTAACAGTAAAAAGTACGATATCCAGGGCATGGCTGCCGCCTACCCCCTGGCCGTTTTTGCGCGATAGCGGCGGTAAAATGCGATGGGCACGGTCGGGATCAATGACAGTACCATTGCGATAAACGGCAGGCAGACCAGGTAGCCAACCCCACCGTAATCTGCTATCTTTGCATCCACGCGTACTCCTGAATGTGCAACAACCCAATATAAAAAGGAGCTTCCGCTTGCTATTACCGCAAGACTTGCCAACAGCCCAAAAGCAATCGGATGACGGGTGCTTATCAGTCCGACAACGAGCGGATTAAAAAGAAAGCAGGGTATCCAGAGAAGACTGTAAGTACCGGTTCCTATGAAGCCCCCCACACTCCAAGACCTAATGCTAGAGCGACGACTACTAGGTCAAAATAGCGCGAGAGTTCCTGAATTTGCCTGAGTATAACCGCCATTCCAATAAGCAGGACTGGTGATAGATAAATCACTGAGAAAGATTGCAAGGGCGTGACGACCATGAATTTCCTTTTCTCCAATTTGAGTTAGCAGATCATTAGAAACAATTTCGCCGTCGGAACTGCACACAATTGTTCCACGATCCATTTCAGAGGCACTTCGAGCGACATAAGCAAAATTCAATAGGAATCAGGAGATAGCAGTTGAACCGAACTTGAGCGTGCAACTGCTGTGCTTTGAGCGCAAATCATGCCCAACTGCGTGAGCCTCAAGGAAGTTAAGCATGGACCGAAAGGCCTTCTCCATTCTTATTGAACAGTTATCAATTGACTCACCGTGTTGTTAGTAGGATCAGGATCCAAATAGCTATCTGCCGGAACAATGCCTATAGTATTGTTTTTTGACCTGAAACTGTAGCCTTGAGGAAAAGATGAATTGTTTCCTCGCCTCCCGCAATAAAGAGACCGCCAAGTAAGCAACACTGCTGGACACGCCACGAACGCATCGAAGTAGTTCGCTAGGCGCTCAATTCGCCTCAAACCCAAGGCTACTGCAATAAGCGTGAGTGTTGGTCCCAAAATTACCAACCAAAACATGGTGCGGCTCCCTTATTGCTCTGAGTGTCATTCTTCTTCACGTCGCTGCTCTTTCAGCTTTGCCTCCAAACGGCGACTACGGTATAGTGCGATGGGCACGGTCGGGATCAATGACAGTGCCATCCCAATAAAAGGAAGACAGATGAGTCCGCTTAGACTAAATATATAATGTCGTAGTATCTCGTCTAAGCTTAATCCTGAGTGTGTCCACCCCCAAAAAAAGAAACAGCCTGCACCAATTGTTACATATAGACTTGCCAGCAGTCCGTAGAGAATGGGCTGCCGTGTGCAAATCAGCCCAATGATAAGTGAGTTAAACAGGAAACCAAAGTACCAAAAGATACCATAGCAACTAATGCCGAGTAGGCCCGCCCATGTGCCTAGCCCCAAAGCTAAAGCTACCACTACCAGGTCATAATAACGCTCAAATTGCCAACTCCTGCGTAGCCATATTGCTGTCCAAGTTAGAATTACTGGTGGGAGAAATAAAATTTCCCAAAACATCGAACTAGTGACAACCATAAGTATTCCTTTGCTCATATCGCGAAACTGCGACGCAACTTTCGCTTACTAAGCAGTTGCAGAGCACCGTTCATTCATTCGAAAGTACTACAACGCGTCGTAGACAAATGATTGTAATATCACTTTGAAAGTTTAATCCGAACACTTTTGTTCACTTGAATTTATTGTTTGCTACTCCACTGTAATTGAATCAGTTACCTGATTGTTGGCAGGATTCGGGTCACTGCTACTTTCAGAGGGAATGGTTCCTGTAGTATTGGTTTTTTGACCTGAAACTGTAGCCTTGAGAAATAAATGTATCGTTTCCTCATGGCCTGCAGCAAAAAAACCTCCGAAGAGACAATCTACCGTATTGTCGCCATGGTCGACAAATATAGTTTGACCAGAGTCACTTGATGCTCGGGTGAGAATCATGCCATCTGGTATCATATCAATAACTCCCGGATTTGTAGCATCTACCCCGCCAAGGTTATTGACATGGTATGTCAGTTCAATGATATCTCCCACTGCGACTAGCGGATTGGTAATCGGATCTGCCGTGACCGACATATCTACGGAGTTTTGCTCATCTCCGTTTGCTGAGAAAAAGCCTCCATGCGTGAAAAACCGATCTTGGGATTTGTGTCCGGTGGCACTGTACCAGAAAATCAGATCTCGTCCAATGAGCGATTCATTATTTAACAGCGTGTGAAAGTCCAAAGGATGATCTTCGTTCAGTTTATATTTGGCAACGGCAATTTCCACATCCTGATTGGAACCCAAAGGGATACGAGCCAGTCCATTTCCATAGTAGTTATGATCAGGTTTTTTCACAGCCAATTTACTCCACCGCCAGTGAATATGAACGCACTCCGGGCAACCGGGGCCAGCAGGGAAAGTAGACGGATCGTCAACCTCGTTCTTGTATGTTTGGTGCCAGTTATCCCAGGAATTCATGCTCATGCCACTTTTGATCACAGCAAAACTTCTCTCTATATTGGGGGTCATTTTAGCTTTGATTATAGGCTAGTGGTCTAGTGCTGACAGTTTGTATTGTGTTCGTGCAGAAACAATCGCAAACACATCTCGTGCATCTCGCCACACTTAGAAAATGAGAGCGTCTTTCGCACGAACCGCCCTAATCGCTGGCGGATGATATTATTGAAACGCTCAAGGTTTTGCTGGGGTAATGTGGCATGTTTGGCCCGCACCTTTGCCCGTCGCTTCATGCTGCTCGTCGGGCAGCACCTTCTGGTAAGCCTCCCAGAAGTCGCTGTAAAGCGTCGTGCCCTTGTAGCCTTTGGGCACCCGATTCCACAACAGGGCGCAGGTCGCTTCGCTGCGGTTCCCCAGGACACACGCGACGATCTGACGGGTGCGTCGGCACTGCGCGAGCCAAACCCAGCGTTCGTTCCTGCGCTTGAAGACGTATGACCACATTTCGTCGAGTTCGAGCACGTCGCCTGTCTTAGCTTTGGTCAGTGTTTTCCTGAGCTTGGACAGTCTCGCGACTTTTTTTAGCCAGGTGACCAGAGTTTGGCGGCAAATGCCGAAGATGCGGCAGACCCCACGCAAGGAAGCCCGTTCATGGTAGGCGGCCAGGACTTTCTCCTTGAACTCCGGGCTGTAACCGAGCGGCGTAGGGTTTTGGCGACTGCCCTTCTGGCAGGCATTGCAGAAATATTTCTGCTTGCCGTTGAGAGCCATGCCATCGCGCCGGAGCCGATCACTGCCGCAATGACGACACAGGATAATCTGAAAAACCATGACCCAGTAGACACTATACTGTCTACATTAGATCACTACCCGAAATTGAAGTCTGATAGGACGAAGCAACACAGTAAAACTACGGTGGTTTAGCAAGGGGGCATTAGGATTATAACACAAAAATGAGGCGAATTGCCCGATGGACGACAAATTGCGAAATCAGGTGGAAAATTGGCGGCTGCCGCCGGAACTAGCCGGCAGCCATCGGGGCCAGGAGGGAGAAGGAGGGGAGAAATCAGAGTCAGTGCGCCCCAGCGGCGGCGAATTTCCAGATCGGCTGGGCGTTCGTGAGGTCGTCCTCATTGGCGAACGTGTAGGCGACTTGTAGGGCGTCCAGGACGGAAAGGCTGCGCCACGGGATGCAGAACACGTCATTGGACAGGCGGCTGACGGAACAATGGGCGATAAGTTCTTCAAAGCCGAGCAGGCTATCCTCAGCAGTACGGAACTTAATGTAAGCGTTTCTCAACAGACGACTCCTTTCTTTGAGTTTGCTGTCTCTTACACCACTACTGCACAAATCATGCCAACCTGACAATTGTAACGAAATTCACCAAACTTAGGCGCACACGCATGGGATTTGGAGACTGATTGACAGCCCGGGCCGTCTGTGGTATCATAAAACATCGGAAATCATCGAAGCGTGTTCGGTGCGAGAGAGGCAGCGCGGCAATCCCATGCAAGACGACGAGATCATTCTGTCCCCGGCAAAGTACAAAGAGCTGGAATTGGAACTGGAAAACCTGACCACCACCGGCCGCCGGGAGATCGCGGAGCGGATCAAAGACGCCCGCTCTTTGGGAGACCTGAGCGAGAACTTCGACTACCACGACGCCAAGCGGCAGCAGGGGTTCCTGGAAGGCCGAATCGACAACCTCAAGCAGATGCTTGAGCGGGCGAAAGTGGTGGAATCGGTCGGCGGCGGAGATACCGTCTCGCTGGGGTCGGTGGTGAAAGTGCATGATGTCGAATATGCCGAAGATGTGGAGTATACGATTGTCGGAGTCATGGAAGCCGATGCCTCCCAGAACCGGATCTCGAACACGTCGCCGCTCGCCAAAGCTCTGATGGGGCTGAAGGTCGGCAGCCGGGTCGAAGTGCAGACCCCCGCCGGCACGGATGCCTACGAGATCGTATCCGTCAAGTGACCCCCAAAATTACCGAATCCCCCGAGACTGGAATCATAGCCTGAGTGGAAACTAAAGACCGACTGGAAGCCCCGTTGTCCGCCCCGGAGGGACTTCTGGCAGTCGCCGAGACGATGCGGCAAGTGGCAGACCAAATTGAGACCGTGATTGTCGGCAAGCGTGGGGCGGTCGAGTTAGCTCTGACGGCTTTTCTGGCCGGGGGGCATCTGCTGATCGAAGACATCCCGGGAGTGGGCAAGACCACGCTGGCAAAAGCTTTGGCGAAAGCCCTGGGCCTGGTCTTCAAGCGCGTTCAGTTTACCCCCGACCTGCTGCCCGCCGACATCACCGGTACGACCATCTTCAATCAGAAGACGGCCCAGTTCGAGTTCCGCGAAGGCCCCGTCTTCGCAAACATCGTCCTGGCCGATGAGATCAACCGGGCGACCCCGAAAACGCAGTCCAGCCTCTTAGAGTGCATGGAGGAGCAGCAGGTGACCACCGACGGCATTACTTACATCCTGCCGCATCCCTTTTTCGTCATCGCCACCGAAAATCACATCGAGTCGCACGGCACCTACCCGCTGCCGGAGGCCCAGCTCGACCGCTTTCTGCTCCGGCTGTCGCTGGGCTACCCCGACGCCGAAGAAGAGAGTCGCATCCTCGCCCGTCTGACCCGGGTGAAGCCGCTCGATGCGCTGGGGCCGGTTACCACTCGCGAGCAGATCCTGCGCCTTCAGGAAGAAGCCCACGCTGTGTTTGTCGCCCCGGCCCTGCGCGATTATATCGTCGCGCTGGTCGGCGCGACCCGCAGCCATCCCCAGGCCGCCCTTGGGGCCAGCCCGCGCGGCTCGCTCGGCCTCCTCCACGCCGCCCAGGCCTACGCCGCCATCGCCGGCCGGACCTATGTCCAGCCCGACGACATCAAGCGTTTAGCCGTTCCCGTCCTCGCCCACCGCCTTATCCTGCGTCCGGAGACCCGGGTCAAACGTGTCACCGGCCCCGCCGTGATCGAAGAGATTTTAGGCCGAATCCCGGTGCCGACAGCGCTGTGAGAGATGTAAGTCTCCAACACTTTGCAATCTTGTCAAATCTAAGTTGAGAGATTGACAAAACAGTGCCGGGTTGTGCTACAATAGAAGCCGCCACTTCCTCATAACCATTGAGTACCGTTGCGAACCGATACGACCGTTTCTTGCGAAAGGTGTTTCACATGAATATCTTCCCTGCCGACGCTTCTTCCTGCCGACGCTTGTCCTGACGGGCAGCCTAGTTTTTACGGCTCTCCCAAGTGCTTTCGCTATACCAGCGAGTGGTCTTAGCCTCCCTCCTGGCAACTATAGTAGCCGCGCGCTGAACCCCAGCACTGCTCCCCCGGCCCCAGTGGGCTATGATATGGCTCTGGAGGAAAACGTGCCTGGATTCACATACCAGCCTGCAAATACCGTTCCACCTGGGGGAAAACCCAGGGAGTACCCCGCCGCTTCTGTAATTGTTGACGTGATACTTTCGGAGAACAATACGACAAGTACCGACAGCAGGACCAAGCAAGCATACCTTTCAGCACCATTATTAGGAATCAAAAGTGTGGCGCTGAATGTTACCGGCCCAACTGGTACTTACGCTGCCGGGACGGTTGGAGCAGGAAAGCAAAGTCACAACACTCTTGGAGATATCAAATTTTACTTAGTTTATGGCACCGTAAACTACCAGTACAGGTTCAGAGTCACCTGGTACCACGATTCCGTTCAGGCGGGGGGGCTACGACAGTCATTTTAGACTCAGCCACTGTTTATGGAAACATCAACACCTGCTCATTTTAGCGAACTCTGAATCTTGCTAAACCAGATCTCCCTAGGGGCCACGCAGTCGAGCAAAAGTGTGGGTAATTCCAGCGTTCTGTACGCGGGAACCACCCCTCCTTCTGCGTGGTCTCAACTGGTGAATGTTCAATCTAACAAGGGGTAAAACTGTGAAACTGATCTTTGCTCTGCTGCTTTACTCACTGCTCACACCTGCGACGTTCGCTGCCGTGCCCGCGTCGAAAACAACGCTTTCCGATAGGGTGCCAGTACCGGTCAAGTTGCTGCGCGACGACCCTCTGCTGCAAACCCTAGTGACGCTGGACGTAATGGAACAGCCGCTGGGAGATGTACTGACCCGTCTGAACCCGGTGCTGAAGCTGGACCTGACAGCGGAGCAGGATGTCGCCGACCAGCGTATCACCCTGCATGTCACCGGCCAGCCGGTGCACGTGCTGATGGGGCAGTTACTCGCTCTCCTTAGCCACGACCCCGCCCACCCCCACGGATATCGCTGGGGATCACTAGATCGGGCACCGGGGGCGCGGCGCGACTACCAGCTCTGGCGCGATGCCGCCTCAGTCGCCGAGGAGGAGGCGGCCCGCAATTACCCGCGGCGGCAACTGGCCGTAATGCTGCGGCAGATGCGGGACGATGCACGGCTCCCGCTGCCGGATCCGAAGGAGCCCCAGCCCACCGTCTGGGACATCCCTTACCTCAAGGCGTTCCGGGGGCTGACC
Organism: Armatimonadota bacterium; assembly: GCA_025353925.1. Lineage (GTDB taxonomy): Bacteria > Armatimonadota > Armatimonadia > Armatimonadales > Capsulimonadaceae > JANXMY01. The sequence continues at coordinate 15,085 of JANXNV010000211.1, forward strand.
GATGACCAAGTCGACGGGCTTGTCAACGGGGCGACCGTTCCTCTCGACCCGGCCTTGTTTCCCGACGAGATCGCCGAGGGCAACCGAAGAATGAAAGAAGGCATTGCCCGGCAGCGCGAATATGCTCTGTCCGTCGGCAATCCGAAGTTGATACCGACCACCATCGCGCTGCCTGCGCCTGAACCCATGATCCAGGTGACGCCGGTGGATCAGGATATGGATGAGTCGCTCCCGGACCAGGCGGGCAAGTTCTACCTTGATCTGCTTGGTGTCGTGTTTTCTTCCCGTGTCCTCGATACGTACAACACGCCGAATGACCCCGACCCTATTCTTCTGTCTCTTCCCGCCGATACCGGCCCGCGCGTGGACATTTCCCCGTTTCTGTCCGCCAAAACCACGACTCCGGAGCAGCGGGGCGACCTCGGCTTTACTCTACAGGCACTGGCCCGCACCGCGCACCTGAATATCTACGGGGAAAGCTTTTTGAGAACAAGCACCCTGCACGGCGGCGGGCCGCACCCCGGCTTGGAGACCTTGCAGGGATCGGTGCCGCGTCTTGTCGCGCAGATCTGTGCGCTCTGGGACTACCACGCCCAGCCGGTACCGGGGGGCTACCTCTTCTGGAGTCGAACCTGGGCGCAGGACCGGGCACGGGACATACCGGAGCGGCAGATTGCTTCCTGGCGGCGACGGCTGCTGAAGAACGGCTTCTTCAGCGTGTATGATCGCGCCGAGTTCGATGCTGCCCTCACCTGGCCCCAGGTTAGGCTGACGCTGGATGTGGCCCTGCCTGAAGCCGCTGAGGAAGATGACTACTACACGTACCAGATCCTGAATTTGTTCGGCAGTCTGACGCTGCTCGAGCAGTCACAGTCTCTTTCCCCGGGCGGTCTGGCCCTATCGGAGATGTCCACGCGGGGTCAGGCGGCCCTAGCGAAGAGTTTCCGGGAGCAGATCAGGGACCTGCCGGGGGACCAGCTGGGCCGGGCCGTGCTGAAGATGAGAATGGAGGAAGCTCCCGAGTATAACGTCCTGCGGCTGATACTGCGGGTGGAGGCGGAGGGGCAAAGCCTTCTTGGCAAACGTTGCATCATACGGCTTAAAGAAGGAAAACTAGGGCTGCCGAGTATGCTGGCCCCGCCGTGATCGAAGAGATTTTAGGCCGAGTGCCGGTGCCGACGGCTTTGTGAGTTCGCTATACACCTCCCAGCAACTCGATTTGGCACGAATCTTGCACTGTACCATACTGTGAGGCTCCTCGCTTCACGCCAGACGCGCCTTGCCCGGTGCTCCTGCCTCCCGCTGCGGCGGGTGGCTTTTTCCTTCATCGGGAGAAAGTGTCTTACGGAAGAGGACGGAGGCAGAGGTGCTGGGCAGGGCGTTTTGTGCAGCGAAAATTCACGGCGAACGAGTATAATTGCAGCAGGAGAAATTCATGGCACTCCCCGCGTTTCAGGCGAATGGGTGGCTGCCGGAAGGCCATCATCCAGCGACCTGGCAGGAAATTACTCTCATTTTCTCCGGCGATGACGATGGCCGTCGCGCTGCAGTACATTCCAGTTTACTGGCCTGGCGGGAAGCTGCTCTCGCGAAGGGAATGACAGGGCTGGTGATTTTGGATGGAAGTTTTATTTCTGCTAAACAAGCCCCTGGTGACTTCGACCTAGTTTTCTCCTACTCTGAGGAAACCGCTGCGAGCCTCTCAGCAGAACTCGCCGCTGCTGGGCGGTCTGGATATGTTTGACTTCGACCGGCAGAGAAGACCCCAAGGTGCGATCGAGGTACTGCAATGATCCAAAACATTCAGGAACTGTCCGCTTCACTGCGTTACATCGCCCGCTGGGCAGACCAGCTAGAAGGGCTGAGACGCCATGAGGAGCAGACGGAGTCCGGACTGCTTTCCACGACTTCCACCGGTCCGCTCGCCGAGATATGCCGTGTCACACAAGAAGCGCATGAGTTTGTGGAAACTCTCCCCCATACGGCAAGCTCCGAGGAAACGGTG
>JANXNV010000225.1 GCA_025353925.1 Armatimonadota bacterium
AAGAAGCTCTTCGCCGTAGGTGATCAGCGAGTCCACTTGCTTCCACTCTTCGACTTCGGACTTTTCGCGGTACGAGGATGCATCCGACGGGGAATGGCCGCTGAAGCGGTAGGTGATCGTATCCAGCAGCACGGGGCCGTCGCCGCGTGCCAGAACTTCTTTCTTGCGGGCAATCGCATCGATCACGGCCAGCGGATTGTAGCCGTCTACCCGCTCGGCGTGCATCTGGGCCGGGTTCAGGCCCGCGCCCATGCGGACCAGGGTCCCGAAGCCCATGGTTTCGCCGACCGGCTGCCCACCCATGCCGTAGAAGTTGTTGACGAAGTTGACGATCAGCGGCAGTCCGCCGCCGAGTGCTTCGTCCCAAAGCGTCTTGAACTGGTCCATGGTCGCAAAGCACAGGGCTTCCCAGGTCGGGCCGCAGCCTGCCGATGCATCCCCGATATTGCAGATCACCAGGCCGGGCTTGCGGTTGACCCGCTTGTACAGGGCCGCACCCACGGAAATATCCGCCGAGCCGCCGACAATCGCATTGTTCGGATACACGCCAAACGGTGTAAAGAACGCATGCATGGACCCGCCCATGCCCTTATTAAATCCCGCTTCGCGCCCGAAGATCTCCGCCAGGGTGCCGTAAAGCAGGAAGTCCACCGCGAGCTGCTTCACCGACCCGTCGCCGTCCTTTTCAACCCGCTTCAGCACCGCGCCGCCCATGTAGTTGGACATGATCTGCATCAGTGCCGAATCGTCCAGCTTTTCAATCGCCGACAGACCCTTCGCCAGAATATCCCCGTGCGACCGATGGCTTCCGAAAATATGATCGTCAACCCCCAGGAGATACGCCTGCCCCACCGCCGACGCCTCCTGCCCGATACTCAGATGGGCCGGGCCGCGATGGTTATATTCGACGTCATGGAACTTGTTGGTCGTCTTGACCTCCTGCAGCATATTTTCGAACGCCCGAATAGTCGCCATATCCGTGTGGATACGGATGAGATCTTCCCGCGCGAAACGGTCCAGCTCGTCCTGCATAGTTCGCTTGTACTGGTTCGCGGGGATCGGCTCAAACTCGATAAAGTGTGAGCGGCGGACTTCTTCGGGATGGATGGAAAGGGATTTTGGCATGGATTTGGCTCCTACAACAAATCGTTAGTGGAATTGAAGCGAGGGAGTGAACTCCACTCGCGGGATAACATCCGCTGGATGAAGAGCAAGACTGCCCTGCGTCCGCAACTCTTACGTCCGAAGGACGTCACTCAGCGAGAGGAGCTCACTCCCTCGCTCTAGTTTTCATTCAACGCAAGCCTTCATCGCCAGCGTGATAGTGTTTACCGACATTGCAATCGCAGTCATTGAGACAGCCCCACTTTTTAAGCAGACCACGACCTCCGCCTGTCCATGTTCATGAATAGCTCGCCCGAGTTGAAGATGAGGCAGGCTGCGGCAAGGCATATACAAATATGTGTCTGTGGTATTTGACAATCGATCGACTGGAATATGACCCGTGGGACCACCCTCGAATTTTATCATTGCCATCATTTTAGCCGCATTATCAACTGCCATCACTTTTTTTCATATCCTGTTGCCAATCGTTGCGCTCTCTTGTGGCAGACGCTATTTTCTCAACTCTTCGATCTCCGCTCGCAACCGCATAATTTCTGCCTCTGCTTCAAGACGAGCTTCGTGTTCTTCTTGTGCAAGCTGCGCCTGCTCTAGAAAATCCGGCAGAAATCGATTTTTCGCCGGGTCAAGCAGCCGCAGAGTTTCGCCATTCTGTACCAGATCCAGCCCTAGCTGCTCGCTGTGCAGCAGACCATTGACCAATTCCAGGCGAACATACCGACCGTCAACCAGTCGGTAGCCTTGCAGGCGGGGGCGCAAATAGTCACCGGTCGGGTCGAACAGAAAACACTCCGGTGTTTGAAGCGTCTGCTCGTACCGCAGCAGCTTGCTCTCCACGTCTTCCCGCTGGGTTTTGCGGGACGGCACTTCAAAGACGAAGTTGTTGCCGGAGACATAGACATACTGCTTGTCGGCAAAATGTGTTTTCAGTGCGGCGATCAGATACGCCATGAGTTCGCGGAGTTTGTCAGTTTCGCCCATCGGCTTGCCGTCACTGCTAGGATAGTCAGCAGGTCTTAAAGCTGCCATTGGTTACCCTCTCAGTCAGCTCGTTCAATCGGATAATTCGCCTGCACAAGTGCGGCCAGAATCCGGTGCTGATGAGCCTTGTCGCGGACTTCCACCAGCAGCTCTACCCCCGTCATGCCCAGGGCGACGGT
>JANXNV010000240.1 GCA_025353925.1 Armatimonadota bacterium
CTTTATCCAGCTCCGCTGCGCGATCTACTGATGCACCTGGCACTTACCGGCTTATTTCAGGTTGAGTGTAGGGAAGAAATTCATACGCTCTCCTCCCCCTTCTTTTCCTCATTCCCTTTCTTCTCCTCCGGCGGCACGTCCAGTGTCACGGGCGGGAAATCTTTGAGGGCGAAGTGATAGGTTCCCCCGGCTGCGGTCACTCGGAACGTGGCGGCGAGGGGGGCGGACAGGGCGCGGTCGTCTTTGCCGGGCGAAAAGGCGAACGACCATCCGGTGCCTTCGGCTAGGACCTTTTGACCCAAGGAAGAAATCGGCAGGCCGACAGGCTTTGCGGGGCGGCCCGGCGGGAGGACGCGGGTCAGGGTGAGGTCGGCAGGGCGCAGGGTTAGTGTCCGGCGCGTGTCGGAGAGGTCGCGCAGGGTCAGAGCGACTTCGACATAGCGGCGCGTCTCTTCCGGGCGGCCCGCGTAGGTCTCCAGCGTCGCGCTGGAAACGGTCAGCTCCCAGCCGCCATGAATAATCTTCTCATTCGTACGGTAGACCGTGCGCTCCCCGCCCCCACGCAGGTACTTGTCGAACCAGGCCAGGCCGCGCCGGATCTCGTCCAGTCGGTGCTGCGGCTCGGCAAAGCCATGGCCTTCGCGCGGATAATGCACATACTCGACGGGGCGGCCCAGCAGGTGCAGGGCCTGATACATCTCCTGAGAGTTGGCGACAAACGTATTCGGGTCGTCGTCACCGTGCATAATTAGGACCGGCGTGTGGATATTTTGTAAATACGTGGAAGGAGAACGCTCGGCATACAGCTCCGGGCGATCCCAGGGGTACCCCCCGAGATACTCCGTCTCCCAGCGCGGAGCCTGGGAATTCGAAAAGTCCGTCACCAGCGAAAAGATGCCGAATTTGGAGATGGCGGCATGAAAACGGTCGGTGTGCCCGATCAGCCAATTCACCAGGTAGCCGCCGTAGGAGGACCCGATGACCGCCAGATGGTTCGGGTCGGCCAGACCTTCGGAGATCGCCTGATCAATTCCCGCCAGCACATCCGCGGCATCGCCGCCGCCCAAATCATTTTGGTTGGCGACGCAGAACTCGCTGCCGTAGCCCTCGCTCCCCCGGTAGTTCGGTGACAGCACGGCCCAGCCTTCCGCCGCGTAGATCTGCGCCTCGGTGTAGGGGCTGAGGGCCTGCACAGTACGCCCATGCGGCCCGCCATGCAGGGAGACGACCAGGGGATATTTCTTATCTTCCTCGTAGCCGTAGGGATAAGTCAGGACGCCTTCGACCGTGGTCCCATCGGGAGATTGCCAGGAGACAGACTCTACCGGGGAGGGGGCATAGGTAGTACGCCAGTCCCCATTGAGATCGGTCAGTGTCTCAGACTGCTTTGCCTCCGGCCCGCGCCAGAACAGCTCGGGGACATCGATCCCCGTGCTTGCGACATACGCGATGCCGCCGCTTTTGGCGATGTGAACATCATGCAGGTGCTCGTCGTTTTGCAGGACCGGCAGCCATGCGCCGTTTTCGAGTCGGAACACGGCGGTCGTCGTGCCGAGGGCGGCAAGCACATACAGACGTCCCGCCTCATCGACCCAAACTCCGTGCCAGCCTGTAAGATCGTGCGGGAAATCTTCCGTCAGATTGACCGAAGTGCCCCCGCCGAAGGGGACGGCGAACAAGTTCGGCTGCGAATAGGAAAGCTCCGGGTCGAGCGGGGAGACATAGAAGACGCGCGACGAATCCCTTGCCCAGACCGGGTGATACTTCCCGCCCGGACCATCGGTGAGCTGCCTGGTCGCTCCGCCCTCGATCTCGACGGTCCAGAGGTCGCTCTTGTGGTAATCGTTGACTTCCCCCGTGGTATTAGTAGAAAAAGCAACCGTTTTGCCGTCGGGCGAAACGGCGATCTCGCCGATTCCATAGTCACCGGGGTGGATCAGCTTCGCCTTCTTGCCTGCCACGTCGACCCGCCAGATCTGCTGCCGAAACTTTTCGAAGCGCTCCACGACGGCGTCGTCCTTGCGCTCCAGCTGGTCGTCAAACGCCGCCTGGACCGGCTTCGGGCGCGGCTCCTGGGCCAGGTAGGCGATGCCGGAGGAATCCGGCAGCCATTCGTATGCCCCAACCCCTTCAAAAGCATCCGAGAGCTTTTCCGCCTCTCCGCCATGACCGTCCATCGGCAGGAGCCAGACCTGCTGCTTCGGGTCTTCGTCTGCATCGAACGCCGCCTCGGGGTCATCGCGGCTGCACAGAAAGGCCAGCCATTTGCCGTCCGGCGACCAGCGCGGCGTCCCCTCGCTGTCCGTCCCGCGCGTCACCTGCCGCGCTTCGGCATCATCTCCTACTCGAACTACATAAAGGTGCTGCGTGACAGAATTGTCGTCCCAGCTCGCCTCGCTCACCCCAAACGCCACCCGGAGGCCGTCCGGGGCCACCTGCACATCCCCCGGCGTCTTGATCTCAAGAAGGGCGCGGGGGGTAATCTTCTGCCGTCGTTTTGCCATAGAGCCTATTGTAGCACGGTGGGGTTCTTTTCGCCCTCAGCTCTGATCCAGCGGCGCGACATACGGGCTTCTCAGAGGCAATAACCGATCCGCCAGCATCAAAGTCTCCGGCGAGTCCGTCGTCAGCAAACCCGAACCCTGCGCCTCCGAGGGCAGACGAAAGCCCATCAGCAGCGGCCCCAAAGTCTGAATATCCGCCCGCAGCCAGGATCGATCCGTCGCTGACCCTAATTCGACCCCCGTCGGCGTCACTCGGAGAGGCCGTGCGTTTTCAGGACACAAACCATCGGTGACTAAGAAAGTCAGCGACGCAGCGTTCTCAGCCAAGATTGGCCCAAAATGGGCAGTGTGCAGAGCTTCCAATATGCCTTGAAGGCTGACCGGCCGGACCATAATATCCGGCTCGGGCCGCTTATTTGCGGACGAAAAACCGAATGCCCCCAGATGGGCCGCTGAGGACGCCCAGTGAACCACCGGCTCCGGCTGTCGCGCCAGAAAACTCGCTAAGCCGCGCCGCGCCGGGGCTGTCCGGCCCAGCATTTCCATCACCCCCAGCGTCTCGCCGCGCTCCCAGACGACATAGCCGCTCATTCCCGCCGCGTCTTCGTAAACAAAGGCTTCGCGGCCCGGAACGTCCATTCGGACCAGCTGCCAGCGGCGCGAGTCGCGCAGGCAGGTGCCGGTAGCCGAATGTGTCAGCTCGGTGTGCAGGGCAGCAATGGCCGGCCAGTCACTGGAAGTCGCCGGACGAACGAAATCCGACTCGGCATAGCGCGGCAGTGAGGATGGTACCGCCGACCACGGCAGGATCGACGAGGCCATCTCCCACCCGAGGCGGCGGTAAAACGGGGCGGAGATCGGGTGCAGGAAAGAAAGGGGGTAGCCTAGCTCCTCCCAGAGAGCCGGCAGGGTGGCTGCGAGCAGAGTCGCCGCAAAGCCCTGACGCTGGAAGGCGGGATGAGTCGCGACCCCGGCCACCCCGGCGGCGGGAACAGCGATGCCGCCGATACGGAGCAATGTCGGTACGACAGTCAGGCAGGAGACGATTCCGACATTGGGGAGGGCAAGCACACGCTTATGAGAGAGGTCATAGTAGGGATCGGCGTAGAAGATGGGCCGGGCGGCGTCGACATCGAGATCAAACGCGGCGCAGATCGTTTCCAGAACGGCTTCCGCCTCGCTAGGCCGGGCCGCGCGGACATCCGGCCTCATAGCGCAGGGACTTGTGCGGGCCATGTGCTCAGGAATTGGTACGAAGCGGCGTCGCGGTGCCGTAGCAGCGGCGGCTCGAGGGCATAAAACGAGAAGGCCTCGGCGAAGCCCTCTTCCGTATCCGTCTCGGCATAGCGCGTGACCAGATGCCGGGCCGCTCGCTGCCTTTTGTAGAGGCTTTCGTAGCGTTTCCGGTCGTCTTTCGTCAGCAGGTCGTACCAGACATAGTGGCCATACTCGTGGGCGAATGTAAACAGGTCCGGGCTGCCGGACTGCGGCACAAGGAGCGTGATGCGCGGAGGGTCGGCCTCGAAGATGCCGTCGATACTGCCATCGTCGGTGTGGGAGTTCTGACCATCACCGCCGACATCCTGCAAATACGAAGCCATCTGGCTTTCCGTCAAGGGATGCACTTCGAATGGCCCTCGCGCCTGGAATCTGGCCGGGATGTGACGATTAAACCAAGAGGTCAGCAGAGCAGAGTTCGGCGTGGGCAAGCCGGTGACGATAAGTGTCGGCGGGGTGCTGTTCTGAGCCATGGCGATGTGCGGCGTGAGGAGGAGTCCGGCGGCCAGGCAGGGAATAGCTAGGCAGGGAAGTGAAAGCAGAAGTTTGAAAGTTAGCTTTCGCGAGCAACGCATGCTGTATTTTACCATAGAAATTGTGCCGGCGCAACCAGTTTTTCTGATTATCGGCTTCCTTCAGCGCAGAAAACAGAGCAAATATTATGCCCCCGACGCCAATCGCCACAGATGAAACCCCAGCGCAGCTTCTGCAAAAGCACTTCGGCTTTTCCGAATTTCGGCCCGGCCAGGAGCGCGTGATCGCTGCCCTCCAAAAGTCCGGGGCCGCGCTCGCCGTTTTCCCTACGGGGGCGGGCAAATCCCTCTGCTACCAGCTTCCAGCCCTGGGTTACGACGGCCTGACCCTGGTGGTCTCACCGCTGATCGCCCTGATGAAGGACCAGATCGACTTTCTACGCTCGCACGGGGTCGCCGCCGCCCGGCTCGATTCGACGCTCACGGCGGTTGAAGCCCGCGCCGTCACCGACAGCATGGAGGATGGGTCACTGAAGCTGCTGTACGTCGCCCCGGAGCGGTTCAACAATGAGCGGTTTCTGGGGCTGCTCACCCGAACCCCAATCTCTTTATTTGCGGTAGACGAAGCCCACTGCATCAGCGAATGGGGGCATAACTTCCGGCCGGATTATCTGAAGCTGGCGGAGGCGGCGAAAGCCATCAAGGCGGAGCGGGTTCTGGCCCTGACCGCGACCGCGACACCCTCCGTGGTCGACGACATCTGCGCGGCGTTTGACATTCCCGCTGAAGCGTCGATCGTGACGGGCTTTTACCGGCATAACCTGAACCTGAGCATCGTGCCGGTCAGCGCAGCGGAGCGGGATGCCCTGCTGCTTAAACGTCTCAACAAGCGGCCTCCAGGGCCGACCATCGTCTACGTAACGCTGCAAAAAACAGCGGAGCGGGTCGCCGCCGACCTGCAAAGTGCGGGTTTCCCTGCCGAAGCCTACCATGCCGGACTGGCCGACGAGCTGCGGGCGGCGGTGCAGGATCGCTGGATGGCCTCGGACCGGGGGATAGTGGTCGCGACTATCGCCTTCGGTATGGGAATTGACAAGGCCACAGTCCGCTATGTTTACCATTACAACCTGCCGAAGTCGCTGGAAAGCTATAGCCAGGAGATCGGGCGGGCCGGACGCGACGGCATCAAGTCCACGGTCGAGCTGCTGGCCTGTCCCGACGACGTGCCAACGCTGGAAAACTTCGCCTACGGGGATACGCCTACGGAGGAGGCTCTGAAGTCTCTGACCAATGACCTGCTCTCGCGCGGCCCCGAGTTCGATACGAACCTATACGGGCTGTCCACCCAGCACGATATCCGCCAGTTGGTCCTGCGGACGGCGTTGACTTACCTGGAGATGGACGGTGTCTTCAAGCAGGGGACGCCGTTCTACGCAGGCTATGAAGTCAAGCCCCTGCTGATGCTCTCCGAGATCTTCGGCAAATTTCAAGGGCAGCACGCCGATTTCGTCCGCAGCCTGTTTGAGTTCGCGCGGCGCGGCAGCATCTGGTATGCCCTGAACCCGGATGAAGCCGCCGAAGCGTTGGGCGTGGAGCGGCGGCGCGTCGTGCGGGCCTTGGAGTATCTCGAGGAGCAGGGCTGGGCCGTGCTGAAAGTCGCCGATGTCCGTCAGCGGTACACGCGCGGCCGGGAGCGCGAGGATGCCGACGCCCTGGCTTTCGACCTGTCGGCTCGCTTTCTGAAGCGTGAGCAGGCCGAAGCCGCCCGCCTAAAGATGGTGCTGTCGCTGATCACCCGCGACGGCTGCCTGACCAACGCCCTGGTCGGCTACTTCGGTGAGAAGCGCACGGACCCCTGCGGCCACTGCACCTTCTGCCTGACAGGCCGCGCCGCTGAGATGCCCCCACCTGCCGAAACTCGCCCGCCGGAAGAGCTTTTAGACCATGCGGCCTGGCAAACGCTCCTCCGATCCCAGCCCGACGCCTTGGGCCAGCCGCGTCAGCAGGCCCGTTTCCTTTGCGGCCTGACCAGCCCTGCCCAGTCCCGCGCCCGGATCGGCAAAAATCCGCTGTTTGGGGCGTTGGAGTCATTGCGCTTTGCAGAGGTTCTGGCCTGGTGCAGTGAGCAGGGGTATTAACTACCAAAATGATTGTGCCACGGCATTGTCAGCAGTTCGTTTTTGCAAATTTTGCATCTCCACTTATTTTGTTTTGACAATTTTCGCATTCGCGTTTCCATCGGCAAATTCCTTTTGCACTCAATTGTCTACTATTATACTCTATTTCTAAGAATTCGCTTGCTACCTATCGTACTCTTCGGTATAATGCACACAATATGACAACAGAACAATCTTCCTCGCCGAAAATAGAACCTCTGGCACCGGCATGGGCAGCAGATATGACAGCCTACTTGAGTGAAGTTGAAACTTACACCAAAGAGGCTCCGCGCTCTCAGTGTTTCACACGACTGTTAGAAAAATTGCCTTTCGTGCCACAGAAGTTTGTCAGTGCTTATAATCGCGGCATTGAAGCCTCCCTGTCCATTGAAGAAAATGGTAAAGTCGTGCGCGGTGAGGCGGACGCATTATTTGGCAGTGTGATTGTTGAGTTTGAAAAAAAGCTTCCTGCGAAATCAGACGGTGCAAAGCCGTCCGCGAAATTGGCGGAGGCACAACAACAGCTTAGACAATATGCTGCAATGCTTTGGCAGCAAGAGCCGCAGCACTCACGAACTCGTTATATTGGGATTGCGACTGATGGTGTACGGTTCCATACGTACACTCCCCAACTCTCCGATCCCTTGGCAGAAACTGTTAATGTTGACGATGTTTCTTTGACGGAAATCGAGGTTGCGGATTGGACGAAGTTCTCATCGGAGGAGATCCGGCACTGGATCGACCGTTATTTTTTGCGTCAGGAAATTCTTGCTCCGACCTCCGCGCGTATCGTTTTCGACTTCGGCCCACGCAGTCACGCTTTTCAGACAACAGGAAATGAGCTACTGGCCTTGTGGCGGCGAATTTGCAGCCAGAGCGAATTTGCGGTTGTGTATGACCAGTGGGAGAAGTACTTGCTCATTGTCTATGGCAGTAAGGTGGCTGCTGACGAATTATTCGTACGCCATACCTACCTTGCAACACTGGCTAAAGTGATTGCTTGGCGACGGCTCACCGGTGCGACAGAGCTTCCTGACCCAGAGCAGATACACGATCTTATCGAAGGTGGACTGTTTGCTAAACAGGGTCTCGAAAACTTCATTGAAGAAGATTTCTTTTCCTGGCTGGCACGGGGCGAGGCTCTGACGGAAGGTATTCGGGTCGTACGCGGGCTATTCAGCCTTATGCAGAAATACGATTTGAGTAAGCTTTCCGAAGATGTTCTCAAGTCCTTGTATCAAGGGCTGGTTGACCCGGAAACACGGCATGACCTGGGTGAGTACTACACGCCGGACTGGCTGGCGCATGAGGTGGTGAACGATCTGCTCGATGCCAAGCCCGACGCGAAACTTATGGACCCGACATGCGGGTCAGGCACTTTCCTTTATCTTGCAGTGCGCGAAAAACGTGAGCGGATGGGGGTCTCGAAAGAAACGCTGGCGCACATTCTGTCCACAGTGTACGGAGCGGATATCCACCCGCTTGCCGTTATCGTCGCAAAAACGAATTATCTATTGGCTCTTGACGACCTAGTACAAATGCGCGAAGAAAGCATTACTCTTCCCGTTTATATGGCCGACACGCTTCGGCTACCGGAAGAGTATATGCAGAGCGGGGAATATGAAATTAAGCTGGAGGGAGAGGAAGTCTTTATCGATGCGGCACTTTTAAAGGACAGCCAAATTTATGATCAAGCAGTTGGCCACTGTCAGGAATTCGCGGAAGCACATATCGGCTCGCCGCTCTCGCCTGGTACTTTCAATACATTTTTAGTTCAAAAGGCATTCCCTCTAGCCGCTGACAAAAATGTTCAAAGGTCCCTTTTTCGTCTTGCAAACGTTTTGAAGCATTTCCTAGAAGAAAAGCGAGACAGCATCTGGGCATTCGTCTTACGAAATCTCTACAAGCCACTTCTCCTACGTGGGCAATTCGACGCGCTGATGGGTAATCCTCCGTGGATCGCATTCCGAAATACAGATCCCGACTATCAAAACTTCCTGAGACGACAGATCATGACGGATTACCGCATAGAAAAACGGGGGCATTTAGTGACACAGGTGGAAGTTGCTACACTGTTCCTGCTCCGAGCGTCCGACTTGTATCTAAAAAGGGGCGGGCGGGTTGCGTTTGTGCTGCCCCGGTCCTTGTTCCAAGCTGACCAACACAATGGGCTACGCCGCCGCACGTTCAAGTTGAACGTCCAGACCTCGCAGACGTTGGTTTGGAAATGCCTATGGGACTGCGAGAAGGTGTCGCCACTATTCACCGTGCCGTCGTGCGTCGTGTTTGGAGAGAAAGTGACGCTGGGATCTGCGCAGCCCGACCCAATTGCCGGGCATGTCTGGTCAGGTCAGCTGTACGAGCGAAATTCCAGCCGTGAGACGGCACGGGCGCGGCTGGCTGTTCAAGACGCGAAATTCAATCTTTACACGAATGGCCCACGCTCATTTTGGGCGACGGAAGGCAACAGCAGCAAGACTGTCAGCCACTACAAAGATGGCTTTGAAAACGGGGCCACTATTTTCCCGCGTGGGTTTTGGTTTGTTCATATCCCAAAAACGTTGTTAGGCATCAGTCTCAAAACTCCTTATGTTGAGACTGACCCTCGCGCTACCGAAGAGGCGAAAGTCACTTATAAAACCGTCAAAATCACCGGCAACGTTGAAGCACAGTTCATATTTGCTTCGTTCCTATCTGCTGACATGTTGCCATTCGCACCCGTTGAATATCGCCTTTGTGTCCTTCCCCTCAAGTCAGACGGCCAGCATTATCATCTTATCAAACCTGCTGAGGCGGAAGAAATGGGATGTCCTGGCCTTGCAAAATGGGTGCGTACTGTAGAGTCCGAGTGGATTGCAAGACGTGGCATCAAAGCAGACAAGATGACTATTTTTGACCGATTGAACTTTCGCAAAGGATTGACTTTGCAAAGCCCACAAGCAAAATACCGTGTGGTATATCCAGACGTACAGCGTGTCGCAGTTGCTACTATTCTAGCGGAGCCACAAGTAAACTTTAAAATTGGCAAGCAAACACTAAAGACAGCAGGTGTCATCGTCGAAAATGCGGCGTATTCCTACGAAACCGACGATTTGAATGAAGCGCAGTATCTTTGTGCTGTTCTCAACTCTGGCGTCATAGATACCCGTTTGGCCAGCCTTCGAAGCCGCATGCAAGTTGGTCATCCGCATGTCCACAAAAAAATCTTCGATGTCGCTCCAATCCCACGCTATGACCCCGCCAATTCGAGCCATTTGGCGCTGACAAAGTTGACACAAATTTGCGCCGCTAAAGTGCAGTCGTGGAAACTAGGCGGGGCTGACGGCGCGACAGATATTGGGGTGTTGCGTCGTAAGGCTCGCGCAGTAATCGCTCAAGAGCTTGCAGGGATAGATATTCATGTCGCAGAAATACTTGGCTGAAATGACCATTCGCCGTTGGAGTCGCTGCGCTTTGCAGACGTTCTGGCCTGGTGCAGTGAGCAGGGGTAGAGCCGGGTTTCGGCTAAACGGGCACGTCCGCCAATGAATTTCGCATCTGCGTGACATCCCGCCGGGGCGGGGCACCGAACATGCGCCGATATTCGCGGCTGAAATGGGAGGGGTCGTCGTAGCCGACCCGGAAGCCCGCGCCGGCGGCATCCAGACCCTCGGAGACCATCAGGCGGCGGGCTTCCTGTAGCCTTAACTGCTTTTGGAACTGGAGGGGACTTAGCGCGGTCACGGCCTTGAAGTGATGATGCAGTCCCGAGGTACTCATCCCCACCTCCGCCGCCAAGGCTTCGACTCCAAGCGGCTGGTCGAAGTGCAGCCGCAGCCATTCGATCGCCCCGGCAACGTGGGGCAGCTTGCTGCCGGATACGGCGATCTGCCGCAGACGCGCCCCCTGCCCGCCGACGAGCAGCCGGTAGACGATCTCGCGCATGGCGAGAGGAATCAGCATTCGGGCATGCTTCGGAGAGTCGAGAAGGCGTATGATCCGCACGACGGCATCCAGCAGCTCTGGTTCCAGTACGCCGACATCCAAAGCCCGGACTGCACCGATACCATTGCCGCTTATGGGCTGGCCCGCTTCAACCAGCACGGAGCTGACGAGGGCGGCATCGAGCGGCAGGCCCACGCAAAGATAAGGGCGGTCAGGCGAAGCCGCGATGACCCGGGTGCTGACCGGGAGTGCCGCCGAAACGAGCAGATAGCTGTCCGGGTCGTACACGAAAGGCTCGCCGCCAAGCAGCAGCTCTTTGCGCCCTTGGGCCACCACACACAGCGAGGACTCGTAAAGCCCGTGCACAGGCTCCGTCAGAGCCGACTGCCGGTATAAGTGAACCCCATCCAAAGGGACGAAGCCACCGTCGCTCCCGGTCATCCGCTCGAGCAATGCTGCAAGCTCCGCAATCTTCTCCAATTCCTCATCCACGCTTTCTTTTGCAGGATCGTCTAAGAATATTTGACGATTGTGTTACAGAAACACTGTACCCGAATTCTATAATTGTGCCGGTAGAAAAACAGGAGATCATGATTATGAACACTCTCGGATATGCGGCACAGTCCGCAACGGAGCCAGTCGCCCCCTGGCAGTTCGAGCGGCGTGATCCCCGCCCGGACGATGTCGTGATCGAGATACTTTACTGCGGTGTTTGCCACACCGATATTCACATGACCCGAAACGGCTGGGGCTTCAGCACCTTTCCGATGGTACCCGGTCACGAGATCATCGGGCGCGTTTCAAGTGTCGGCGAGGATGTCCGCACTTTCAAGCCGGGCGATACGGTCGGTGTGGGCACCCTGATGGACTCCTGCCGGGAGTGCAGCTCCTGCAGGGCCGGGCTGGAAGTCTACTGCGAGAAGTATCCCACTCCCACTTACGGGTCAGTCGACCGCCACGACGGCTCGCCGACCTATGGGGGTTACTCCAATACCATTGTCGTATCGGATCGGTTCGTGCTGCGTATCCCGGAAAAACTGGACCCGAAATCCGCCGGGCCGCTGCTGTGTGCGGGGATCACGACCTATTCGCCTCTGCGCCACTGGAAGATCGGGCCAGGGCACAAAGTCGCGGTCGTCGGCCTGGGCGGCCTCGGTCATCTGGGCCTGAAGTTCGCCAAAGCTCTCGGGGCACAGGTGACGCTGTTCACGCGCAGTGCGAGCAAAGAAGAGGAAGCGAAACGTTTGGGTGCAGACCATGTCGTCATCTCGACCGACGCAGACCAGATGGCGGCGGCCTCCAGCCGATTCGATTACATTCTGGACACGGTGCCGACGAGCCACGATCTCAATCCGTATCTGGCGACTTTGAAGCTCGACGGAACGCTGATACTGGTCGGCGATCTGGGTCCGCTCGATCCGCCGATTCTCGGCGTGTCACTGATGGCGGGTCGCAAGTCCATCGCAGGCTCCGGCTCAGGCGGAGTCCCCGAGACCCAGGAAATGCTGGACTTCTGCGCCGAGCACGGCGTCACCTGCGATGTCGAGATGATTCAGATCCAGGATATCAACGAAGCCTTCGCGCGTGTGCTGAAGAGCGACGTGAAGTATCGATTCGTCATCGATATGGCGTCGCTGAAGAAGTGATGGGCAGGGAAGTCATCAGGGGATGAGGTTTGGGCAGGCGGGAACTTCATTGATACCGCCAGCCTTTATATCCATGACGGCGTCGAAATAAGCCGAATATTCACAAAGAAGTACAAAGCATGACTGATGCCGCCCCGACAGCCATTAACCCCTATCGCTGGATCATTTTGGTCGGCCTCATCAGTGCCGTCATTATGGAGGCACTGGACACGACGATCATTAATGTCGCCCTGCCCCAGATGAGCGGCAACTTGGGGGTGACGCCCAATGAGATCGGCTGGGTCTCGACGGGTTATATTCTCAGCGTAGTGATTGTCCTGCCACTGACGGCCTGGCTCGCCGCCCGGTTCGGACGCAAGCGCTATCTGGTCACGTCAATCTTGCTTTTCATTATCGCCTCGTTCTTCTGCGGGACATCGCGCACGCTGGGGCAGCTGGTCTTCTGGCGAGTTTTGCAGGGAGTCGGCGGGGGAGCTTTGCTTTCGACGGCGCAGGCGACGCTGCTGGAAATCTTTCCGGCGAACCAGCAAGGGATGGTGCAGTCTATCTTTGGCCTCGGCGTGGTGGTCGCCCCCGCCGTCGCGCCGATGCTGGGCGGCTGGCTGACCGACAACTATTCTTGGCCCTGGGTCTTTTTCGTCAATTTACCGATTGGCTTGGCCTCAGCATTTCTGGTCTCCACTTACCTGCAGGACTCGCAGTACAAGAGTGCCTCGGCGGGCGGGGTTGATTGGGCGGGAATCGGGCTGCTGGCAGTCGGCCTCGGCTCGCTGCAATATGTCCTGCAGGAGGGGCAGCTCTACGAATGGTTCGCCAGTGCGCTCATTACCCGGCTGGCATTCGCCGCCGCCGTTTCCCTAATTTCGTTCGTGGTCTGGGAGCTGTGGCCGAGTAACGCGCTGCCTGCCGTGAACCTGCGCGTCCTAGCGGACCGCAACCTTCTCGGCGGATCCCTCCTCGCCGGGGCATTGGGGTTTGGGCTGGTCGGAGGGCTGTTTATCTTTCCGCTTTTCGTGCAGGGAGTCCTGGGGTTTACGGCTACGGCGACGGGCATTATCCTGCTGCCGGCGGGGCTTGCGATTTTGGGAGGGATCATGGTCTGCGGCCTGTTGATCCAGAAAGGCTTCGACCCGCGCATCCTGATCGGAATCGGGGTCACGACATTCATCTTCGCCAACTGGGAGCTGGGTCACCTCAGCCCGCAGAGCGACTCGCACAGCATCCTTTTCGGGCAGGTGCTGCGCGGCCTGGGGATCGGATGCTTGTTCATCCCCATTACGGTGACGGCTTACTCGACGCTGAAGGGGGAGCAGATCGCGCAGGGGACTGCCCTCTGGAACCTCTCGCTGCAGCTCGGCGGCAGCCTAGGGATCGCGGCATTGAACACGTATGTCGTCAATATGACCCAGTTCCACCGGGCCGCACTGGTGGAAAATCTCACCGGTGGCAGTACCGCTCTGGCCGACCGGCAAGCGGGCCTTTCCCAGTCACTGGTGTCCCACGGCTACAGCTTTTCTCAGGCACACACAACGGCACTGACCATTATCGACCGCACAGTGATGGCTCAGGCCCAGACGCTGGCCTACGACAACGCTTTCCTGCTAATCGGCATGGCATTCGCCCTAGCCTTCCCAGTGATCCTGCTGCTCAAGCGGCCTAAGCCGGGGGCGGCCCCGGCGGCGGTGCACTAAGAGGCGACTAAACTGCCGCCGGAGTCTTAACTTCGGCTTTCGTTTCCACCTTCGGCTCGGACTTAGTCTCAGATTTGGTCTCAGATTTGGTCTCCAGCTTGCTCTCGGAACTCGCTGAGTCGCTCTTCACGGCGTCCGATTTCGCCTCGCCGCCGGACTCGGATTTCGGGGTCTCCGATGACGAGCCGTTTGAGCCGCCGCCGGACTTAGGGGCGTAATCGTTGACGTAAAAGCCGGAGCCTTTGAAGGAGATTCCGACGGGATAGATGCGCTTACGCAGATTGCCGCCGCAGGATTCGCAGGTGGTCAAAGCGTCGTCTTTAATACTCTGTATCGTCTCAAACTGGTTGTCGCAGGACAGACATTCGTAGCCATAAGTCGGCATAGGACAGTGGTACCTCGTTCATTGCGTGTTACAACAATATGTTATAATAACGGTAGTTTCTCCTATTATAACACAAATCCCCGGAAGGACGGTTCCCACTTTTGACTCATCCCCCACTCGACACCCTCACGACGGAAGCCATCGACCCGACACAGGCCGATCTGGACCTGCTGGACACCGAGGCCCGGCTGCGGCGGATGAATGCCGAAGATGCCAAAGTCGCTGCCGCAGTAGAAGCCGAAGTCCCGCAGATCGCCACCGCTGTCCAACTGGCGGCTGCATCTCTGCGGCGCGGGGGGCGGCTCCTCTATCTCGGGGCAGGAACCAGCGGGCGTTTAGGCGTTCTGGATGCCTCGGAGTGCCCGCCGACCTTCGGGGTCGCGCCGGGCCGGGTCGCCGGAATTATCGCGGGCGGGCCGGGAGCCATGTTTCAGGCGGTAGAAGGAGCGGAAGACGACCCGCTTTTAGGCGCGGCGGCAGTTGCCGAAGCGGATGTCACTGATTTGGATACCGTGGTCGGAATCAGCGCATCCGGGCAGGCTCCCTTTGTGCTGGGGGCGATACGGGAAGCAAAAAAACGTGGGGCGGCGACAGTCGGCCTTGCCACGAACCGGCCCTCAGCATTGGAATCTGTCGTCGACGTCATGATCGCTCCGGTGGTCGGGCCGGAAATCCTCGCAGGCTCCACGCGCCTGAAAAGCGGCACGGCGCAGAAACTGGTGCTGAACATGATTTCCACGGGAGCATTTATCGAGATCGGCAAAACCTACGGCAACTTGATGGTGGATGTCCAGGCCACGAACAGCAAGCTGCAGGCCCGCGCCCTCCGCATCGTCCGCCATGTGTCGGGTGCCTCGGCAGAGGACGCCGAGCAGGCTTTGCGCGAGTCAGGCGGCTCCACCAAAGTCGCCATCGTCCTGCTGCACCGCAATCTGGGTGCTGAGGACGCCCGCCGCCACCTCGAGGCAGGGGGCGGCTTTTTGCGTGCCGCGCTTCGGGTATGATGGGAGTTATCTGTCGGGAGGTAACTGGGAAGAAAATATTGAGGCATCTGCGCGTCGCCCCGCATCGCGCAGATGCCACAAAAGAGCGTGGAACTAAATTCCCAAGTCTCTCCTCTTCTGCTCCTGGCAAATAATATGATCCGATCGAAAGCCCCTCATGTCCCCTAACCCTACCCTGGTCATACTCAGACGCCTCCTTGCCGCCATTTCCACGACGTTGATCCTTGCCGGAGCGGCGGGTGTCGTTACCGGGAGCCTGAGTCCGTGGGCGACATTCCGGGTCTTCCACAATATCGAGATAAACCTGCCAGGGATCGTCTTTCTCGGGGGCGGACTGTGCCTGTCGGTCGCGGCACTGGTCTTTCTCGGCGTGCGACGTTCGCCGGTTCTTTGCCTGGCCGGGGCGTTGGCGGTGCTGCACTGGGGCGGCGAGGCGCAGAAACAGGTGCCCGAGCGGGTCAAGTTTCAGCTTGCCGGGTCGCAGCTTGTGCTGGCCTCGACAGTCAATCGGCTGCTGGATCAGTTTCACATCCCGGACATCGAAGTGACAAACTTCGGAACGAAGAACCCGGAATTGCTGGGGGCTGGATTGGACTGGACTCTCAAAGGCGCGTCCGTGCTGCTGCTGGGAAGCGTGCTGGGCCTGCCGGTCGATCCGTTGGCTGTGTGGGTCTTTCGGCGCACCGCCCGCGCCCGCTGCCGATTCTGCGGCGCAAAGTGGCTGCTGTCCCGGCAGGCCCGATTTTGCCCGAGCTGCGGGGAGTCGACGCTGCCGTCATCCTGGCGTCTCTGCGCTCAGTGCGGGACGAAAGCAAGAAAGCA
>JANXNV010000246.1 GCA_025353925.1 Armatimonadota bacterium
CAGTCAGGAGCCAATGGGGGGCGTTTGGAAGATTATATCGGGGCTTTGCTGGTGGAAAGCAAAGCGGTTTGGGTGGGAATGTACGGGGGCGGGCTGCTGCCGCCCGCCTATCCCGAAGCGAAGAGTGCCTCTTCAATTGCCGCCCCGTCGATCCCCGCCTTGCCGGTTCCTGCCGCGCCGCCGACGCTGGCGGAGCTGAACTCCATGCTGCTACGAGTGAAATCGCTGATAGTACAGATGCCTATAGGGAGTGGGGCATATTTGGGTGAAGACTGGCAGACGCAGGGAGATTCCATAGGTCGGTACGGTCGGCAGTATGCCCATTTCTTCGCAATGCAGTCGCCTTGGGGTGACCATTTTCCAGTAAGTATGCCTGGTTATCAAGCCGTAGCTAACATCGGCCCTCGATATGCTGGCACAGATGCCCTGCGCTCCTGGGTGCAGTGGGTGCATACGGAAAACCCTCGATCCCTTTATGACCCGCAGATCGGCTACAGGCGACAAGCGGAGGCCGATGACCACGGTGAGACAGTAGACCGGGAGATTGACGGACCGGATATCTGGCTACGCGTTTCCGTGCCCCCTGGCATACATCGAATCAGTTTGTATCTATTCAATAAAGACGGGCATGATGGAGATAACCGGGAAAGAGATTATTTGGTATCACTTCTGCCCTATCGAGTCAGAATGTCTGATGCAATAGCTTTACCGGCTTTAGCTCACACTCGGGTCCGCGATTTTTGGGGAGGAGTATACAAATCGTTTTTAGTCCGCGGTCCACATCCCTACTATTTACGGGTCGCACGAAACAACAGCCTGAACACAATCTGTTCAGCGGTGTTCATTGACAAATTACTGCCGGCACCAAGGCAAGAAGACGATATGCAGACACTCTTTCTGGGAGCCGTGCGCTACAACCCACCAAGCGTTGCCGAGACAAAAAACGCATCTCCTATTCTAACTGTCTCCCGTGACCTCTGGCGGGGATTGAACGCTGCGCCCATTCCTTCGCGAACGTCCTGGCGGCTATTGGCCTTCCGTAGTGCAGCTTCTGCTGGTGCTTCGCCTGCACTTCTCGCGAACTGGCGGTGGCATCTCAAGGTATGGCAGGATAGCGACCGCGCAGAGTTTATCCGTGCTATGATCACTGCCCATACCTCGCTCTTGGAGCTACAGCCGCAATTGAAAACCGCTCAAAAATAATAGTACGTTTATGACAAGAAAAGGATACTCATGCTGAATACCAACCTGAAGCGCATTTTACGCTCACGCACTAAAACTGCGATCCTAAGCCTCACACTTATGCTTGCCTGCCACTCTTTTGCGGCTCCCCCTCCGCCCCCACCGCCGCCTCACGTGAATGTATTCACAGGCGACCCGGGTGATCCTGATCCGGGCGACACAAATACATGCGGCGTTACGGCCGGGATTGAAAATCCGCCGCAGGCGGCAGCAGAGGCTACACTCGTCGGGCACTGGTCCTGGTCGGTCGGACAGGTCACAGTCACTCCTTACGACGGCGGACCGGACATCACAACAAACACTGGGAATTTTCATGTTGATCTGGTCCCGATTTCCGATCCCGGTCAACCCGACGACGGCAAGATTGACGATACAAATCCGGCTGCTAAATTTACGGGAACATTTTTCTTGTCCGGCTACTATGCGATACCCGTCACGGCTTCTGTCCATTTCGTTGACTCAGTCACGGGTGCCGATGCTGGAACATACTCGAATACGGATTATGTCGGCGATAGTATGGATAATCCCGCTTATGATCCTACTCAAGATTATTCAGGCACCACAAGCCCAAACTCGGCAGCCTTACCAGTCACAGGGAATTGGCCGACATCCACGGTCTCCGCGTCACCTTATGGAACCATTGTTCCCCCACCTCCTCCGCCACTGCCCTCTAAAAGAGTTGCCAGCGGTATTTTGGCGGGTTTGCCTCACCCTATCAAACTAGGTTTATACTCCAAGTATCACTTCACCGAGAAGTACACAGTTGCCGTTCAGCCAAAGTTCAAGGTCGGAGATGTCAGTTTTGCTATACCGAGCGGTGTGGCCTCAATGACTGCGACACCGGAGATGGCAACAAGTACAAAAGGCCAACAAGTACAAACCGGGAATGTCATATTAGTCTTAACGGCCAAATTACCAAGTCAAAATCCCACTGGTGAGTTGATGATAGCAACCCGGATTAGCACAAATAAAGCAATCGGAAGTGCGAAAGTGCTAGTGCTTGAGCCACGTTCATTAGACCAGGCAACCTTCGAAGGCGACATTGTTGGTAAAAATATTTTGGTAAATGCTTCTACCTCGCCGTTTGATTCTTCAGTCATTGCTCCAAAAGTTAGATTGGAGGTATCGTATAGTACTTCACTGATTATGCGGGTAAGGGATCAATTCACTCACAATCTTGACCCGATATTTGCTGGAACTGCGGTGTTTGAAACTTTTACTGGTAATGCTATACCATATGATATGAATTCCCCAATTAGTGCCGATGGAACTTATGCCGATCCAACGGGAGCGGGATTACTTTCACCCGTAATAGAAGACAACAAGGACACCCCGACCGCCACTTGGTTTGTCGCACAAACTAACCCACAGGCTTATCCGACAGATTTGCCGAAGACGGTAATTACAAAAATCTCCGTTTCGGTTGGTGGTCGGCTCCTCAGTCCAGACCCTGCTGTGTCACGTTCAGTGATTATGAGCTATGTTGTGCCTGCTTCGAAAACAACAATACATATAAAGATAACCTCTCCATGAACTGATACGAAGTCATGTGCGGAAATTACAATATTGATAATAATCGGGGGAAAAAATGTTAAAGCTAATAGTTATATTACTCGCGGGGATCCTGCTTTGCTGCCAGTCCGCAAAGATGCAGGCTGGTCCAATAGGTGCCCAAAAATCTAGTAACTCTAAATCTCTTTTAGGATATTTGTATCAAACATCAAATATGTTGAACTGTTATTTCACTCTAGAGAAAAATGTTTTGCGAGAGCCAGATGCTTTGGGCAGAGATATCGATATTGCATATACGAAGAGACCAGCAACAGTAATTGCATTTGTGAAAAATTTGCAAAGTTTGCAAACAACTTACATCGTGGCTATTGATCAACGAAACCCTCGAATAATTCATCTTATAGATGGTCACTTGGCAACGGAGAAAAATTATGTACTGAGTCAAAGAGTTAACTTCGTGTATTCAGGCAAATTGAATGGCATTCCAGATAAATTAGGACAAGAACTGAGTAATCGAATACAAAAGAAAAATGAGTTTGTTAATGGTGCCGAAATAATAGTTGATGACAATTTAACTGAAGTTGCAGTCAACGCGAAAAATGTTCCTGTTAGGAATATTCTGACAGATTGCGTCCCTTTGCGGAACTATGATCGTTTGCTCTGGACCGCGGAAACATATCGTTCAGAGGGTACAACCAAGACCAGAATTTGCTATAGTGGAGAAGCCTCTTTAAAGAGGAATTAATTGGAAACAGCGTCCTCAATTATCACTGACGGTTGCGCTTCGTAACATTGTAATTCTCAAAGAATCCCTGCACCTGCCCAATATCGAAAACCCGACGGGCGGGGGGAAGAAAGCGCAGGAAGCGCTCGCCGTAGGTTTTGCGGACGATTCGGGTGTCTAAGATCGCGACCACGCCCCGGTCGGTGCTGGTGCGGATCAGACGCCCGAAGCCCTGCTTCAGCTTGAGCTGGGCCTGGGGGAGGGCGAAGTCGTTGAACCAGTCGCCGCCGGTGGCGGTGATGCCGTCGACGCGGGCCTTGTTCAGGGGGCTGTCGGGGACGGCGAAGGGGATACGGTCGATAATGACGAGACGCAGATCGGCCCCCGGCACGTCGACGCCCTCCCAGAATGACTGCGTGCCGAGCAGGACGGCGTTCTTCTCTGCTTTGAATGTCGAGATCAAGCGGGCATTCGGCATCTCCCCCTGACGCAGGATGGGGTAGGGCAGGTCGGACTGCGTGAGATGATCGTAGGCGGCATTCAGCGCACGGTAAGAAGTGAAGAGCAGGAAGGCCCCGCCGCGCGAGGCTTCGAGCAGGGCCAGCATCTCGTTGGCCGTGTCATAGGCATAGCCGGGATCATCGGAAGGGATCGGCAGATGACGCGGGATGTACAGGAGACAGTTCTTCTCGTAATCGAACGGCGACCCGACAATGGTTTCCGAGGCGGAGTGAGGGCTACCGGAGTCAGGCAATCCCAGTCGCTCGCGGACGTAGCCGAAGCCGCCGTCGGTGGAGAGGGTGGCGGA
>JANXNV010000273.1 GCA_025353925.1 Armatimonadota bacterium
TCGGGAGTGCCGACCGTGGGGCAAAGAGCCTCCTTGGTGCTGTACACGACCACACCGCTCCCAGGCCCTACGCCACTGGCTAACTATGTGGTGCCCAGTAACGGCGCGAACTTCGACACCCGCAACGGCCTCATTCGGGACGGTTCCAGTCAAAACGATGGGAACGGCTTGCCTCGGTCGATTAAACGCCTCGATCCGCCGCTGATGGACGCGGTTGATCCCGGCAGCAGCCTGCCGCGCTACAAGCAGATCGCGCTCAGCTCGCCGCCGCGCCTAGACATTTCGACAGGGACGTATGGAACGCCTTCGACATACATACCTTACGCGGAACCGCCGCCCCCAATTCCAAAGACAGCCGCCGCGAATGGCTATGGGCGCACGATCTACATCAACAATCCCAATGACATTCAGCAGGAAAGTGCTTCTATTGGAAATGGCACAACACTGACTGACGAGTGGCTGAATACGACCAAAGCGGCTAACCCGCCCACTGGTGCTCTCGGTGGCTGGAACGGTGATATCTACAATCCCGTGGGCGTCAATATTACTCTTGGAATGCAAAGTGCTTTAATCAATGGCACGAAACGCACTTTTCCCGGCATCCGTCTGACCCGCTCTGACAACGTACCGTGGAAGAAATCAAATGATCCGAGTGCCACAGCCTTAGTGGGTACCAATAACGACGGCGATAGTGCGTCGACAATGTATGTTGCCTACGACTCGGTAAATGCCAGCAATGATCCAAAGTTGGTTTTTAGTGGTGACAACCTCGACAACGATGTCATTCTGTACGCGGAAGGCAATGTGCGTGTTCACGGTATCGTGAGTCCAAACGAGAATCCAAATTCGGGCGCACCTGCAACAATTCCGCGCCATGTCACCATTGTCACGAACGGCACGGCCTATATCGATGGCAATATTTTAAAGGGCGACGCTGATTCAAGTATTACGATTTTGGCGCACGATTACGTGTGTGTTAATACAACGCAGTTTCTGGCCGGAACGCAAAATGAAGACTTTCCTGCGCAAACGCAGACACCTAAGACTGTCGGCACGACGACATTTAACGCATTCACGCTGGGTGAGGTGACGGATGCGCTCGTTCAGGATTTAAGCTTCGGATTACCCGATCCGGCCCAAACAGCGGGTGTAAAGTACCCGAACTTACGGCTCTATATTAGCGGCGCATCTGAGAGTGGAATCGATCCTTCCTCGAGCGTTAATTTTAGCCTGTACGACCGTAATCTCGCACCGTTGCCTGCCTTGGGGATACTCGCGGATTTTGGCAGTTTATCGCGTAAAACTTTTGACATCTCGGCTTCTGCTGCCGCTGGGCTGTTCCAAGCTGATGTCGGCCAGCTCAAAGTTACACTCGATGCCACGAACCAAGACCCTGCAAAATCCGGTAAATTCTTGCTTCAGCGGGCCGCAGTACTGCCAGGCGACATCCGAATCGAAGCGGTACTCTACGCCCAGACACGCTCGTTCTTCGTTATTCCAGGGCCGTCGTTCAATTCAAGCTCTGACGACTCTCTTGACAAGTTTGCGGCCAGCGGAACGCGCGATACGCTGACCGACCCGAGCTTCCCGCTCTACGGCCAGCCGATCGATATGAAGATCGTGATTGACGGCGCAGTCTCCGAGTCACGTCCGGCAGACATCAATGCACAGACGGCCTGGATGCTGCGCTGGGGCTGGATCCCGCAGTTTCATGGCACTGTGATGACGGAGAATGCTGGGCATTATACGGGACGACCTTGCGGGATAGGGCTACAGATGATCTATAACCCGCAGGCGGGATACCCATACAACCCGGACCAGACGAGTGCCAACACGCACTATTACCTGCGCAGCGACCAGTATGGGCGGCCCCTGCCGTTTACGCCGCGTCTGCCTGTCTCCACCGGCCTTCTATATTCCGGGGAGAGCGGTGAGGCTCCGATTCTGCAATAGGACGCCGCCGAGCCGTCCGGTCTTTTTCTCGTTCGATCCTATACCTCCGCCGCCGGGGGCCAGGGGAAATATATGTTTCGCTCTTCCCGATTTTCAGGCTGCATCCGAATACTCCCCGCGCTTGCGGCGGCGCTGGCCTGCTGCGCCGTCGTCACCCCGCCGTCGCGAGCGGGCAGCTACACCTACGGCAGCAGCCAGCGGACAGTCAATGCCGGGGTGATTTTCAATGGCACGGCAAGCAGTGCGGCCGCCGACGTTTCCCCGTATGTTTT
>JANXNV010000159.1 GCA_025353925.1 Armatimonadota bacterium
AAGACACCGTGGTGAGGGTCGCCCCCGATGCCAAGATCTACAAAATCGGCGAAGGCAAAGGCGTGCCTGCCACCGGCACGTTCGCCGACCTGACTGTCGGCACGATGGTCAATACCCATATCACCGGCGACGAAACCGCACTGACCGCCACGGAAGTGCATCTGCGCGCTCCGAAGGGCGACAAGCCCGCCGCTCCGGCGATTCCGTAAGGATCAAGACGGTCATGGAGAAGATGGGCATGTCGAAACGGTCATGTTTAAGATATGCATGTCGAAGACGGACAATTAGGAAGGGCGGGGGCAAGCCCCGCCCCTACTTTGTGGAGGTGACGGCCCCCAGGATCTCGTCGCGGGAGACCGTCGCCACGCCGACTTTTCGGACCGCCACGGCTCCGGCACTGTTTGCCAGCGTCACCGCTTCTGCCGGGGTCGCCCCCGCCGCGAGGGCGAGAGTCAGGGTCGAGATGACCGTATCTCCCGCCCCCGCGACATCGTAGACCTCGACGCGGTGGGCCGGAACCGTCACAATGGTCCCGGCCGGACCGAACAAAATCAATCCCTGTGCCCCACGCGTAATCAGAATATGCTCCGCCCCCGACCTTTTCAGCAGCATCTTCCCTGCACTGTGCAGCGTGCCTTCGTCGGAGGCATCATCGAGGATCATGCTCGTCGCCGCACTCGCTTCCGAGAGGTTCAGCGTGATGACTGTCAGCTTGCAGTGCGCCGCAATCCCCGTCGGCTTCAAGTTTCCCGTAATAATCTTGCCGTGCTTCCCGGCCAGCTCCGCCAGCTCCCGCACGAGGTCACTCCCCAGAAGGCCCTTTTGATAATCGGAGAGCAGCACGGCATCGCACAGCGGTACGGCAGCGGCCAGCCCGGTCCGCAGCCGCCCCAAAGCCTCAGCGTCAATCGCCGTCCGCTTTTCGTGGTCCACGCGCACGACCTGCTGCGAATGGGCGATAATGCGTGTCTTCAGCGTGGTAGGCCGGTCGCCGGTCGCGATCAGGGCGGAAACATCGGCCCCTTCTTCTTCGAGCTTTTCCCGCAGTGTCACCCCCGCTGAATCCTCGCCGACCACCCCGGCAATCGCCGCCTTCGCCCCGAGAGCGCAGAGGTTGTTGACCACATTCGCCGCCCCGCCCGGCACGAATGTATGCCGCTCGGCATCCACGACCATCACGGGTGCCTCCGGCGAGATCCGGCTGACCCGCCCCCAAACATATTCGTCAAGCATGACATCGCCGACGACAAGGACCTTCCTGCCGTCGAAGTTATTGAGGATTTCCTGTGCGCGTTGTGTATTCATGGGGTTGGTGCAGGCTTTCGCTGGTAAATAAGGATATAGGGATTGGTGTAGAGCATATCGTGCGGCAGGCCATGTGTCGGCATGGCTCCGACACTTGTCGGAAAATGCCCCGATATGCTGATAGGATCAAGTGTAAATCTCGCAGTACTATCACACTCTTGATAACTTTG
Organism: Armatimonadota bacterium; assembly: GCA_025353925.1. Taxonomy (GTDB): domain Bacteria; phylum Armatimonadota; class Armatimonadia; order Armatimonadales; family Capsulimonadaceae; genus JANXMY01. The sequence continues at coordinate 1,476 of JANXNV010000159.1, forward strand.
CCAAAGGACATCCAAATAGCGATTGGCCGCCGGGTCATCAATCCGCAGAGCGTCATCGTAATCGTATTCGCTAAGTACGACAAAATCAGGTCGCTGCGAATTTAGTGCGTCTGCATCCCAATCTTTGCCATTGTACACAATGCGCCGCTCCAGCTCGTGTGATGCCGCCATCCGCCATCCGCCGGGCCGGGGCATGGAAAAGTAGGGGCTAACTGGGATAGCTCCAAACCAGGGCTGTGCTGCGAACCCAATGCTTGATGTTTGCGGAGCCAGCTGCAGGAGCATCTTCAAACCAGCATCGCGAGGGTCCACCTGCGCCATAGGCAGGATAAGCAGACGAGTGTAGATAACCGTCAGCAAAAGAACGCCTCCACTTACACCCAGTGCCGACCTTCGAATGATTGGGCGACCAGCCCTTGATGCATCCGCCAAAAGCCGTCCATTCCACAATGCCAAAATAGGCAATAATGGAATATCGTAACGTGCGTATTTGATCGCCGCCAGGCCAATCAGAATGTAGTAGGGCAGAGCGAAGGCCGCCAGCAGGCTATCCCCGCGTTCCCTTTTATAGAGTGCATAGCCGACCGACACTAAAGTCAGCAAGAGCAGGGGGAGGCCCAGTCCGGCACTGAGATTGTGGGTGATATGATACACAAACCCGCTGCCGGTGCCGCGAAACGTCGGATCGTCGACGTTCTGTACATGCACGGCCTCGAAGCGGAGGTCGCGCAGGAAGGCCCCGCTTTCCAGCACCGCGCCGGGACAGGCTGCCAAGAACGCCAGAACAAACGCCGTCAAACCAACGACAACGCCCGCTTTTTGCCGCGTGAGAAAACACGCCGCCAGCAGCGGCAGCACGATCAATGCCAGATTGTACTTTGTCGCCGCCGCGAATCCCGCGAACACCCCGGCCCAAAGGGCGGCTTTCCAGGCTTTCGGCTCGCCGGTCGCCAGCCGCACGGCCCAGAGCAGGGACAGCATAGCCCAGAAGGTCGCGGGAACGTCCACCGTCAAAAAATGCGAGTGCTGAGCATGCAGGGGCGTAATCGTGAGAACCAGTGCCGCCAGCAGCCCCGCACGTCTGCCCCACAAGTGCTTCCCAATCGCAAATACCGCCCAGACCGTACCCACCCCCATGCTGACAGTCAGCCAGCGGCCCACCAGGTACATCTTCGCCCACTGCGGGTACCACGCGGCCATCTCCCTCGGCACGATCTCCAGTCCGCCGAAGAGTGCCGCCAGGGTATTGGCGAAACAGACTAAATACAGCTGCAGCGAGCCGTAGTTGTAGAAATGCGGCAGGAGGCGTCCCGCGAAAACGTTCATCGTCAGCGACGACGCTTCCAGCACGCGGCTCTCGTCCGGGTGATACGAAAAGTAGTGCGTCGCCGACGGCAGCCCCCAGTTCAGCCCCCAG
>JANXNV010000162.1 GCA_025353925.1 Armatimonadota bacterium
GAGTACACCAAGCTGGACTGGATCGTCTGGACCGCCACCCTCACCGAGACCCCCGCCGACTTCGCCGCCCTCATCGACCCCCTGTTCCGGTGGCTGAACGAAGGCCCAACGCGCGTTCCCCTCACGGACTGGTACAACACCGTCGACGGCAAAATGGAAGGCTTCCAAGCCCGCTCCGTCGTCGGCGGCCTGTACCTGCCGCTGCTGCGCGATGCAGGGATTTGGAAGAAGTGGGTGGGGCGGGCGGGAGAGAAAGTACAAGAGTGAACGCTTTCCGCAGTCCTTTGTGTCTCGGCCTGTCGATCATTTTGGCAATGTTCTCATTTGCCGCTGCCGCGCAGCAAAATGCGAAAAGCACGACCGATCAGAAGTCGAAATACTATTTGTTGCTCGACGACAACAGCTTGCACGACAACCAGTTATATCAGTCGCAAATCAAACAAATTGAAAGATTGGGACAGGCGCAAGACTTGAAAGGCTTGACTGACCTGGCCGATACGATTGAGCGAACGTGGGGGCATCAGACCGACATGCGGGGTTATTTCGCCTTGATGGACACAGTCTGTAGTGTTCTCAGGTCTCGTTACTTCGGCCCCCAAAATCTTTACAAGCAAGATGAGCAGACCAGAAAGTATGTTTTGCTGACACTCGAACATGGCAATGTTCCATTGGATGTCACTTCGCGACTTCTTCCATGCCTCATTCCAGGAGAGAAGCTATCAACGTACAAACGTCCTTTCGATGCGCCTGCCTGGGTGCAGCTTCGTACCACACGTGCCCCGTTGTGGCTTGAAACAAGGCAGAGGCTCAGAGAACTTGTCATCCCAGGCTATGATATGCATATTCAAGTTGTGATTGGTATGCCTCTGGATTACGATAAATTGAATGATCCCGTGGACTTGGCAAGTCGCATGAAGGTGACACAAGAAAGAGATGGAAAGCTCCGCATGCATAATACCCAGGCACTTGTGCGATCCATGGATGACTTATTTTCCAGCTCTACAGAGGCGGAGATGATCCTCTACTACTCTCATGCCCCATGCAACACAGACGAATTGAAACGGTTACTGCTTACCTACGCCGTCGATGCCGGGGCGCAGCAGAGGATCCTCGATCAAGTCAGCAAGAATATTGCGAGTGCGGCACAGAAGTAGCGGCGCGATGTCAAAGGCAAGGACTCCGCGCGACCGGGTATAATCCCCCCCCCCCATGCCCATCCCCTTTTGGGGCATGGGGTGGACGCGGCATTTTGGCACTTATGACGTTTATGGTACTCACGGATATAAAGGCAGAGGCCACTGGCATGCCGATATTCCGCAATTCACAAATGGCGGCCATATAGCAGTTATTTACTACCCAGTAATCGCAGCGGCTGCAAACTAGTTCCTGGGTACAAGCTTGATTGAACGTGAGTGTTATTAATAGAGATACTGGTAGCAAAAGTCTTATCTCAACAATTTTATCCTCATGTTCAATCAGTACCAAAATAGCAATGTTGATATAGTTAGCGTAAGGCACAAAAACAATGTTCAAAAGATTAACCTGGTTGCTCCCCATACTTTCTCTAGTTTTAATGTCAGACTGTGCTCTGGCATCATCAAACACGCTTCTTACAGATGCGGTCTACTATCCGGGGTATATCAGCTACAAAACCAGCCTTGATTTATTTTCCTCAAGTTCTCTGATGAAGGCAAACATTGACTTGATGAATGGGAACCTAACAGCATCAGCGAAGAGTTTTGCCGATCAAATTGCGAGAGAACCGAATGACCTGGCTGCATATGTAGGGCTTGTCCAATCTAGTCGCGGGACTCGTCAAAATTTGTTCTTCCAATACCAGATCGATGAGAGAAAGAAACCGTCACTAACGAATGAATTTAAACTTGGTTTGGTATCTTTTTACTTGTATGGCGAAGGTTTAAAATCTAGTGATCCCAACGGCAAAAATCAATTGCTGCTGGGATCCATTGCTAGAAAAAAATTGCAAAAAGCCTATGATATGAACCATGCACCAATCATAGGGTTTATCCTGGCTGATGCACTCAATTATACTCCTGGCAGCAGCAGCGTACTTCCTATTTTCGAGGGAATGTTGAAGGAACTTGGAGGGACAACTTTATATCAAGAATATACTTCAGCAAAAAACTCTGGATGGAATACAACTTTACCAGAATATAACGGCACAAAAAAGAATATGCTGCTTCTGGCCCGAATAGTAAGTAACCTGCGTTCTCAAAATTCCATGACAGTAGGCACCGTCGAGGAAACTGTTATGGATGGCAAAAGGGTTGTCACTTTCGGGCCAGGCACATTTAAACCGGAGCAACAAAAAGCGATGTCGTATTTAGAACTCTGGCAGAAACAATTGCTCAAATCTGCATCAGAGCAGCGTGACAAGTAACTGAAGGATATCTCCCGGGTATAATCCCCCCATGCCCATCCCCATCCGCCTCATGCACTTCGGCGATGTCCATTTCGGCGTCGAAAACTATGGCCGGTTCGATCCGCTGACCGGCCTTCCCTCCCGCCTTGTGGACTTCCGCAATGCGCTTTTGTCGGCTATCGAGATCGCCTTGAGCGCAGGGGTCGAGCTGGCGGTCTTTGCCGGAGATGCCTACAAGACCCGTGACCCGAACCAGACGCATCAGCGGGAGTTTGCGGCGTGCCTGTCGAAGCTGACCCAGGCGGGGGTGCCGGTGGTGCTGCTGGCGGGGAACCACGACATCCCGAATACCAA
>JANXNV010000004.1 GCA_025353925.1 Armatimonadota bacterium
AAGAAGCTCTTCGCCGTAGGTGATCAGCGAGTCCACTTGCTTCCACTCTTCGACTTCGGACTTTTCGCGGTACGAGGATGCATCCGACGGGGAATGGCCGCTGAAGCGGTAGGTGATCGTATCCAGCAGCACGGGGCCGTCACCGCGTGCCAAAACTTCTTTCTTTCGGGCAATCGCATCGATCACGGCCAGCGGATTGTAGCCGTCGATCCGCTCGGCGTGCATCTGGGCTGGATTCAGGCCCGCCCCCATGCGCACCAGTGTCCCAAAACCCATCGTCTCCCCGACCGGCTGCCCACCCATGCCATAGAAGTTGTTGACGAAGTTGACGATCAGTGGCAGCCCGCCGCCGAGTGCCTCGTCCCAGAGCGTTTTGAACTGGTCCATGGTCGCAAAGCAAAGTGCTTCCCAGGTCGGGCCGCAGCCCGCCGACGCATCCCCAATATTGCAGATTACCAGGCCGGGCTTGCGGTTGACACGCTTGTAAAGGGCCGCACCTACGGAGATGTCCGCCGAGCCGCCGACAATCGCATTGTTCGGATACACCCCAAAAGGCGTAAAAAACGCATGCATGGAGCCGCCCATGCCCTTGTTAAAGCCCGCTTCGCGCCCAAAGATCTCTGCCAGAGTCCCGTACAGCAGGAAGTCGACGGCGAGTTCTTTCACCGATCCGTCGCCATCTTTTTCGACCCGTTTTAATACCGCGCCGCCCATATAGCTCGACATAATCTCCATCAGTGCCGCATCATCGAGTTTCTCGATGGCCGACAGACCTTTGGCGAGAATATCCCCGTGTGATCGATGCGACCCGAAGATGTGATCGTCAACGCCCAGCAGATACGCCTGTCCGACCGCCGACGCCTCCTGGCCAATGCTCAGATGAGCCGGGCCGCGATGGTTGTATTCGACCTCATGAAACTTGTTGGTCGTCTTGACCTCTTGCAGCATGTTCTCGAAGGCCCGTATCGTCGCCATGTCTGTGTGGATTCTAATCAAGTCCTCCCGAGCAAAGCGGTCCAGCTCGTCGTGCATGGTGCGCTTGTATTGATTGGCAGGGATCGGCTCGAACTCGATAAAGTGCGAGCGGCGGACTTCCTCGGGATGGATAGATAGGGATTTTGGCATGGGTCGTTCCTTAAAGGTCGTATGACCAGAGTCTATGCTGTGGTAAATTGCTGGCTTTGATATCTTTCCATTGCTTAATTAATCGGTTATGTTCACGTCCTATTTCAGGAAAGTGGACACTTTCCTGTGCCCAAAACTGCCTCACTAGCTCTACATATTCCAGAACCGGTTCGCGCTCACCTTTTTGTAGACGAATCAAACCAACTACTTGATTGCTATGATGGATTACATTCCCATAGTTCCAATTGCTCGGGAAGCTTTCTGCCATGCGAAGCCCTTCCAAAGCAAATGCCTCCGCCTCTGCCCATTTCTCATTGCCGTATGCATCTTCCGCGAGACGATCAATCCGCATGAACCGCTCACTCTCAGGGTGACGGTGACGCAGGACAAGATTTAATATTGGCGATAGAAAGCGAGCCACAAACGCTAGCAGCATCAGAAATATGTCGATGAGCAAATACTCCGGTGTTCGAAGTGTATGCTCGGACAACGGCAGCCTGCACTCTCTGCCTTCACACTGCATCTTGCGGGACGTGACCTCAAAGACAACATTCACATAGACAATAGCTCTGGAGTCACCAAAACAATTCCACCCAGCCCCTACGCCCGCGCATCCATCGCCACCCACTTCAGGTCGCGCGGCCCGATATACACCGATTCGGGGCGAATAATCCGGTTACCGTCCAGCTGCTCGATCATGTGGGCGGTCCAGCCCGCCGTCCGGCCAATCGCGAAAACAGGGGTAAAGATCTCGGAGGGGACACCGACGGCGTGCAGGATCAACGCAGCGTACAGCTCAACATTTGCATACAGCTCGCGGCCAGGTTTGAGTTCCGAGAGGACATCTACCGTCGTTTTCTCGACAGACTTGGTCAGGTTCAGCAGGTCGTAATCGCCTGTGAGTGTGGCCATCTTTTCAGCAGCAGCAGAGAGCAGGGCCGCGCGGGGGTCGCGGACTTTGTAGATACGGTGGCCGAAGCCCATAATACGGCGACCAGCCGCCATTTCGGCACGGATATAGGTATCTGTCTGATCGGGAGTGCCGATTTCACGCAGCATGTCTAGTACCGGGCCGGGGACTCCGCCATGCTTGGGACCTTTCAGGGCACCGACAGCGGCGGTCAAGGCTGAGACCATGTCGGAGTCGGTGGAGATGGCAACCCGAGCACAGAAAGTAGAAACATTGAGCCCATGTTCGCTGACCGCCACCATATAGGCATTGAGACCATCCACGCGTGCCTTGTCAGGCACCTGCCCCTCCAGCATATACAGAAAACCTTCGGCGATACCATGCTCGGGCTGAGGGGGAACAATGGGCAGATTATTTTTGATGCGCCAGGTGTGGGCGACAATCGCTGACATTTGAGCCTGCAAACGCGCCGCACGGCGTTTAGCCCCGGCGAGGTCCAGGCTGTCGATATCGGGGTCGGCGATGGAAAGCATTGCCGCGCCCATCCGCAGGATGTGCATACCCTCGGCATGGGCAGCCAGCACTTCCAGAGCAGCCATGACAGGAAGTGGCAGCGCACGGGCCGCACTCATTTCCGTGTGCAAAGAATCGTACTCAGCTCGCGTCGGCAGCGCTCCGTTCCAGAGCAGGTAGGCGACTTCTTCAAATGAGACCTTGCCGGAAAGCTCGCCGACATCGTAACCACGCAGGGTGAGTTTGCCGTTTTGGCCGTCCACCTCAGCGATCTGCGTCGCGGCGGCGGTGACCCCTTCGAGGCCTTTGGAAATGACGGGCTGCTCGGTTGTCATCTGTTTGTTCTCCTAGTCGCTGATGAAGCGCTGCTTAAAGTATGGGGCTAAATTGAAGCAGTGGTTTTCAAGTACTGGAACTCTCTTTGCTCGTCATCTCGCCACATAACATCGTTAGTCTGTTTTATCAATCGGATAGTTCGCCTGAAAGAGGGCGGCCAGAATACGGTGCTGGTGAGCTTTATCACGGACTTCCACTAGCAGTTCCACTCCCGTCATGCCCAGGGCCACGGTCGGGCGCAGGCGGTCATGGGTGATGCTGAGGACATTGCCGCGCTCCTCGGCGACGATCTTCAGCATGGATGCCAGGGACCCGGGCCGATCGTCGCAAGCAGTGAAAAAGTGCAGGTAACGGTCAGCGCGAAGCATCTCGCGCTGAGTGATATCCGCCAGCTTAAGAGCATCAATATTTCCGCCGCACAAAATGACAGCGGTCTGCCCCAGCGTCTCAGTGCGGCCGGAAAGCAGAGCCGCCAGACCCGCCGCACCACTTGGCTCCACCACGAGTTTGGCCCGTTCGAGAAGCAGCAGAATCGCCGATGCGACCGATTCATCCGTGACGGAAACTACATCGTCTGCATATTTTTGGATATAGGCGAATGTGCGCGCGGACGGCGATTTGACTGCGATGCCATCGCAAATTGTTCTTACCGGGTCAGGACGAACGAGCAGGCGGCCGGCATGAAAAGAGAGCACGGCGGCATTCGCTCCCTCCGCCTGCACTCCAATGATTCGGATGGAAGGCCGCGTTTCTTTCAGGGCCGTCGCCATCCCGGCGAAGAGTCCCCCGCCGCCGATGGGGATGATCACCGTCTCGACATCCGGCAGGTCTTCCAGTATCTCCAGGCCCAGCGTTCCCTGCCCTGTGATGATGCCGTCGTCATC
>JANXNV010000172.1 GCA_025353925.1 Armatimonadota bacterium
AAACACTCTACGAAATGTGCGCGGCGGCCCGGGAGATGCTGATCTCGCCGAACGCTGTCCTGCGCGTGATCGCGCGGCCTTTCATCGGGGATGGCCCGGAGGATTTCCAGCGGACGCAGAATCGACGCGATTTTCCGCTGGTACCGCCGGAGCCGAACTGCCTGACCCGTCTTCAGGCCGCCGGGAAGACTATCCACGCCATCGGGGTCGTGGCGGACCTCTTTCCCCGCGCTTATTTCGCCCGTGCCGAGCGGACTCAGAGTAATCCTGCGCATCTGGCGGCGATCCTGGCGGCTGTGCGCTCGGGGAAGGAAGAATTCGTATTTGCGAACTGCGAGGATTTCGATATGCTGTACGGTCACCGCAACGATCCAGCGGGGTTCGCGGCGTGTTTGCAGGAGTTTGATGCGGCACTGGGAGTGATAGTGGAAGAGCTGAAGGTGGAAGATCTGCTGATGCTGACTGCCGATCACGGCAACGACCCGACGACGGCCTCGACGGACCATTCGCGCGAATATGTGCCGCTGCTGGTAATGGGCGGGGGGATGAGGGGGGAGATGGGGACGGGGAATGGTTTTGGGGAGGTGGGGCGGCGGGTGGAGAAGTGGCTTGGCAGCCTTTCGGAGCCTAACCCCGCCGCTTCGCGTCGACCCTTCCCTAAGAAGGAAGAGTAAGGAGTTGATAGATGGGTGTTCACTTCAGCCAAAATATCAAAAGATTAAAGATTGCCGCCGGGATGCATTTGCACATACTTACTATAACGATACGTCTGTAAGGGCCGGGCAGAGCCAGCGGACCTGCACCACCGTCGCGCGGATATGGATCCCCTGAGCGAGTGCGATGGGTTAGGCAACATGAACCAGGTGATCTTTTGAAACTACAAGCAAACTCTGTTAGTAATTTTCAGGGCGAATGATCAAGACGAGTGAGACACTCCACATTAGTGGAGGCTTTGTAGAGCCTCCGCAATTTGGTTTAACGATGCTGTATGCTCTCCCAATAACTTAATATGTAATTGATTTTCTCTATGCTGACTTTGGCAGTCGGCAGTATCCTGTCTTTGGATTCGCAGCTGTTGGTCAGCAGCTCTTTTGGCATCATGGACAATTCGGCCCATCTCCAGTTCCACCGCCGAATCTATCGCTTTCAACTTTGCGCGCATTCCTGCCTTGACCTCTCGATAGGTCTCTTCACTCGCACTTTCAACTTTCGCATTAAAGTGTTCCTTGTCAAGAATATGCTCAGTTTCTTCAGTTTTGACTGAGCCGCAAAAGAAATCAACAACGCCAAATCCGCCACGCTTTGTTTCCTTGATATAGGTGCGACTTTCGACTAAGTTGGCGAAGTCAACGCCTAAACGGGAAGTTTCCCACTCAAAATCCGCATTGCGAAACTGCTGAAAGGCTTTCGGGAGTTCGCCTAACGCCTCTTTGAGCGGCTCCTGAGCTTGAATAATGGCCAGGTCAACTATCGGCGTCAAAAGATCGTCCCTGTGATATTGAACCGCCTTCACGACGGCCCTCTCGATCTTTAAAAGATGTCCAGGATTCTTTGCCAGTTGTTCTGGTGTTGTCGTCCTCAGTGCACGCTGGGCTTCTTGAAGAACCTCACTTATAAACTCAGACTTTCGTTTGGATAATTTCTCTTCTGCCAATTGTGCGTTCGTATCCAGCGCCTTTTTGAGCGCCTTTTCAATCTTTTTCCACTGGTCATAGTCCTCTGCCTGGGCAACGGGTAAAGTGGTATCCGCAAGTTTTGCATCGAGCTGCTGATGTCGTACCTGGAGGGCACTTTCCATTGCGTTAAGGGCATACTTCCCGCGTTTGATCCAAGCCTCAATGCGTGGTATCCCGCGCTCGGCCACAAGGAAGTTTTGGAGTTCCGCTTCCAACTCCTTGAAGCCGCTATCAGCGAATTCCTCAGCATTGTTGCGTCGAAGCCCATTTGCGGCTTGATAGGCTGAAACGCAGTAGAAAGGGAAATCGCGGCGATTCAACACTTCCTCGATTCGGCGGCGATGTTCCGCCTCGCGTTTCTGCCAAACCATATTCCCGCCATCTGTCAACTCACCTAAGTCGCGCTTCGTCTGAACAAACAGGCAGCGGTCAGTAATAGTTTTAATGTGCTGCAAAAAAGTCATTTCGCGCTCGCCCATGGGTGGGTCGACGCTCATCAGAAAGAGCGCCGCATCAGCCTCGGCGGTGAACTCCTTCGTAATGCGGGCGTGATCTTCATTGATTGAACCGATCCCAGGGGTATCAACGAGCTCGACTCCCTCGGCAAGCAATGGGGAGAGACATCCGATCCGTACCTGTCTGATGTGCTCTGCGATGCGTTCGTTTTCTTCTTCGTTGGAAGTCCACCAGAACTTTTTGCGGCGCAAGGTTGGCTCCGTCAAAAAGCCGTTGAGCTGCTCGGCATTCACCTGCAACATCCTACCATCGTCAAGAGTAATCTCGATGCGTCGGGTTTCGTCGTACACTAGCGTCGTGATGACTGCCGTCGTCGGCGTGATCGCTGTCGGCAGTAAGCCTTCGGTCTTCCTGCCGTCCGCATTATGAACACGGAGGAGCACGTTGAGTAGGCTGCTCTTGCCAGAACTGTATTCTCCCACGACCGCCACCTTAAATGTGTCGGCCTGAATCTGGCGTGACAGTCCCAGGAGGAGGCACTGAACTGTCAGAGAATCATCGACTGCGACAGTCGGGACTTCATCTGCGACGGGCATTTGTGCCAGTAGCTGCAACCACTGAGCGAGTCGATCTTTAATTTTACGATAGTCGAGAAGGGAAGATTGTTTCAACGGTTATCCCTGTGCCTCGCCGAGGAGCATCGCACCTTGCTCGTGTTCCTCCAGCCAGCATAGGTCGCGACGCAGGCTGTTTGACTTCGCAATGTTTGCGGTTAAGGCTTTATGTTTTTCTACTAGCGCACTGTCCTGCGCGGGCGATTGCTGCATGAGCAATATGCTCAGTTGCCTCTTTGAGGCTGCCACTGATTCGCGAACATTGTCGCTAAACTGTTTCCACTCGGAAGACAGTTGCTGCTGGAGTCTATGCTCGTGTTCGGTGGCCTGACGTTGAATAGCCTCTTTGAGTGCACTCGCTTGGCGGCGCTGGTTGGCCTTACCCATCGTGTCGAACATAACGCCGCCCATCGTGCCTCCGCCCAATAGGGCAATGATCGGCGCAAAAGGCGCGAAAAAAGTAGCCCCGACCATGCCAAATAGCAACAGCCCCGTACCTAGTGCTGAGACCGTGGGCGTGGCGGCGGCTCGCAACTTGTCGGATACGGTCAAGTCAAAATCACCCTGCAATTCTACGGCCTCGCTGGTCTCGAAGCGCTCGGCAAATACTTCTTGACGGCGATTTGTGGCACGAGACATTTCCGTCGTTTCCTCTGTCCCCGTCGATGCCCTGATTAACCCGTCGTAGCGGGTCGCAATTTCGTGGAGTCGCTCCACAGTCATTTTGATTTCATCGCGCACATATAGCCGCGCATCTTGATCCCACTCCTGATATATCCTGGAGAGCGTCTGCTCAATTTCGGATTGGCTGATTTCCGCGCCTGCCTTAATACTATCCGTGAACTTATTCGTGGCATGGCTGACTTGAACACGCAGGTCAGAGAGTCTGTTTTTATACAGCGCGAGTGCCCTGTCGGGCAGTGCCTTCAGTCCACCTATCAACTCTTCTTGTAGGCGGTGCGCCTCAGAAGCGCTCGTTGAGGCGGAAAGCGACTTAGTTACCGCTTCAAGCTGCGGAGCGTAATCCTGCTCCTTGCCGTCAAGAACCTTCTTTGCTTCGCTGCGCCAGTTTTGTTGGAGCTTTTTCAGATGCGTCTGTCGGGCCTCTTCGGCACGAGAATGCCCTTCTTTTTGCCACCAATGTTCGAAGAATGGTAATATTTGCCCCTGTGACGTTTTTTCTGCGAGAGTTCCCTCGATGTCTGAGAGCAGTACTCCCAGCCAGGGAAAGTCGCCATAGTTCTCCAAGACCGCGTCTAGGCCATCTTGGAAATCATCGTCATCAACCTGATCACACTTGGTGAGTACAAGAATCGAAGGGATGCCTCCGAGTTGATCCTTGACAAAAGCCACTTCATCACGACCCGCTGGCTGCGTCAGCTGTACGGCCAGAACCGCAAGGTCAGTCAATTTGAGGAGTGAAGAAACAATCTGATTGCTACTGGCGGTATCAAAAGCTATGGAATCGCAAAGGAGAGCATTGCCAACCGCATCTTGGGTAGCGGCCTGGAGAACACTATTTGGCACGGCGAACGCTGCCACAGGTCTCCTCCATTCACTATCTCCTGCAAAGTGAATGGCGGTAGAGGGCGACGGAGTAATCTGAGCAGCCTTGCCAAAAAGAGTGGTTTTTCCACGCCCCGTTGCCCCGATGAATGTCACAACTGGCCCAGAGAAATCGCGTTGGCGAAGGCATTGCTCTATTCGGGCCTTGGCCTCGTTATCCCCAAGCTTTTCGGCAAACTCATGGGCGCGGTCAGCAAATGTAGACGACAGCATACCAGTTCCTTAATGATTCCTTAAATGTATTTTCATTTGTATCTTTAAATGTATTCTTGATGGTATTTTTTAAGATATTTTTAGTGCGCAAAGACTCTGAAAGCGACGCAAACCAGTAGAAGAAGAGACAGAGATGATAATGCGATCAACCAGACTAATAAGCGCCGATTTGCCTCTGCCTCTTGTGTGACTCTCCCCAGAATGTGAGTCTGCGCGGCACTCAAATTTTCAGACAATGCCGTCGACTTGGAAGTCACTTGACTCACAATTTCTTTGTTTCCTCGAATGAGTTGCAGTGGCCAGCCTTCAAGAAAAATTCTGAGTTTATCCCAGTTCTCATCTTGTTTGGCATGTTCGGATCGCGTCATCCTACTTTGAGAAGCTAACAGCGATTCGACAGCTTTGCCTGAGTCAATGGTAGTTTTTTGGGTTCGAATATCAACATCCTGGAGCCTTTTGTCCAATGAGCTGAAATGCTCCCGCGAAGATGACTCAATGGTCTGTCTTAAAGATGCCTCGACGTGATCAAGGCGCGCATGTGCCATGAGCAGTCCTTGAACAATCTCTATGAGGAGTCTCTCGGGGTCAACATCATCCGATAGCTGCGGATTTTCGTCGGGCATAATCACAATCGGTTCACTGGTCATTCAAACCCATCTCACTTGACATTGGGAAACTGCTCACTTGTCCATCAGAAATGTTCAGATAGCCGTCGCTACTCGGCTGAAGTGAAAGCCAATGAAAATGACATCGGCGTAGAACATACACCCAGAATACCCGACTTACGCAAGAGGTCTATTCTTGTTTTCATGGGAGCTGCCAGAGTTGGGAAGAGGGGGTTACATCAATAGTGCCAGACAAGTTTTCGTCGGAGCCTGCGGGGAAGTGATGAGCTTCAACCAGCGACGGGTGACTGGCGGCGTTGTACGGATCCGTGCCCACAAGGCATTCTAAACCATCCGACCATCCATCCCCATCACTATCAACACTATGATCGTGATGCACTTGACCGCTGGCGTCACGCCAATCCAGGTCTATGTTCGGAAGAGTATCCCCGCTGAATGGGTCTATGCGAAGGTCTGTACTTGCCGCATCGCTGATCCCGTCACTGTTTGAATCAACCGCATTCGAATGCCTAAGCAGGTGCAGATGCACGGTGTTATTAGTATTCCCTACGTCCTGCCACTCGCGCAGGTCATGCGTGTCAAAGTCAGTGTGAGGCTCGTGGTGATCGAAGCCTGGAGTGTGCATATCAGGCACAGAGTGTTGCCAGGGCTGAAAGTCCGTTAGGCTGGCTCCAAAGTTGAAATCCTGCGTCAATGTATCTAAGGGGAGGAGCGCCGTTTCGCCAGCGTCCTCCAGATGGTGTGCGTCATGATGTATCAGGTCATCGCCTTCGCCGAAAAAAGTTTCTATGCCACCGTGCATGTCGGGTTCTCCTTGTCATCCAATCCTTACAAACAATTTCACGCCAGTGCTGCCGACAGCCGCTTTCGTATGTAGCTACAGTCTGCGCTAAGCTCAATGGGCTGAGACGCCCATCGGGCCCGAAGCTTCGCCAGGCTATCTTGGTACGTGAAATCTAAGCGAAGCGGCTGGCTATACCAATTGGCTTTTTGCACCTTATGATGCAAGGTATGCACCCGATGCACGGGTACCGAAATCTCATCACTGAGCAAAGTGAGGCAGGCAGACACATCCGACACTAAATATTCATACAGTTTAGCACAATGATTGTCCATCGCTAATGCAACGAGTACGGCCACGACAGAAGTATATTCATCGACCAATTGATCTACTTCTTGATCTGATACAATGCTCCGTGGCGCAGCGAGCTCGGGAGTGATCCCGAAGTTTTCCAGCCGCTTCCACGGAATGGGCCTTTTGCTTTTCGCAGCGTTCACCGCCATTTCAAGTACGGTTTGGCCGACAAGTGAGGGCATCATTTCGTGCCAACGGGGAAGATTGTCCAAGAACCTCGCTTCGGCTTGGCGGTTGATGTCATATTCATTGTTGATGAGTCTCGCAAGGTCAAATGCGCGGCGCAGCGTATCCAATAGCCTTATCTCCCGTTCCCCGTTGAGGGATTGCGAGAGATGGCTAGTGAGGGCATCCCATTGGTGCCACTGGGTTTCGTCTTCATGGTCAAAAAACCGACGCTGGCGTTCAATCTCGTCACGCGTCTGTTTCGTGCCGCTCTGCCAGAGAGCCGAACAGGTAAAAAAGGCTGGTCTTACGCCAATCTCGCGTTCCAAATCGGAAAGAATCTGCTGTTTCATCTCCATTCTCTCGTCGTTATCATATTTGTCCGACTGGTTAAGGACAACAATGATGTCCGCTCCATGACGATGAATCAGGCGTGCACTCTCTAGGTCATCTGACCCAAGCCCTGCACTCAGAACCAGAATACACAGGTGGGATTGTTGGATCGCCCGCTCCCGTGCCTGACTGCCGCGCGTTCGCATCTCAGAATTTGTACCATCAAAACCAGGAGTATCAATGACCCTTATAGACTTTAACAAGGGGCTGGCCAGGTAATACCGAAACGCCGCATCATCGGCCAGATGCATTTTGTCGGGCGCTGTCAGGTCAGCGGCGCTTTTGAACTGCTCTGGCGAGATAGTTTCTTCGAGTGCTGTATGCAAATCATGACCAATGAGACGGCTAATTTTTTGCTGGAAACCGTGTGCTAACTCGATAAGATGAGCTGTACATTCACTCAGATCGAAAGGGAGCACATCAGAGCCTACGAGCGCATTAATAAGGCGGCTCTTGCCTGTTTTGAAGCGCCCGATAAAACTGACGCGCGGTGGGTGTGCCAGATATCGGTGCTGTGCTTGGGCATTGGCTATCGTTTCTTGCATTTCCTCCCACAAAGGGGCTAGGGCTGGATAAACGGTCTGAACAGACATATAGTATCGATCTGACTGCTAACGTGGTCACCAGCAGAGGAGGCGCATACTGATAGGAATTGTCGCAGGCAGTAAGTTTCTCTCTAGGTACTAACTTGTAACAGAAAGAGATTGTTTGGAAAATGCGGCACGGCCTTGTGACGGTTTCACTTACTCATTACAGAATTTGATATGGGTATTCATATTATAACATGACTTTTAGATTGAATCAAGTAACCTTAAAATTTATTTGACATCCTTCCTTCTTAGGGAAGGGTCGACGCGAAGCGGCGGGGTTAGGTTCCTAGTCCGGCGAAGCGACCGGCTCAGTTCCGGGTGAATTGGAGACAGGCTGCTGCACGGTGCCTTTGCGGTCGAACTTGCCCCAGCCGACCAGAGAGCCGCGCACGGCGACGATCAGGGACTTGACGATGACGTAATACATGAGCTGGCGGTAGACGAACCGCTGCAGCAGCAGCCAGACCAGCAGTTTTTTGTCCTCACGGTCCAGCCGGAAGGCGATCCAGGCTCCCAGCAGCTCGATGGCGGAGAACAAGGCCCAGTAGCCGAGCAGCATGTCGGCGTTTTTGCCGTTGGTGCCGGGGGCGATGACATGACTGTAGAACAGGGACCAGGCGATGGTTAGGTCGACCACCGGTGCGATGGCTTGGAAGCCGATCTGGTAGATCCAGAGTGACGGCATGGCAATCATGCCGAAGGCACCGTAGCGCGGGTTGCCGAGTACGCCCCGATGCTTCCAGAGGCACTGCAGGGTGCCGAATGCCCAGCGAAAGCGCTGCTTAGCGAGGTCGCGCAGATTATCTGGGGCCTCGGTGTAGGCCAGGGCAGCGTTGTCGGTGACGATGCGGTATCCCAGCTTGCGGATCTTAAAGGTCAGGTCCGTGTCTTCCGCAAGCGTCTGCGAGGAGTACAGACCCGCCAGAATGATGGCATCCTTGCGCCAGGCTCCGACGGCGCCGGGAACCACGGTGATGCAGTTGAGCAGGTCGAAGGCCCGCCGGTCGAAGTTCTGGCTGGTGATATACTCGACTGCCTGCCAGATGGTCAGCGGATTGTTTCGGTTGCCAACTTTAACGTTCCCCGAGACCGCGCCGATGGCCGGATCGGCGAAGTGACGGACCAGCTTATGCACCGTGTCCGGGGCGAACACCGTGTCGGCGTCGAGCGCGACAATGATATCTCCCCGGCACTGCTTGATGCCCAAGTTGAGGGCTGACGCTTTGCCACCGTTTGGTTTGACTATGACGGTGACACGCGGATTATCGCCGTACGCTGCCAGAACCACTCCGGCGGTGTCATCTTTGGAGCCGTCATCAACCACGAGAATATCCAGGTCAGGATAATCGCTTGCGAGCAGGGTGGCAATGGTGCGGTTGACCACTTTGGCCTCATTGTAGGCCGCGATGATGACGCTCACCGAGGGGGCGAATGTCGGGTCATAAACGCGCCGTGCCTCCTGCTTGGCCTGCATATTTGCTAAGATTCCCATAAACACGATACGGGAGATGCCCAGAACGATCGCCAGCAGGAACAGAAGGGTGAAAATGCTGCCGATCCAGTAGCTAAACTCGAACATCAGCCGGTCGAAGACGACGGTCCAACCGCCCACCGCCGGGAACAGCACGGATTTTGGCTTGCCAACCAGTGCGGAGACCGGCACGAAGTGAAAGCCGCGCTTCTGCAGACCTTCAATAATCCGCGGCAGGGCCTTGATTGTCTCCGCCCGCGTGTCGCCACCGGCATCGTGGAGCAGGACGGCGTTACCGTCGTTGCGTTTCGGGTCATCGACATAGCCTAGTACCCGTTTGACGATCTCATCGGCCTTGATACCGACTTTCCAGTCATTCGGGTCGTTGGACTCGCCAATAAAGATGTATCCCATTTTATCGGCTTGCCAGACGGGCGCGAAATCTTCTTCGGAAGTCGGCTCATTGTCAGCGCGGTTCGGGGCACGGAAGAGAGTCGTGGAATGGCCTGTCACCGACTGGATGATGCGCTGGGTCGCATCGAGCTCCAGCCGTGTCTGCAGCGGCTTGATTCGGTCCATTTCCGGGTGGGTATAGGAGTGGTTGCCAATTTCCATGCCGTCGTTCCACTCCCGGGCCAGCAGGCCGGGATGCGCTTCGGCATTCATGCCCACCACAAAGAACGTTGCGGGAACATGGTAGTGCTCCAGGATGTCCAGAATCGCCGGGGTCCACTGCGGGTCCGGGCCATCGTCGAAGGTCAGTGCAATCGCTTTTGATGTGTTTTTGCCGTAAAGCTCGCCATCGTGCTCATTCACCAGGCCTCGACGGCGGATGACAAACTGCGAAGGATATTTTTCGAACGTCTCTGCCGTTACCAGGCGACTGACTGGGTCAATGGTCAGTGAGCGGAGGCCTGGAGTGGGCTGCTGCACGACATCCAGCACGTCGCCTTTCCCATCAAACTGTGTGCCAAAGTAGTTGTAAGTCACCTGTGCCAAGTCCTGCGGATCAAATGATCTGAGAGTGGCATCCGTCTCCTTGCCATAAAACTTCCAGAGGCTTGGGTCCTCGGAGCCAAGCTCCCAGAGTGCTGCACCGAGCGTATGATAGGGCAGGGCCGCCGACATCTGGTTCCAGACCGTTGTGGCGTCCTGAAGCCAGACTTGATGTACCGCTTCCTTGCCGCCGGGCGTGGCCGGATCGTCGCTGTAGGTGAAATACGGGTTCAGTGAAGCCGGGTCCATCTTGATCACGCCGTCGCCACTCTGTGGCTGATGATTTTCCTGCGCCAGCTGCGCCGCTTCCTGGAAGGTCAGATCGGAAGCAGTGTTGGTACCCATGGTCCAGTTATAACCGTAGTTGCCGAGGCCAAGTACGACCCGGTTTGCAGGGACTTCGGCGAGAAAGCCTTTCAGTTGCCCGCGAAACCAATCCTGCCCGGAGATAGGGCCGGGAAGATCACCGTCGGAATGCTGATCATAGAGCATGGGAACGAGGAAATCGTCCACTTTGGCCAGTACCGGCAGGTTATAGGTTCCGCTGTCAGTCTGCACGTCCTGCGTTACCAGCAGCCCGGACGGATGAAAGGCGGTCGCCAGCTCGGTCATAAATGCCGTCATGCCCGCGCGGTCGTCGGCACGATCCGTTTCAAAGTCGATATTGATTCCCTGGTAGTGCCCCTGCCGGACAAAGTGCCGAAGCTGTGCGATCACGGCCGTGCG
>JANXNV010000075.1 GCA_025353925.1 Armatimonadota bacterium
TGCTCGTAGGCCATGCGGGTGGCAACGCGCCCGCGCGGGGTGCGCTGCAAAAAGCCCATCTGCATCAGGTACGGCTCGTAGACATCTTCCAGGGTGTCCCGCTCCTCCGACATGGCGGCGGCCATGGTCTCGACCCCGACCGGGCCGCCGCCGAACTTCTCGATCAGCATCCGCAGCAGGCGGCGGTCGAACTCGTCCAGGCCCAGCGCATCGACTTCCAGCATGGCAAGGGCTGCCGCCGCGACTTCCCGGCTGATGTGGCCGTCGGCCCGCACCTGGGCGAAGTCCCGCACCCGCTTCAGCAGGCGGTTTGCGATCCGGGGCGTTCCGCGTGAGCGACGCGCCAGTTCCTTGGCCCCTTCCAGGTCAATATCCACCTCGAGGATCGCCGCCGAGCGCGTGATGATCTCCACCAGATCCTCCGGCGTGTAGAATTCGAACGTGTGCTGGATGCCGAACCGGTCCCGCAGCGGCGACGACAGCAGGCCCGCCCGCGTGGTCGCCCCAATTAGTGTAAACGGGCTGACTTCCAGCTTCACCGTCCGCGCCGACGGCCCTTGCCCGATCACAATGTCCACCTGATAGTCTTCCATCGCCGAATACAAAATCTCTTCAACGGGACGGGACAGCCGGTGGATTTCATCCAGAAACAGCACACTGCCCGGCTCCAGGTTGGTCAAAATCGCCACCAAATCGCCGGGCCGCTCGATGGCTGGGCCGGACGTGGCCCGCAGTGCCGCGCCCATTTCGTTGGCAATAATCAGCGACAGACTTGTCTTCCCGAGGCCCGGCGGTCCGTGCAGCAGGACGTGATCCAATGCCTCGCCGCGCCGCTGCGCCGCCGTCAGAAAAACGCCTAAACTTTCCTTAATTTTCGGCTGCCCAATAAATTCACGCAGGCGCTTAGGCCGCAGCGAATATTCATCGCGGTCATCGTCGCCGACTTCAGGGGAGATCATCCGTTCGGTCATAAGTGCAGTATACCAGTTTGCTTTGACAAATTCCTAGCGATTTCACAGAAGCGGCACGCCCGAGTCGAGTGCCGCCCGCCGCAATTCCTTGTCCAGTGTCGCCAGAGGCAGACCGAGGCGCAGGGCCAGCTCCTGTAAGTGGCACTATTTTCGCCCCTCATCAATCATCTCTCGAATAGAAAGGCCATCCAGGCGAACACCTTTTCTAAGTTCTTTAAGTCGGTCAATCGCTTCACTCGGCGTCAGCTTCTCAGGCTCCTTCGTCAACGTGAGTATGGTCACTGGCACCCCCTGCCGGGTAATCATGACCGGCTCACCGTCTGTCATCTGATCTAAAATTGGTAAGAACTTTGTCGAGGCTTCTTCAGCGGTGATTGTCATCGGTGTGTCTCCTTTGGTTTATTTCACCTGCGAGTTCCGGTTGATTCTCGGACTAGCTTGCAGATTAAGGCTGAATACTGCTCCAACTCTCCGCGCGAACAAAGCGGGAAAGATGGGCGGCATTGCTGGTGGCGACAATCAAATCTTCCGCGGCGCCGCCAATCGTTAATGCCTGGGCAGCAAGGATGACATCGATGTCCAGCTTTTTCGGGTCGCCGGTGGCAAGGCCGCTCTGCCGAGAACTTGCCCAAAGGTCGGCGGCCCGGAGCATGGCGGTGGAGGTGATGGGCAGGAAGTTAAACGCGGATTTAAGCCTGTCCAGTTCTCTGAGGCTGTTGACTTTGCCAGCCCGCAATAATTCCCGTCTCAGTTCGTAATCAATCACTTCGGGGACGTAGAGTTCGTGGCCAGCGGCGAGACAGGCCGCCGCCCAATTTGCGATGGGGGCAGCCGTGCCGCGAACGGGTTTTGATAGAAGCCCCAACGGGCTGGAGTCAAGCAAGATATGAAGCGTCATGGAAATAGAGGCCTCTCCCCGGATTCGACCCTGTTACGGTTCAGATTCATGATCAGCTCATTGACTTCAGCATCAGCCTCGCGGATTTCTTCTGGGTCATCAGTGGCCTCTTCAGCGATACGTTGTCTCAAATAAGCGATGGCGGCAGCATTTTTAGCGGTTACCTCTGGCATGGCCTCCGGCTCATAAACCCGCACCTCCAGCACCGCGTCGGGCGCGATCTCGCTGCGGCGGCTCATCAGCTCATCCCAGGTGACACGGTATGTTTTTGTCGGCTGGCTTTGGTTCATCGTGAATTCCCCCTCCATTTACCCCTTGCCACCCGAACCCGTGAGGATGTTCAGGGAGGCTTTTAGGGCCATGCCCATGTTCAGCTTGTCGTCGATCTCTTTCAAGGCTTTATCGGCGGCGCGGCGGGCATCGTTGCGGTTGTAGCCCAGGCCGACGAGGCCGTCGACCACATCCTCGAAAATATCGAAGGCGGGCGGCTTTTGCGATTTGGCCTGAATCTGATCCACTTTGCGCTCGAACGCCAGCGCAGTCAGCTTATCCCGCAGTTCCAGCACGAGCCGCTGGGCGGTTTTGAGTCCGAGGCCGGGGATCCGCATTAGGGTCCGGGTATCGTCGGCGGCAACTGTGCGGGCCAGCAGCTCGGCATCCATCGCCGACAGCACGGATAGGGCGACTTTCGGGCCGATGCCTGTGACACTCAGCAGCAGCTCGAAGACCTTCTGGTCATCGGTGTGCAGGAAGCCGTACAGAGAAATTTCCTCCGCCCGCATATGGAAGTGAATATACAGAAACGCCGTCTCGCCGAGGGCAGGCAGGGCCGACAGAACAGAGACAGGGACAGCGATTTTGTAGCCGACCCCGCCGACGTCGAGGATCACCGAAGTGGCTTCGATGCGCTGAAGCGCACCGCGCAGGGTTGCAATCATTCAGACGCCCCCAGGAGCGACAAAGCTCTGCTTTTCGATTTTCTGGTTCTTGTCGACGGCATAGACCATGACACCCAGCGTGTCTCCGCGCTTTGCTCCTGCGTGACAGGTGATGCAGCCTTCATGCAGGGCGCGGACCGGACGCATAACGACCACCCAGTTCTGGTAGTCCGCCTGCGCCGAATGACCCTGCTTTAAAGTCGCCAGATGGGCCGTGACGACCGGTTTCAGCTGCGCATTCGCCCAGTCGTACATCCGATCAGCACCAACCTGGGTCGCACCCACGGCAGTCAACGAATTGATCGAGGGAACAGGCATATCCGACTCCTGCGGCTTCGTCGCCGGGTCGATATGTGCCCCCGGCTTGTGGGCGGTGTGCAAAAACGCGATGACATAGGGCCGGTGCGAGGCTTTCACGACGGCAAATCGACGCCGCTCGGCTCGGGAGTCGGACTCAACCCAGTGAACGTTGCCGTGACCGTCCAAAGCAAAGACACGGTTCACGCCGAACCGCCCGGCATTCTGCTGAAAACGCGGCTGGACGATCGAGTCCAGCGTCTCCGCGACCTGCTGGGGGGTAGCTGCGGCGTGGGGGTGGACAGCGGCTTCAGGCACAGACTGTGCGACGGCAGCGGCGAAGAGCGTCGCACCGAACAGCACGGTGCCGCCAATGAGTGCGAGGGATCGCTGTATGGGGCGATTCGACGTGGGAGTGTGCATGAGAGGGTCTCCTTCATTATGGTGAAAAGCCAAGACCCGGCATTAAAATGCCGGTCTACCCGGAGAAAGTGTCTCCGACACTGAAGAAACAAGATAACAGATCGGACAAGAGCCAGAGGGTGAGGGCAAGCCCCACCCCTACGGGGTCAAAGAGAAGATCCCAGTCACGGAGTGACTTTCTGCGGGTAGACCGGCATTTTAATGCCGGGTGCGAATACCGGGTGCGAATACCGGGTCCGAATGCCGGGTCCGAATGCCGGTTACTCCTGGGGCCTCGAATGCCGTATCTGGTCACTCGCCTCGTCTCAAATCCAGTACGAAGTGATCGATAAGATCCCTTCGGAATGCAGGCACTGGCGCAGGGTCGCGGCGTCGGGGTTGGTCAGAAAGACGCTGCCCTGGTCATCGCCGCGCAGGACCTCGACGATCGGCAGGGTCGGTGATTCCCCCATCTCGGAAAGGCGGCGGGCGGCGCGATCATCTTTGCGCGGATCGGCGTAGTCGCTTTCGACATACATGACATTCATCTCGCGCTTCAATCGGCGGACATCGGGACTGGCGGGGTTTCCATAAACGGTGATTCGGCTGGCCATAGGGTTTATTCCAATTTCTGTGTGTCTATTCGCGGGCAACGTAGGAGTCTAAACAAGGCGAAAGCGGGGCATCGCTGGTCGAGAGTGCCGCCGCCTCGACCGCTTCCGGCAGGGTCGGGTAGGCATGCATGGTCAGGGCGATCTCGGAGACCGGCAGGCGAGCATGCATCGCCAGACACATCTCATTGATCAGACCACCCGCCGAGGTCCCCACGATCTGCGCCCCGAGAATCGTCCCATCGGTCTTCAGCGAAACGATCTGGACAAAGCCCGCCGTTTCGCCCGTGATGATCGCTTTGTCGAGGTGCGCGAAGGGGAATCGGGCAATGTCGATGGTGTCCTCAGGGTGCGACGCCCGCGCCAGGGCCGGAGTCAGGCCGACGGCCGCCACTTCGGGATCGGTGTAGGTGACACGCGGAATCACCCGGTAATCGGCGGGGCAGCAGGGTTCCTGCCCATGCAGCACCGAGATGGCGTTCGAAGCGGCCACGGCCCCTTCGTACGACGCCACATGGGTAAACTTGTACTCCGAGGTCACGTCCCCCGCCGCCCAGATATGCGGTGCCGTGGTCTGCAGATGAGCATTCGTCCTCAGGCGACCGCCCGCATCGCAGCGGACCCCCGCCGCATCCAAATTCAGGCCGGAGACATTGCTTTTACGGCCCGCAGAAACTAGAATTGCATCGCAGACCAGCACTTCGCCATCGGCCAGCGTCAGCACTTTTTCTTCGCCCCGCCGCTCGACTTTTTCCACCATTACCTCGGTGGCGATCCGAATACCCTCCGACGTCAGCTGCTCCGACAAAACCAATGCCGTGTCGGCATCGTCGCGGGCCAAGATCCGCTTGCCGTTGAGCAGAATGGTCACCTCAGACCCGAACCGGCGAAAGACTTGGCCCAGCTCGCAGCCGATCGGGCCGCCGCCAATGATGACGATCCGCTTTGGGAGCGTTTTCCACTCAAACACGGTCCGGTTCGTGTCGCAGCCCGCCGCTTCGAGGCCCGGAATGGGCGGGATCGTCGGCAGGGACCCCGTACACAAAATAAATTGCTTGGCTTTGCAGCGCGTCTTTGTCTTGTTCGTCTCGACCGTGTGCGCATCGACAAACTGCACCCGCTCGCAGATGGTCGTAATTCCCTGACGGCTGAAGCTGTCCAGAGCACTGCCGCCGCCGACCTCTTCGATACTTTGATGCACGTGCCGCATGATCGCACCGAAGTCGATCTCGCCACCCGCCCATTTTGGCAAACCGAACTCCGACGCCCGCTGCATCCGGTTCCAGAGGGTTGCGGTGTGAATCAGCGACTTCGATGGAACGCACCCCGTGTAAAGACATTCCCCGCCGATGAGTGCCTCCTCAAAGATGGCGACCTTCGCCCCGCCCGCCGCGGCGATCCGCGCCGCTTTGGGCCCTGCCGACCCGGCTCCGATCACGGCAATATCAAATTCTTGTACTTCATCTTGCATACGTTTATTATACCGTTATCCCGTAAAAATCAGGCTTCCGCCCTGCGCCAGAACATCAGCGCGATCTCCACAAATTCCCGGGGGCGGCTAAACTGCAGGGCGTGCGAGGCTCCAGCCAGCCGCCGGAATTCACCTCCCGGCAGGGAGGCGGCCAGTCGCCGGGCGACCGCGTCGGGAATGATGCCGTCCACAGCGCCGCGCAGGATCAGGCAGGGGGCTTTCACCTCGTCCCCGTGGACAATCGGTTCATCTTCGAGCATCTTCTTCGTCGTCTCCAGATACCGGATCAGACCCATCTGGAAATACATCCGGGTCAGCACCGCCGTGTAGACAACCGGCTCCCGGCAACCGTCCAGCACCAGGCCCGAGGCGTAGCGCCAGAAGGAAACATACCGCTCGCCCGCCGTCGGCCCGACCAGCACCACGCCCCCTACCCGCTCCGGGTGACGCCGCGCGATTGCGAGTGCCACCTGGCAGCCCATGGAGTTCGCCGCCAGATGGGCACGTTTCACCCCCATCTCCTCCATCAGCCGTACGACCCAGTCCCCCAGCTCTTCCATGCCCATCGCTGCCTTCGGCCCCGGCGAGCAGCCGAAGCCCGGCATGTCCGGGACGTACACCGGGCAGTCCAGCTGCCGCTCCGCCAGACAGTCCAAAGCGGGCCGCCAGGCGTCCGACGAACAGCCCAGGCCATGCAGAAAAATGAGCGGCAGAGAGAACAGTGACGCGGGGATCGGAGAAGCGGCTTCCAAAATTCGGCATCGGACGGGACGATCATCGACAGTGAAAGTTTGTATGTAGGAGGAGGGAGGAGGCATAACGCTGATTGTACCAGATGAGACAGGAAGAAATGCAGGAGGAAGAAGTGCGGAGGGAGAAACGCGATGCTTGTGGACATCTTCGGCCCTCTCGTGTTATAATTCCCCATCATGCACGCTGCCCGCTTTTTTCTTCTTTCCTGCGCACTCCAAATCGTCTGCCTTCGTGCTGCATTCGCGCAAACACCGCCGCCTCTCGGCTCCCCGACTGCGTCTCCCGGCTCGCCGGTAGCTCCAGCACTAACTCCGCCGACAACCCTGCCGGCGACCAGCAGCGAGGCACCGCTTCCCGGGGCGGAGCCGGTCGATCCCGACGTAGCGGCGGCAGATCCGAATAAGTCGGTGATTTTGGACAATGCCGACACGTTTGAGCAGACCACCTCGGGCAAATGGACCGGGCTGGGCAATGTGCGGGTGCGCTACCAAGGCTATAAGCTCTTCGGGGACGAAGTGGTGGTGGATACCGACAAAGGCACGGCGACTTTTTCCGGGAATGTCCGCCTGCTCGCCCCGAATGGGCAGACCGCTGAAGCGGGACCGACCGGGGTGCTGCGGGTCAATCTGCGGCGCGGGACGTACACGCTGACCGGATCGCGCTCCGTCATCCAGCCGGAGCAGACACAGCTTGGCCTGATTTTGCCGGTTTACGTCTTCGGCGGTGTGATTCGCGGACGGCCCGGACTGATCGATGCCCGTGGCGGGCGGTTTACGACCTGCGACTTTACCGATCCGCATTATGCGTTTGGTGCCCGTCAAGTGTATATTATTCCCGGTAAGCGGCTGGTGGGGCGGGATGTTTCGTTCTACCGCAAGAACCACCGGGTCTTCAGCATCCCCTACTTCTTTGCGCCCCTCGACCAGAGGCTGGCGCGGCAGACGCTTTTTCCGACCGTGGGGCAGACGCCCGATGAAGGCTATTTTATCAAGTTCGCGTTCGGCTATGCCCTCGCGACCAGCCTGCCGGGGGTTTTGCGGGTGGAGGAGTTTCAGAAAAAGGGCACCGGTCTGGGCTTCGATCAGGTGTACGGCGATTCGGAGCGGCCTGCGCGCGGCAGCGGAGTCTTCACCCTATACCGGCTTTACGATCAGAGCCGAGGAGTCATTGATCTCAATGGAACGCTGACCCACGCCCAGCGGTTCGGCACGGTTCTGGCCGCACTGACGACCCAGTTCCAGCAAAATTCTTATTTCGCCGGTCGCTCGAACAGCCAGTCGCAAAATAGCTCGCTGAGCTTGACACGCACTGTCGGCAGCTTGAATACGACCCTGCTGGCGACGCTCACTCAAAACTCGTTCGGCTTCGGAAAGTCGCAGACTCTGACTTCTTCGCTCTCAAACACGTTCACGCCCAACGCCGCCTCGAATTTGACCACACGCTTTGACTATTCGCAGTTTTTATCCCCGTCATTTTCATCGCAGTTTTCCGGCGATAATCGGCAGCAGCTGGACTCGAACTTGGATTACAGGAATCGCGGCAAAGTGGTAGATTTGGAGCTGCTGGCGGCCAAATTCACCCAGCTTTCCCATACCGGCTCCGGGCGGTTCTTCGGGGGTCTGGAACGGCTGCCTGAGCTGCGGCTTGCGACCGATGCGGCTCGTTTCTCCGGCCTGGCGCGGTTTCTCCCGCAGAGCGCCACGCTGGACCTGTCGCTCGGGGAGTTTAACGAGCCGTCCTCGAGAACGCAGTCGCAGCGTGCCCGGCTGAATCTGAATCTGGGCACCGTGACGAAGACTCTCACGGCCCGCAGCACGCTGGATTTCGGCGGAAACTTTGAGCAGGGGTTTTACGGGGACAACACGGCCCAGTACGTTTTAAATGGCCACACGGGGTATCGGCTCCGCATCGGACAAAAGTCGACGTTTGGGGCGACCTATACCTACCTGCGGCCTTACGGCTACACACCGTTCCAATTTGACTACGCCGGGACGACTAATCTCGCCGGGCTGAATTTGGCCGTGCAAGAATCCAGAGCTTTTGCTCTCTCGATCGGCACCGGGTATGACTTCAACCGGACGCACAGCCAGGCTGGGTTCCGCGCGGCCCCCTGGCAGACCGTCTCCGCCCAGGCCCTTTATACGCCGACCAGCTTCCTGCGTTTTCGGACAACCGCCTCTTACGACATCAACAGCAGCCGCCTGCTGGATTTGACCAATACGCTGCGGGTACGCGGCTCCGACGGCCTCTCGGTGGACCTCTCCGGCCGTTTTTCCCCTCTGCTGCATCGGTACACGAATTTGAACGGCAGCCTCAACCTGCCGTTCTTCCGGGATCGGAGTGAAGATGCCGGGTACCGCCTTCGCGCCATCGGCGGCTATGACGGAGTGACGAGCCGGTTCGATTACAAAGGTCTGGCACTGACCCGCTCCTGGCACGACTTCGAGGCCAGCCTGATTTATCAGGACAGTCCGAACGGTCTGCGCCCCGGCTCGACTTTCACGTTTAATTTCCGCCTGAAAGCCTTTCCGGCGTATGAGCCATTCGCGACCGGCCAGTACGGCCAGTCGCTGAGTACCGGCATCGGGGAAACGCTCTAGGCGAACAAACCGGGTCTACGCTCCCAGTCCTGCTCCGCCGCCGGTCCCGCGCTCGGCGGCCTTTGCCGACGCATACCCGCTCTGGGCGAAGCCGCGTACGGGGTCGGCAGGATCGGGCAGGCTCAGCTCCGAGCGGACTTTCCAGAGCAGGGGCCGGACATCGGTGGCAAAGGCGGACTTGATGCTCTCTTCCGCCGCCACGATGTCATCAGCCTCCTGCGCGGCGGCGAGGGCCGGACGATTGACAATCAGAGCTTTCGCGTAGGAGACTTGCAGGGCGACGAGGCTTTGAATCATCTCCGCGATCTTGTTTTTCAGCGTGTGACATTCATCGATCATGTAAGCAATGCCGCCTGCGAGGCCGTCGTCTTCTCCGGCGACCAGCTCCGTGTAGATCAAGTACAGCTCGTAAGGATTGACGGAGCCGGTCGTAAGATCATCATCAGCGTACTTCTTGTTGTTAAAGTGAAAGCCGCCCAGTCGGCCCTCATCCAGCAGAAACGCGACGATGTGCTCGATATTCGCGCCCTGAAGATGGTGCCCCAGATCTACCAGGACTTTTGCCTGTTCGCCCAGAGTTTTGCAAAAGGCGTAGGCCATGCCCCAGTCCGCGATATCCGTGTGGTAAAACGCCGGCTCGAACGGCTTGTACTCCACCAGCATGGTCTGCTCCGGGGAAAGCGCGGCGTAGACTTCGGCCAGGCCCTCGGCGAACCACTGCTTTCGCTTTCGCAGATGGCCCTGACCGGGGAAGTTCGTGCCGTCGGCGAACCAGAGCGAGAGGTGATGCGAGCCGAGGGTCTTCATGATCTCCAAACATTCCCGGAGGTGCGCGACGGCCCGCGCCCGCACCTCCGGGCGCGTGCTGCCGAGGCTGCCGAAACGGTAGTCGTAGTCCTGAAAAACGTTCGGGTTGACCGCGCCGACCGACATACCCAGCGATCCGGCGTATTTCGACACGTCATTCCAGTCCGCCCCGGCATCCCAGGGAATATGGAGTGCCACGGAAGGCGCGATTCCCGTGTACCGATGGGCCTGTGCGGCATCCTCGAATTTCTCGAAGACGTTTCGGGGCGCACCGGGCATTCGAAAGACGCCGAAGCGTGTCCCGCTGTCTCCGTAGCCCCAGGAGGGGGTTTCTATTTGCTGCGTTTTGAGACGCGCTTCCACCGCGGCGAGATCGATACCCTCATCGGTCAGCCGCCGCGACAGCAGCTCATATTCGGCCTGATAGTTTGTCATGGCAGTTTAATTCTTCATGTTATGTATGTATCCCTGCATCAAGCAAACATCTCGTGTTATAATAGGAATATGTCTCGTCTATCACCTACCACACCCGATCTTAGGGAGATCGCTTCGGCGGCCTACAGCCTAACCACAGACGGTGCCTTCGTGTCGGCACGGCCCTGGCAGGCTGAGCTGTACCAGCGGCTTGCAAACCCGGACGGGGAGATCGGCGGCCTGCTGCTCGCTCCCCTTGGCGCAGGCAAGGTCGAGGCAGTGGTTATCCCTGCACTCGGGGTTCAGCGCGGCGGGGCACCCCGCCGCCTCTTTCTGATTGGACCGGACGACTCGCCGCTCGATGATTATTCCCTGCGCCTGATTCCGTACCTCCGCACATTCGTCCAGGCCGATGAAACCGTTCGAACGGTCTGCCTCGACCACACGGACGACGACACGGAGGAAAACCAGTGCCGCCGCTTCTTTCCGGACGGCTCGGAAGACCCGCATGTGGTCACGAATCCGCTGGAAGCCGATGTCGACTTGATCCTCACGTCGTTCTCGCGCTTTCGCGAGCTGTTTTTCGGCAGCGGCGGGGTCCATGCCCTGCCCTCCGCACTCCGAAACACCCAGGGCGAGTTGGCACGACGTGATTTGTTTTTCTTCGATGAGGCGCATACGTACACCCAAGATGCTTTCTCGCAGTTCCATCGCCTGATCAAGTTTTTATTCGCGGAAGACATGGATGTGATTGTCGCCTCCAGCACCCTGCCGCCGGCTTTCGCAGAAGAACTCAGCTTTCTCGACACGCTGCCCGCCCCGGTCGGCTTGACTGCGCCCCCGCGCACACTGGCTTTTAAGCCGACTGCCGACCCGCTGGCATTGATGGAGTCGGAAATTCGACGTGCCTACTATCAGAACTCGCGCGTGTTTGGTGTCACCGAATCACCCGCCGATGCCGAAACACTGTATTCGCGCCTTGCGCCTGCGTACCCGCATGGTGTCTACCTTTACCACGCCGGTTTGCCTGCCGCGCTGCGCCGCCGCACGTATGCTCAGGTGCGTGAGCTTGAAAAAGAGGGGGAAGGTTACCTGCTGCTGACCACCGGCGGGGCTTTGGAGTCCAGTGATTTGGACGCCACGGTGCTGCTTTCCACCCTCTGCCCACCGGAAAACCTTATCCGCCGCGCCGGTCGCTGCAATCGCCGGGGGGACCTGCCCGCCGCCCAGATCGTCGTGTTCGGGGAAACGTTCCACGAGAGTGCCCGTCCGCTCCCTTCCTCCCAGGCCACAGACTATCTAGCTGCCCTGCGTGCCTTAAGCGAGCAGCCCTTCGACGCAGAAGTTTGGAAGGCATTTATTTAGTTGC
>JANXNV010000116.1 GCA_025353925.1 Armatimonadota bacterium
TAATATCGGTTTGGAATAGGAAAATATTTCTATGATCATGAACAATGAAGATTTGCTGCCGCTCAACGCGCACACCAATGGCCGCAGCGGCGGCGCGAGCGTAGCTGCGCCGCCGGAAGAGGAAACGGACAGCTTCTCAGCGCGTGTTGCGGACACGTTCGACAGCGTGGATCTGCTGCTGGCGGCCCGTGCCGAGGCGGAGGAAGCCGAGTCACTCGCGAAGGCCGCTGGGGAAACTGTGCTGCCGTATGTCAAAGAGGACCGGAAAGCCGCGGCAAAGGCCTCCCAGCCCGAGGTGACGCCCGAGGGCATTCTGCGGAACAAGTTCACGCTTGGCGGTATCGCCGATGACGACGAATCTCCGGCGGCGATGAACATGGGTGCCGGCTCCCTGAGTGCCCTCAGCGATGCCTCGGGTATCCAGACCAAGCTTTCCACCAAAGACTTCATGAGCGGCGGGGACGAAGGCGAAGACTTCGACTCGATGGCGTCGCGTACCGTGGCCGGTGGCGAAGAGCGCGAGCTGGCCGATATCCATATCGATGAGCTGCTGCGGCTGACCGTACAGTCCGGGGCCTCCGACCTGCACCTTTCCGTAGGCCGTGCTCCAATGGTCCGCAAAGACGGCAAGCTGGTCGCCCTGCCCTTCGAGCTGGCCCAGGAGCGGGACACGCAGCGGATCGTCTTCGACATTCTGAACAATTCTCAGATCGAAAAGTTCGAGCGCACGCACGAGCTGGACTTTTCGTATGGGGTCAAAGGCGTGGGCCGGTTCCGCTTCAATGTCTACCGGCAGCGGTCGTCCGTCGGCTGTGCGATGCGCGTCATCCCCAACATAGTCCCCAGTATGGAGCAGCTCAAGCTGCCTGCGGTCATGCGCAGCTTCACGCAGAAGCACTCCGGCCTGGTGCTGGTCACCGGCCCGACCGGGTCGGGTAAGTCCACGACGATCGCTTCGCTGATCGATATTATCAATACCGAGCGTGAAGCGCATATTTTGACCATTGAGGACCCGATCGAATACCTGCACAACCACAAGAAAAGCATGGTCAATCAGCGGGAGCTGGGCACGGACACGGACTCGTTTACTAATGCCTTGCGGGCCTCATTGCGCGAAGACCCGGACGTTATTCTGGTCGGGGAAATGCGTGATTTGGAAACCATCTCGGCGGCGATCACGCTGGCGGAGACTGGCCACCTGGTGTTTGCCACCCTGCACACGCGCTCCGCGCCGGCAACCATCGACCGCATCGTGGACGTTTTCCCCGCGCACCAACAGGAACAGATTCGGGTCCAGCTTTCCACCAGTATCGAGGCGGTGGTCTCTCAGCAGCTTTTGCCCAAGATCGGCGGCGGGCGTGTGGCGGCAATTGAGATCATGGTGGCGACCAGTGCTCTGCGAAACTTGATTCGGGAAGGCAAAAGCTACCAGATCTACTCGGTCATCGAGACCGGCCATCAGTACGGCATGCAGGCGATGGACCGGGTGCTGGCCGACCTGCACCGGAGCGGCCAGGTGACATTCGAAGAAGCGGCGACACGCGCGGTCGATCGGGAGAACTTCCAGCGGCTTGTGAAGGGATATTAAAGAAGGGATACTAATCACGGAAGTTTGCGTTCCAAAAATCACGGGTACATACCGGCGGATAGAGACTACGATTGACCTATGACGGTCAGAAAGAAAACCAATCATGTCAGACTTAATTACCGGAATGTTCCGTGATCGTGTATCCGCCGAGCGTGCCGTTGCCGATTTGCAGGGCGCAGGCTATGCGCAAAAAGACATCAGTATCATGATGAACGACCAGACCCAGGCCAGAGACTTCGCTGCCGATACCGGCAGCAAGGCTGCTGAAGGAGCGGGTGTCGGAGCGGGCATCGGCGGCACTCTGGGCGCGATCGTCGCCGCAGTGACCGCGACCGGAAGCGTCGCAGCAATTGCGGCCACCGGTGGACTGGCAGCACCTCTGGTCGCCGGACCTCTCGCGGCGGCTCTGGCCGGTGCCGGTGCGGGCGGCCTGGGCGGCGGCCTCATCGGCGGCCTCATCGGGGCGGGTATTCCTAAAGACCGTGCGGAGCAGTACCAGACGGACCTCAATACAGGCGGCATCCTGGTGGGAGTCCATGCCGATGCCGCGAATGCCGGTCGCGTTCAGCAGATACTCATGTCCGAAGGGGCGGTCGATGTCCAGGGCGAAGTGGCGTAGGAACCTAACCCCGGCGTGACTGCCGACCCTTCCTTGTTAGGGAAGAGTCGGCAGTCATTTCAGAGGCTAATTTTCGAATACTATGCCAGCCGAATCGGCTTGCACCGCAGACCCAGCGGCATTGAGATGAATAGGAAGCATACCTACCTCCTTGAACACATCCAAGGGGACATACCAATTCCTGTTGATTTCGACTGGCGGCTGGGTCATAGACTGAAACTGCCCGTTCAGCAGGTACTTCCTACTATTGGGGTAAATCACCAGATATTGGTCCGATGAAGAGATGCTTATCTCCTTACGATTCTCAGTAAGACTACCCTTGGGCAGGCCGTATAGCAGGTAGCCAGCATAAAAATACGGGTGGCAATGGATGAGCAGCGGCGGGTGGTGGAGCGAATACTCGTGATTGTTCCATAAGAAACGGAGGGGTTTTACAAAAGCCGGGTAAAGAATACGCTTGTTTGCGGCTGGCAGACCGCCCAGAGCGTCCGCGACCGTGCGCCCTCCGATATTTGGGAGGGGAAATGCCGCCTGACCATTGGTGTTCATCTTCTGTATCAGGATCTTGTCCATGACAGGTGAGGATTTCGCAGTCGGTTGTTTTGGATTATTCACGTACCCGACAAGATAGACGTGCCCGTTTCCATCCAAGGCCGCTTGATCGTAGCAACCGTTGATAGGTGTTTGCCTGCTCCACAGAGGCTTGCCTGATGCGCTGTATTTGACGATAACCCCGTCTCTCGTTCTTGGCCCTTTCCCATACAGCGGGCCGTCAGTGTAACCAACGGCATAAAGATTGCCCTGAGCGTCCGTTGTTAATGAAGTCACTCCCTCTGCGGCGGGAGTAGACCAGTGCGCTGCCCATCTCACCTGACCCTGCCCGTTTAGGGAAGCGATGAAGGCATCATCCATATTGTTGAGTTCAATCCAATTGTTTGTACCGGCGACGTAAATGGAACCATTATGGACACACAAGGAAGAGACTTTAGTATCATATCCCGAAACATGAAACCGCCGCAGCCAGATGACGCTCCCGTTCGGCGACAGCTTCGCGACGTAACTGAAACTTCCGTCACCCGCGCGGTCTCCCATTTTCTTTGGGATGAACCAGTCGCTTGTCTCTCCAGCTACATAAATGCTGCCATCCGAGTCTAGGGCGATAGTGCTGCCCTTAGTGCTGCCACGCGAGTCTGTTCCCTTTCCACCCAATTCCTCGGCCCAAACAAACCCTCCGTTTGCATCGTACTTGGCAACGAATACTTGGGATCGCTTATTTGTATCCACGGCCCCTGGGGGGCTACAAATATTACCATTCATGGTGGAACCAATAACATAGATATTTTCATGACCATCCGTGGCGACGGCTTCTATCTCATTGAAGCCATGTTTGCCGATCTGCTTTCGCCAGTTGACTTTTCCAGTTGAGGATAATTTCAGAATGAACCCGTTACTTCCACCTGGATTATCCTGAGATAATGGAGCGTTTTCAGATCCAACACAACATACATCTCCTTGGGAAGTCAATACAGCAGAGCGGATCATAGCACCCTGCCCAATTTCGATCTTGTGGCGCCAAAGAATTGATCCCGTCTGATCAAGCCTGAGAACGTAGTTGTTGTTGCGGGTGGCGAGAATGGGATTTCCCGATGCCGAATATCCGAGTGGTCTCTTTTGGCCAAGGTATGCGAAGGCATTGACAAATACATAGCACCTACCAGACGGATCTGAAACGATCGATGTCAGGACGTGTGTATCGCTTAAGGAATATAGTTTGTTCCAAAGAGTATCAGCCTTGGCTCCAGAAGAAGACATAGATGTCACTGCCGTTAAGCAGATGGCAAGTAGTAGCAGATGAGCCAATCCAACACCACCTCTTTTTGTGGTGATTATATTAAGTGAAAAAATCAACTGTCCCATTTTCATTAACTTTGTCTTTTGCATTCATGTCTACGAGCCATAATATAGGAGAAGTGCCTTGATTTTCGGCTGTTGATGGTAAATATAATTCCGCAGGAACAGTACTTGGATGCGACCACTTCAGGGAATAGTTTCTTATGCCCTACCCCTCTTTATCTTTCGCTCGTCGTTTCGCTTCCAGAAGGCGGTTCGTGTAACCTTCTTCGGCGGCATTCTCAGCCCCCGGCTTCACTGCCGGGGGCTTTGCTTTGGGCGGCAGGGAGACGACGTAGGGGAACGGATTATCTTCGGCATCCTCGGCCCGAGCGGCCCGGCGGTTGAGAAGCTGAGAGGTGGTCGTCGAAGCCTCTTCAGGGCTGTTGATCCGCGTGGCCGTTTTGCGCTCGAGCAGTCGGTTCATCTGCGGTGTTGAGGGGATCTGTCCGGTCCGTGCCGAGGTGTCGCGTAGAGCAGCGACTTTCGCTCCGACAGTCTGTGCGCCCTGCGTGACGCTCTCCCGGACCTTCGACGGGCGGACGAGCAGTCGGCGAATGGCGACATCGGCAAGAAAGAGCAGCGCACAGACGAGAAGCAGCACCGGCCCAATATCCTTCACGCCGACGACCCAAGATTTGGCATCGCGGAAAATTCGGTTCGGATCGGCCTGAATTTTGCCGCCGGTATTCTCGGACAGGCGGGTCAGGAGCGGCAGGTTCGGACCAAGGGTCCGATATTCCGGCGAGTAAGGCACGACAAGGCTGACGGTCTGGGACGGCGGTGCCGGTCCGCCGGGGGTCGGCTGGCCTTTGTGGACATTCACCAGGTAAGGACCGGTCTGGTCGGCGTCGAATGTACCTTCGTACCGTCCCGGCCCGGTCTGCGCCAGCGTGACCGGCTTCAGAGAGAGGTCAGGTGCGACCACATTTGCCGTGATGCTGGCCTGATTGACGAACCCGCCGCTTGCGGTGAAAGCATCCACGACCAGGTGGCCTTTGCCGTTTTCGTTGTCGAGCGTACTTTGAAAATCCGCCTCCGTATTTTGGCGCAGGGACCAGCGCAGAGTCTGCGCCCAGAAGCGGGAGTAGCCGGGCCAGTTCAGCCAGTGAACGGCCCAGTGCGGGCGGTCGTCACTGGTGAATGCGAACGACCGGCCCAGGCCGTACCGCCAGTAGGCGAAGATAGGATCACGGTGATCGGTCGCGGTCAGTGCCACAGTCGCTCCGGCTTTCGCCGCACTGACATTGTAGCCGAGCAGGGCAGGCTGACTGCCCCAATCGATCCCGCCGATGACTTCATCATTCGGGATAGGCTGTGCGAGAAACGGCTCTTCGATGATCCGCAGCTTGCTGACCGACTGCTGATCTTTTAGCAGCAGGCGCGGCAGGTCAGACGACTTCTCCGCGACATACGCCGTGCCGCCGCCGATGGAGGCCAGCGAAGCCAGAAACTGCGCTCCCTGCGCATCCGAGCCTGTCGCAACCGTGGAGAGCGTGATGCCTTTCGGTCGCAATGTCTGCAAATTCGCTGAGTTCTGACCCGACTCACTGATCGCATCCCCGTCCCCGAGAAAGATGATGTGCTTGACCTGGGCATTCGTATTGCCCAGCACCCGCGCCGCTTCCATAATATACGGATCGTACATCGGCGGGTCGTTCATGTCGGTGAGGCTGGCCATCATGGTCTTGATCTTGGCCCGGTCGGTGACATACTGCATAGGGATACGCCAGGTGCCATTGCAATCCTCGACCCCGATCTGATCCTGGGGGTCCAGCAGATCGACAGTCGCTTTGGCGGCTTCGATCGACATGTTGACATTGCCCGGCTCTTCCAGGTCCTCGATCACCAGGGCGACGGCGACGGTCGGGAAGCGTTTCTTGTCTTTAATGTCCATCTTGACCGGCAGTGCTGCTTCAATGGGCGTCCCCGTATACTGCCCGGCGGCGTAGGAGTTCGGACCACCGATCATGCCGAGACCGACGCCGAACTCTTTGTTAGCCGCTTCCAAAGCACTCATTTGGGCGGGACCCAGTTCATCCGCCGGGACATCGGAAAGCACAACCGCATCGTAGGAGGAAAGCGCGGCGACACTCGCCGGAATGCCGCCGGGGGTCTGGATATTCATGTCGATCTGCTGCGCCGCCAAGGCGTTTTTGATCGTTCCCAATGAGGTATCGGTCTTATCCGTGATATACAAAACTCGCGGACGGCCCTGGACAGCCACGTAGCCAAAGCCATGGTTGTTTTCCGCGACCGAGTCATTGGCCGCCGTCAGCACGGCATCGTATTTGTGAAAGCCTGCATCATGAACTTTCTGCGGGAACGTAAACGCATTTTTCCCGGCTTTGAGCTGCACGGCCTGCGTTCCCAGCGGCTGCCCATCACGGGTGAGTGTCAGGCTGCCCTCCTGCGCCACGGTGCTGGAAACGACGACTCGCAGGTTGAACGGTGCGTCCTGCCGGGCACGGGTGGGCAGGGAAACATCGTCCACCATCGCCTCCCCGACAGGGCTACCGTTCTGCCCCTGCCCCAGGGCGGTCGGAGCGATATCGACCCGGACCCCAGAGGTCCGCAGACCGTCGATTTCGCTCTCCGCCTCTCCGACATTTTCGTTGCCGTCCGAGAGCACCACGATCTTGCGCCCCATTCCAGCCGGGAACGAGGCTTGCGCCAGCTTTAGCGCATCCGCAAGATTGGTCGCGTCACCCGCCACAGAGGCTTTTCCCTGCTCCAGCGACTGCATTGTTTCCGACGGGGCTTCATCGACGGTGGCAGTCCGCCCAAACTCGATCACCCCGCCCTGGTCCCCCACCCGCTTGCCGCCAAGCGCCTTCGTGACATATTCCCGCCCGGCGGCCTGCTGATCGGAGCGCACGGATTTGGAGACGTCGAGCAGGAAGATGGTCGCGAGCTTATCCGACCGCTGCACAGTGTGAATGCCCGCAATGGCGCAGATCAATAGCACACCGAGGAGACTGCGGACGATCAGTGCCATTTGGGCCGTGCCGGGGTTCAGTCCGGCGTACGACCGTCGCCCCAGCCACCAGAAGGCGGCGAGGGCAAAGGGAATGAGCAGGAGGAGCCAAGGGCGGTCGAATGTGAAGGGGCTTTGCATAAAATTGATGAATATTTTTGATACGCAAACGGTGCGAACGGTGTTCCGTATTCCGTTTTCCACAGTATACCATGAGGTATCATAAACCCGTGGAAAGAGCGTGGAAAAGATGATGTCAGAAACAACGTATGATGCGATCGTAATCGGAGCCGGGCACAACGGCCTGGTCTGTGCCTGCTACCTCGCGAAAGCGGGCCATAAAGTGTTGGTGTTGGAGCGTCGTCCGATGGTCGGCGGGGCGGTCTGCACGGAGGAGATTTGGCCGGGGTACAAAATTGATGTCGGCTCCTCGGTGCATCTGATGATCCACCGGACACCCATCATCGCTGACCTGGAACTAGAGCGGTACGGGCTGGAATACATCGAAATGGACCCCTGGGCCGCTCTGCCGCTGCCGGGGGGCCGGGCGATCTGCTTCCACCGCGACCTGCGGAAGACGTGTGAGAGTATCGCGCAAGTCTCGCCGCGTGACGCGATTGCGTACGAGGAATTTGTCGCCCGCTGGCTGCCGGTGACGCGCGGCGTGTTTGAGGCCTTCCAGAAGCCGCCGACGATGGCGAACTTTGGGCGGCACGTCATATTTGCGAAGTCGCCGGGACGGAACACGTCGGATGCGCTGCGGCTGATTTTGTCGAGCTACGGGCGGCTGATCAAGGAAACGTTCGAGAGTACGGAGATGCGGGCGGCGATGGGATGGCTGGCCGCGCAGTCCGGTCCGGCCCCCAATGAGCCGGGGACGGGTCCGTTCGCTGCCTGGTGGGGTGCCGTGCATGAGACCGGGGCAAAGCGGGCAAAGGGTGGGTCGGGGATGCTCACTGTCGCTTTACGGCGGGCGTTTGAGGCACTGGGCGGCACCGTACTGACGGACGCCCCCGCCGAGCGGATCGTCATGAAAAACGGGCGGGCGACGGGTGTCGTGGTCGGCGCACAGACCTATTCGGCGCGTGCCGTCGTTTCGGCATGCCATGTGCTGACAACGTTCCAGAAGCTGCTTTCGCCGGAGGACCTGCCGGAGGATTTGGGCAATCGGCTGGAGGCACTAAATGTCGGCAACGGGTTCGGCATGACGGTCCGCTGCGCGGCCTCCGAGCTGCCGGACTACGGGGCAGGGCAGCCGCATGAAGTCCATCAAGGCATGCAGCTTCTGTGCCCCACCCCGGAGTTTTTGACCGATGCCTACGCCGATTATGCCGCTGGCATGCCCTCTCGGAAGCCTGCCGTGCTTGCCATGACGTTCTCCGCGCTGGATAATACGCTGGCTCCGCCGGGTAAGCATACCGTGCAGCTCTGGTCCCAGTATTTCCCCTACGACCGCGCGGATGGGCGTTCCTGGGACGACACGCGCGAGGAAGTCGCCGACTCGATCTGCGAGACGCTTTACACCTACGCCCCGAACATGCGCGGGGCCATTGAGAACCGCTTTATTCAGTCGCCGCTGGACCTGGAGCGAACTTTGGGCCTGCTGCGCGGCAATGTCATGCATCTGGAGATGTCTTTAGACCAGATGTTTTCGTTTCGGCCTTTGCCGGAGCTGTCCGAGTATAAAACAACGATTCCCGGTTTGTTTCTCACCGGAGCCAGCACCCATCCCGGCGGCGGCGTGTTCGGGGCATCGGGGGTGAGTGCGGCGCGGGTCGTCGGAAACGTCTTAAAGAAAAAAAGCTAGTGGACACCTTCCCATTCTAATTCTTCCCATTGGGGGTCGAGCGTGCCGGTCGCCAGGTGATCGTAGACGCGGTTTAAGCGTACGACCGGCTGGCGGCGTGCCCAGGCATAAAAGCGGGCGGCGGCATCCCGCAGGGTGATACTTTCCGGAGCATACGGTGCGGAAACCTGGAGAAAAGTGCCGAGCATTTCGACCAGGCTCGTTTCTGTTTGTGCCATCGGGGACGGGTTCATGGGATATCTGCTCCTTGGGTTATTAAGATGTGCATTTTTACCCCACCCAATCCCTGAATGCAACAAATATTTGTGCCAAGTCGTGCCACGTTGTGACATAATTAGTGCCGAAGTTGGGTATAGTATCCCCGCACCGAGTTTGCTGTGGGAAACCTATGTTTAGCGGCATCTACACCTATAATATCGACGGCAAGGGCCGGATCGTCATACCGAGCCGGTTTCTGGAACGGCTGGGAAATCCGTTTGTCCTGGCCGGCTGCCCCGGCGGGAACCTGATCGCCGTCTCGCGGCCTGAGCAGCTTCCCGGCGCGACGGCGGCCCACGGCTATGTCGAGTGCAGTATCCGGGACCGGACAGGCCGCTTCGTCATCCCCAGTGCCCTGCGCGAGTTCGCGGAGCTGCACCAGACCGGCGAAGCGACGGTCATCGGCAAAGGTAACGAAGTCGAAATCTGGAACAAACGCCGCTGGGAGTTCCAAACCCAGAACGAGCGGCCGACAGCGGCGCGTCTGGAGGCACCCGCTGGATACTCGCCTCTGCTGGACTTCTCTCCCAATCCTACGACCTCCGCCATCATCCGCCAGAAAGCACTTTACGGACAGCCGTTCTTCGAAGTTGAAGGCATGCTGACTGTCAGCGACACGGAACGGATCATCACGCGCCTGGAAACTGCCCTGCGCGGTAAGCCGCGCACGGTCTTTCTGGACCTGCGCGGGGTGGAAACGATCGACGCCGCCTTCTTCATCGCCATGGAGCCGCTAATCGGGCAGCTCGCGACTTACGCCGGGCGCATGGCGGTGCTGACCGAGCGCGTGGATGTGGCGACTTTGGTCGAGCGGCTCTGCGGACTGAAATACGTGCGCGTCTTCCGAAATTTGGAGTCCGGTCTGTGGTGGCTGGTGGATGAAGGGCACGCGTAGGACGGCACGAACTATGAGCTATCCAGAAGCAGCTTTTGGTGTTTCAAGTACGCATTGACGTTGTTTTGTTTGATGGCGAATTTTGTTGCGATTGACAGCGAGTGCAGGTACTACGATTTGCCTGCTTGTTAGGATGCAGGTCTTGCCGTTTCGCGGGAGTCTTACTGATCAGCGGCCTCAGACAACCAGATCCTGCCAAGTTGTCGATTCTACAAATTGCGCCAAGTGGCCGATGTTGTCCGTGACGACAATGCCGCCCACGGATAAGGTTTGCGCGGCCAAAATGACATCCCCATCCAGTTCCCTGGGATCGCCGGTTGGACGCCCACGCTTTCGTGCCTCCGCCCAGAGTCCGGCAGCATCCTTTATTACGGTTGTTGACAGCGGCAGGTAGATGATTTGATTCTTAAGACCGTCCAGGCGTTCCAATGCTCGCGATAAATCCTCCAGCAGAAAATTTCGGCGTACTTCATAATCTGCGATTTCCGGCAAGTAAATCAGGCGAGACGAATTGGCGACTGCATCGAACCAGGTACCAATATCCAACCGACGACGTGGGTGTGCAATCATGCCAAGCGGTCCCGTGTCAAGCACAAGCGGCGTTGCGGTCGAAGTAATCATTTCGAGATATGCTCCCTGAGTGAAAGAGGATAGCCATCTATAGCGCGATCAATGGCTTCCGCGTTTTCTTCTTCGTATCCCGACTCGTCTTCTGCCCATGTTTGGAGCAGACGCAGCAGCCCACGATTGCGTTCTAAAATAATGCTGTCGAACTGTTCACGTGACAGCCCGAACTGCTCAATAACTTTTTCACGGCGCACCCCCGCAGAGAGCGCAGCAAAAACCTGCGCGGTCAGTTCAGGCGTCACTTCGACACTAGGGTTGGTCAGCGTTTCCATTTTTTGTTATTCCTCCAAGCAATAATTGAGGGCATCGATCATATCCTGAACAACGTCTTGCGGCAAACGGCCAAGCCGCTCCGCGAATCGTTCGACTGCGAGGCATCGGACCTGCAGGCAGTCGGCAGCGGAGGGTTTCGAGAGATGGTTATGCAGGTCAGGCTCAAGGCGCACCTTCCAAGGGGAGTTCACAAAATGCTCCTGCCAGCCGGTCACTGGTACGACGATACGGACCGGCAGAAGCCGTACCGTTTTGCTGCTGAGGATGACGACCGGATGCGTCTTTCGCCTTTCTGAGCCGCGTGTCGGCTCCAATTCCGCCACCCAGATTTCGCCACGCTTCGGGCTATTCGCTGCTATCGTGAAAATCCTCCCCGTCCAATGCCTGCCACTCCATCGTCTCCGGGTCTGTGCGATAATATTCCGTCATCGACTCCGCCGCAGTCTCCATGACTTTAGCACGCTCTTCCTTGGACATCGTACGCATTCTATGCAGCAGCGGCTGCGCCTGCCGCAGCTCGACACGCTGTGCAAGATAGGTTTGGCAGGCTTCACGGATCAGCTCACTGCGGCTGGTCCCGGCTCTGAATGTCAACTCGCTGTCCAAGGCGACGACAAGCTCCGGAGGCAGATGCACCGTGACCTGGTTGAGCGAGTGACCGGCGGCGGAAACCTTTCGCGGGCGACCCGGCTTTCTCGGAAGTTTAAGGTCAGCGTTCATGTTGCAATTATAAACGTTTTTGTAAACATTGTCAATAACTTTACACCCGAAATTTCCTCCCTAAAGCTCCACGCCTAATCTGCCGATAATAGGGACGGCGCAAGAGAGTGCGCGGGAGGTATTCTTGTGGCGACATTTGTTTATGAAGCGGTAGATCCATCCGGCCGGGTCGTGAAAAATAAAGTCGAGGCGGACAATGAGCAGGTCGTGCTGGCGAAGCTCCAGGACCAGCAGTTCCATGTGATCTCGCTGGGCGAAGCGAAAGCCGGCATAAAGATGCAGCTTTCCGGCGGCAAAGCGCAGAAAATCAAGCTGCAGACACTGGTGGTCTTTTCGCGGCAGTTTGCGACCATGATCGACGCAGGCATCCCTATCATCAAGTGCCTGGACATTCTGGAAAGCCAGACCAAAGAAGATGCCATGAAAATGGTCATCAATTCGACCCGAAAAGATGTCAAAGGCGGCCTCTCGCTGACCGATGCCATCTCCAAACATCCTAATGCGTTCTCCAAATTATATGTCAATATGATCCGAGCAGCCGAGATCGGCGGTATTCTTGATGTGATTTTGGACCGACTTGCAGGATTCCTTGAAAAGGAAATGGAAATAAAGGGCAAGATCAAGTCGGCGATGATGTACCCGATGATCGTCCTGAACTTCGCGGGCCTGATGGTCCTGGCCCTGTTTATGTTCGTCCTGCCACGGTTCAAAGAGATCTTCCTCTCGATGAACGTCGAAATGCCGCCGGTGACTCTGGCCCTGTTCGCCGTCGGCGACTGGCTGCAGCAATACTGGTGGATGGCACTGATTATCGTCGTCGGCTCGATCATTGCCTTTAAGCAATACGGGAAGACGCCGAAAGGCAACTACAATATCGATAAGCTGAAGCTGAAAGTCCCGATCTTTGGCGACTTGAACCTGAAGCTCAGCATCTCGCGGTTCGCCCGGACCTTCGGCACGCTGATTTCCTCGGGCGTTCCGATGATGCGCTCGCTGGAAATTATTGGCGAGACTTCCGGTAACGCGATCCTGGCGGAGGCGATCGTCAATGCGCGGACCTCCATCCGGGAAGGGGCCAAGATCAGCCAGCCGCTGGCGGCCTGCGGCCTGTTTCCGGCGATGGTGACTCACATGGTGGATGTTGGGGAAGAAACGGGGCGTCTTTCGGAGATGCTCTGCAAAGTCGCCGACTTCTACGATGATGAGGTGGACGCCATGGTCAAGGGACTGACTTCTATGATCGAGCCGCTCCTGATTGTCTTTATGGGAGTGCTGGTCGGCTTTATCGCCGTGTCGGTCATGTCGCCGATCTTCAAACTGGTCAGCTCAATTCACTAGAAGCCCCGCCTCGCGCCCGGATCGACCGGAACCGCGACGGGGCGCGGGGTATGCATGGCAGAGACAACGAA
The DNA here is from genome assembly GCA_025353925.1 of Armatimonadota bacterium. Lineage (GTDB taxonomy): Bacteria > Armatimonadota > Armatimonadia > Armatimonadales > Capsulimonadaceae > JANXMY01. The sequence continues at coordinate 13,064 of JANXNV010000116.1, forward strand.
CGCCGTCGGGGCAACCGTCGGCTGGGATGGCAGTGATCGGCGCGGGCCGGGCCGCTTGGACGATGAGGCCCGCGCCCGTCGCCTGCTGACGGAATACAAAAGCGGCGGCCCTGGGGCCGCCGCCGCCCGCGACGCGCTGGTTCTGCAATTTCGCCCTCTGGTGCAAAAGCAGGCCCGGCATTTTTTCACGTCGGCGGTGCCTCTGGAAGACCTGGTTCAAGAGGGCTTTCTGGGGCTGATCCACGGGATCGACCAATATGACCCGACGCGCGGGGTGAAGCTGATCACCTACGCCACCCATCACATCGATGGTCACCTGCGCCACTTCCTGCGGGACCGCAGCCAGATTATCAAAGAACCCGCCTGGCTCCAGGAGATGGCCCAGAAGGTGCGGCGAGAGGCGGAGAGCTTGACCCAGGAGATGGGCCGGGAGCCGTCGGACAGTGAAATCGCGGCCTCGCTGGGCTTAAACGAATCAGAAGTCGCCCGCATTCGCTCCACCCGCGCCATCTTCTCCGTGCAGTCTCTCGACGAGGCTCAGGAAAACGGGGCCTCGCGGGTCCAAGTCGCCGAGAGCAACACGGAGGCTTCCCGCACCGAGCTTCCGATTGAAGACAAAGTGGTTCTGGAAGCGGCTTTGCTGCGGCTCAAAGAGATCGAGCAGAAAGTCTTGTATTCGTTCTACTATCAGGACCAGAGCCAGACCGAGATCGCCCGCGCCCTCGGCGTCTCCAACAACTACGTTTCCCATATCCTCAAAAACTCCGCCCGGAAGCTGCAGCAGATGTTCCGCAGCGATGCTGTCCGGGAGGCCGCGCTGCAGCATGAGCGACAGCGGCGACGCCATGCCGCGCATGGCCCAGAAGTCGTCGCTCAAGAAGCAGCGGAAACGGCCCCCACCGTGATCGACTCCGTAACCGGCCTTTTCACCCGCCGCTATTTCGATGACCGCCTCGATGAAGAGCTGTCCCGTGCGAAACGCCACCAATTGGAGCTGTCGATTATCCGGGTGCAGGTCGGGGCAGAGCTGTCGGAGGCCGCGCTGTTTGCGAAGATCGCCGAGACGGTCAAGGACTGCATGCGCCGCTCCGACCTGGTCGCCCGTTTCGAGGAGCATGAGTTTATTACCCTGCTGCCGCACACGGGAGCCACGCGGGAGACGGTCGTGGGCCGCCTGCAGGTGCGTTTGACGGAGCTGGTCGCCACATTTCCCCACCCCTGCACGGTTACGGTGGGGCGTTCGTCCTATCCCGCTCAGCGCCAGCGTGCCGACCTGCTGTCGGCGGCACTGCCGCGTGAGACCCGATAGCGGTTTTAGTTCAAAGTCTTGCGCGAATACGGGTACAATTGGCAAAGAGAGTGACACACAGTTGCTGAGACAGACAAAAATGGAACAGAAAAAGGAGACAAACACTTGAGCATTCCCCCTCCCGGCGGGCAGCCGCCCTGGCCGCCGCAGCCTAATATGTCCAACCCGTATGGCGGACCGCCACAATCGGATAATGGCACACTGATTCTCATACTGGGCATTTTGAGCATCGTTTGTTTCCCCCTGCTTGGGCCGGTCGCCTGGGTCATGGGGAACAATGCACTTGCCTCGATCAATGCCGGAACCGGCAACCCGGTCGGTCAGGGGAACGTGACGGCAGGCCGCATCTGCGGCATGGTCGGGACGGGCTTCCTGGTACTAGGAATCGTCTACTGGGTCGTCATTTTGGCGATGGTGGGTACCGCAGGGCTGCAGCATCCGGGCAGCTTCGGGACGACGCCGAGTCGGCCATAGGAACCCACCCCGCAGCAAGCTGCGACCTTCCCGAAACGGGAGGGTAGAGCGGTGGTGGACAAGGGGTTTATTGGTCTTGGTATGTGGCTCTACGAAGAGCTGGCATCAAGAAGACAAACTTTGCGACTGCCTTCCCGCTCACCCTCCCGTTTCGGGAGGGTCGCAGCTTGCTGCGGGGTGGGTTCTTATCGACCCACCCGCACCCACCGCCTCGGCAGCGTCAGCTTAAAGTCCGTCAGAGCAGGCTTATACCATCCCCGTTTCGTGACACTGATGAGATAGGCAATCGCGCAGCCTGCCATTGTCCGCCACGTCCACGAACCAGAGAGCGGCATAACAGTAATCGCCCACGAAGTATCCACGTAAAGGAATTGCTGCAGTACGAGGCAGCCAAAATACACAAGGTGGGCGAGCAAAGTGGTAGTGACTCCCCACAGTAAGTGTAAATTTGTCCCGAATAATACAGCCTTCAAGCCGTCACGTATCCCTGTTTTGCTCTGCTGATGTTTCTGACCAAGTTTTCTTCCAATACGGGCCGGGTCTCCAAACTGCGCCAACGCAAATTCCCAGGCTTCCTCTGGGGAACTTCCCAATTCTTCATTTGCCTTCGCCAACGCTTCCAGGTGCTGCCTTACTTCCTGATGCAAAGCGGCACGCTCCTCAGCTGGCAGGCGTTTTAATGGCGCATTGAAACGCTGGAACCACAGTTCCAGTTGCGGGTCGTTAAGCGGGCTGAACATGGGGCGTCCCTCCTGAAGTATCGCCGAGAACGGCATTCACGGCACTTGAAAACCGCTGCCAAGACCGGCGCGACGCGGCGAGCTTGGCATGACCGGCCTCCGTCAGCGTATAAATACGACGGGAGGGGCCGCTGGGCTGGATTTCCCAGGTGCTCTCCACCAGGGGGGCGCCCTCTAAGATGCGGAGAGCGGGGTATAAAGCCCCTTCCCCGACTTTGAGAGCCTCAGCACTGAGCCGCTGGATCTCGCGGGCGATGGCGTACCCGTGGCTCGGGCCGCTCGACAAAACAGACAGTATCAATATTGGGGTGCTGCCTTTTTTAAGCTCCTGGTCGTCATTCATGCCTACAATATACATCGTAGTCTTAGGTATATCAAGCGGTCATGTTCACAATGACACTGCAGGATAGTCAGGTATAATCAATTCATGGCAAAGAAACAAATTATTATCGTCGGTGGAGGCTTCGGCGGCCTGAAAGTAGCACAGACTTTGGAGAAGCTGGCCGGTGTGCGAGACGACATCGAAGTCACACTGGTGAGCCGGGATAACTTCCTCTTATTCACGCCGTTTCTGACTGAAACATTAGGCGGAATGCTGGACGAAGGTGATGTTGTCTCGCCGCTGCGGGCATTCTTAAAGAAAACGCGGTTTGTCATGGGCGAAGTGACAACAATCGATATCAAGGCAAAAACGGTCACCTATAAACGGCCTCTGAATGATGAAATGGAGACACTTCAGGCGGACCACTTGATCTTGAGCCTGGGAAGTACTTCCTCGTTTTTCGGGCAGACGGAGATCGAAAAACTGGCGTTTACACTGAAATCGCTGGATGATGCTTCACTGCTGCGGAACCATTTGATGGCGGCATTAGAGCAGGCGAACGAGGAAGCGGATACGACGGCGCGGCAGGCACTCCTAACGGTCGCCGTGGTCGGAGCGGGCTATACGGGCGTGGAAGCGGCAGGGGCAATGCGCGATCTGATGAAGCACGCTTCGCGAGCGTATCCAAATATCCGTCCTGATGAAATCCGGGTCATATTGATAGATATGGCGGAAAAGATACTGCCGTCGATCGATCCCGCCCTCGCGAATTATGCCCTGCGGCAGCTTCAAAAGCGTGGGATCGAGATCCGGCTGGGACAGAAGATCGAATGCGCAAGCGAATGTGCGATTACGCTAAGCAAAGGGGAAGTGATTCCTACGCGATCGCTGCTCTGGTCGGCGGGCGTGATGCCGTCGCCGCTGACAAAAACGCTGGAGTGTGCAAAGGATAAAAGAGGGGCGATTCTAGTCGAGCCAACTATGGCGATCAAGGATCTTCCGGGAGTCTGGGCGATGGGCGACTGCGCCTCGATCCCCAACCTGCTGGAAGAGGGCCGTCCCTACACCGGCACGGCGCAGAATGCGGAGCGGGAGGCCAAAAGGCTGGCGCGGAACGTCCTGGCCATTCTGCGCGGGCAGGAGCCGAAGCCTTTTCTGTTCCGGAGCCTAGGCGAGTTCATCGTGCTTGGGGATCATGTCGCGGTGGCGCAGATCAAGTGGTTCAAGTTCTCCGGGTTCCTGGCCTGGTTCCTATGGAGGACTGTCTACCTGGTCAAGATCCCCCACTGGGGCCGGAAAGCACGTGTGGTCACAGGCTGGACCATGGACCTGCTCTTTGGCCGCGCATCGGTAGAGGCGGAGACGCCACGTGTGCTGCGGAGCCATTTCATGGAGCGGCGCGGGGAGGGCTAAGACTTCTTCTTACCCTTCTTACTTTTGTCCTCCGGGGGTGGCGGCAGGAACTCGATGGCGGGGAGGGCCGCGCCATCCGGGTGGAAGGGCACACGGCTGAGGCAGAAAGCGTCGATCGCAAGCGAATACCGGCTGTCGCGGGGACGCGGGCCGGTGACGGTGACAGTCAGCGTGTGCGGGCCGCGCGTGAGGGTTGCATCCCCGAGGCGGCTCCAAAGAAACTTCCCGGCATAAGTCCCGCCTTCGGTCTCGACATCCAGCACTTCGTTCTCTCCCCCATTGTCGATTCTCCAGGTAAAGGGGGCCGAGCTGCGTGTGGGCGTCGATGCGATCCAAACGGCGTAGGGGTTTGTCGTGTTGACCGAAAATTTGTACTCCGCATGGTAGCCGCCGTCCGGGTCGGTCCCGGACGATGGCGGCTGACGCGTGGTATCCAGTGAGAGATAGGACCCCCCGGACGCCTCCGAATCGGAGACGAGCGAGTCGAACGTATAAGCCGTTGCGTTTTCCCCTTCGATCCAGACATAGGGCTGAAGGGCATAAGAGATCTCGGCAATCGCCCGTGCCAGAGTGTTATAGCGCAGGTCGGCATTCTCGGGTGTGTCTTCGAGAGTCTTCTGCGCATAAAACAGCCGTTCGCGCATGAGATCGATCGCCAGGCCCTGTTCTTTGGCCAGCTTCAGCAGCCGTAGGGCTTCTTTCTCGGCAGCCTCGGCGGCATCGAGCGGCAGAGGAATACTGGCAACACGGCTGATGAGGATCGGGTCGGCTCCGACCGGGATGTTGTAAGTCCCTTTTTTTCGTTCGACCTTCAGCGGCACACCGCGTGCGTCGGTGATCAGCGGCTTCGAATCTCTGGGAAACGGCAGCCGGGCCTGGGTCATCGCACCGCGCGGGGACCATACCACAAAGCGGGTCGGGCCGCCGTCCAGGTCCACCAGTCGGTACCCCCGCAGCAGCGGGCCGAGTGTAAACGCGCTCCCCGCCCCGAAGATCGCCCCAACCCGGTAGGAGGGCAGCCACCAGACTCCATTGGCCAAACGCCGCACTTCCGCCTGCAGATCATTTACTCCTGCCGGGTACGCAAGGGCGAGGGGCCGGGTGTTCAGATCCACCGCTTCGAATGAGAGTGCCGAGCCGTATTCTCCGAGACGCCGGGCAGCTTCCGTGGTCTCCGCCGGGGCGAAGAAGCCGCGTGCGCCGAAAGTCTTCAGCGTGTCCCAGTCGCCGGAGGCCGCATCAACTGCCCCGCTGTCCGTTCCGATCAGCCAGGTGGTCCGGGGATTTTCTTCCGCCTGTGCGAAGGCGTAAGCACCGGAGGCCGAGGCCGGCATGCTGATGCCGTCAAAGCCCCCTCGCGTGTCACTGTTAGTCAGCAGGGCACTGCGCCCGCTCCACTGGTAGACCACGGGGACATTGGCGACCCCTTTTTTCAGGACATCGGCCATGGAATTCATATAGCCACGTACGGATTCCAGTCGAAACGCCCGGATGTCGTCCCAGGTGTGTCCGGCGATACGCGGCTTGTTCAGCACCATATAGGTCGTCTTTTTGACCGGGTCATAAACAGCGGGAATGCCCTTTGCTCCGGCCCAAAGCGGGATGCTGCGGGCAGCGACGGTGAAGTCGGGCAGATTCTTATCCATGATCCCCCACCCCCGGTTCAAATCATCGACATTATGGTTATACTTCTGATTGAGCCAGGCTTCGAAGTCCAGGCGGTAACCGTCGGTCGTCGGAATGACATTGTCCACTTCGCCGCCGAAGCCGATCTGCTCCGTCAGCGGGTCGAGAAAGAAGCGAAATCCTGGGCCGAGCTTCACGCGGCTGAAGAAGGCCAGTACGCGGTCTCGGTATTCGTCGTAGCCCTGCCACAAATCCGGCAGGTGACTCTCCGGGGTGCCCGCGAGATACAGACGCTCAGGATACAGAAGGAGCACATCGCCGGGGGTCGCCGCTTTCGGGGCGGCCAGGGCCGTCTCCGAGTCCATCAGCCGCGCCGGGCCAGTCTCCTGGATTTCGCCGTCATGGGGAGAGACAAGCACGTAAAAGCCGCCTGCCAGGTTCGGGATATGCCGGAATTCAGTTGGTGCCGCGCCGGAGGCGGCCGTGTTGCGGTAGACCGACGGCTTGACGATCGTTCCGACCAGCGGGTCTTTCGGGAAATCGGCGATTTCCAGCCCGTAGCGAAAGTTGTTCGCATCCAGATAATCCAGCACCCGCTGCACGGCGGCAGCAGGCACATGGGTCAAACCCTTTTTTCCGGCGGACAGGGTGACTTCGCGGACGCCTCGCTTGCTGAAAACGCTGAGTGTGAGCACATCTTTCGCCCACTCTTCATCGCTTCCGCTTCCCGTCCAGGACAGCGGGCTAAATGCGGCCCCGACCGGCAGGTAAGCGGCTTTGTCCCAGGTCAGGATATGCGCCTGCCCGATGCTCCACGGGTGCATTCCGCCTTTGGAGTCTTGATAGGTCCCGCCCGCCTCCGGCTTCAGCAGTACGGGCGGCGGCGCAGGGGGCGGGGCGGCCTCTTTGGCGACACACTTCAGCGTGGGCAGGAGGGCAAGAGCACAGAGAAGGAGGGTTGGTGAGACAAGGGAAGGGTATTTCATGGTAATGCGGGGGTCAGCGAAACGCGTACATCGTTTCTCTTTTGGGTGAAATCGTTGTTGCGCAGGGTGAAGATCAGGTCTTTCGGCTCGACATTTTGGGGGACACTGAAGAGTATGGGAAACTCCGTTTTCGCACCGGGCAAAAGCGGCTTGCTTTGGATGGGTGCCCCTTCCAAATCGTATCCGACCGGAGCATAGGACTCGCCCTGGCGATCCGCCAAAGCATTGTTGCCGTCTTTCGCGGCGAGCCAGAATGTCTGCTTGCTTTTTTGCCCGTTACTGATACGGCACTGGATCACCACCAGTTTGTAGCCCGGCTTAGGGCGAACCACCTGCGTTTTTCGGTCGAAATTAAGCGTATCGGCGGGATAGGAACTTGGCTCGTCATCCGGGGTCTTCATCGTATAAGCTTCCGGCTGAGACACGCTCAGCACCTGGAAGTGCCACCGGCCATCAAAAAGCAAATCACCGACTTTGCCCTGTAGCCCCTGAACTTGATTGGCACCGCCGGGCTTGGCGATCTCGTATCCACCGGGGCGTTTCATCACTGTCATGCTGAAAGCCTTGGCGATGTCAGACACTTTCACGTAGGGGGTGCCGTCGATGGTGCGGACGGTCGTGGAGGCGATTTTGCCGTTTACCACCAAGTTTTGGTCTGCCCAGACGCACGCTGCCGGAGCAGTCAAAATCAGCGCGATTCCTGCTGCCATTCCCAGTTTGCTCAATGAAACCATGTGCTATCTCCTTAATGGACTTGCATCACATCCGCTCCGGGGCGGAAAGGCCGAGCAGTGAGAGCGAGTTCCGCAGAACCGTCTGTGTTGCGGCGACAAGTACCAAACGGGCCTTGAGGGTTTCCGGGTCGTCGCAGACTACGCGCAGGGCGGGGCTGCGGTTTCCGGCGTCGTAAAAGCTGTGGAAGACGGCGGCCAGGTCGCGGGCGTACTGCACCAGCCGCTGCGGGGCGTACTCACTTGCGGAGAGAGCGATTTCGTCCGGCAGCTCACTCAGCTTTTTGATGAGCGCGGCTTCCGTGTCTTCGGTCAGCAGGCTAAGATCGGCATCAGCGGCGAGGGGCACGGGGGCGTTCTTCTCGTCGAGAGCTTTCTGAATGGCCTGGGCGATCCGGGCATAGGCATACTGGACGTAGTAAACGGGGTTGTCTTTTTCGGTCTTCTTCGCCAGGTTGATGTCGATGTCGAGCGTGCTATGCGGCGAGCGCATCAGGAAGAAAAACCGGGCGGCGTCTTTTCCGATCTCCTCGATGAGGTCGGCCTTTAGCTCGAGAATGTTGCCTTTGCGCTTAGACGACATGACGACTTCGCCGTCTTTGACGATGCTGACAAGCTGATACAGCAGGACGTACAGGCGGTTCGGATCGTAGCCGAGAGCGGCGATACCCGCTTTCGTGCGCGAGACGTACCCGGCGTGGTCTGCACCCCAGACATTGATCGCGCGGTCAAAACCCCGGTCGAACTTGTCTTTGTGGTAAGCTAAATCTCCGGCGATATAGGTCGGCGTGCCGTCGGCCCGCATCAGGACCCGGTCCTTGTCGTCGCCAAACTCCGTGGCTTTGAGCCAGAGCGCCCCGTCTTTTTGATAGGTGAAGCCGCGCTTTGTCACCTCATCAATGGCGGACTGCACGCGGCCGTCGGAGTGCAGAGTCGACTCGCTGAACCAGGTATCGAACACCACGCCAAAGGCTTCGAGATCGGTCTTCTGCTGGGCGATCATGCCCGACTCGGAGAGGCCGCGGAAGATGCGCGTCGTCTCGGGATCGTCGATGTCGGCGTTCTCGTAAACGGCACCGTCTTTTTCCAGGACTTCCCGGGCAACGTCGGCGACATATTCGCCCCGGTACATCTCGTCCCACTCCTGCCCGCCGTGACCGAGCAGCTCCCGGTAGCGAAAGAAGACGGACTTGCCGAAGTTGTTCATCTGCACCGAGTTCAGGGCATCGTTGATGTAGTACTCGCGTGAGACTCGGTAACCGGTCGCGGTGAGCAGGGAGGCCATCGTGTCGCCGATGGCGGCGTTGCGTCCCCCGGCGACGGTGATCGGGCCGTTGGGGTTCGTCGAAACGAATTCGATGACGATGCTTTGTCCGTCTCCCGTATGCGACTGCCCGAACTTCTCGCCCTGCGCCTCAATGCGCCGCAGAATGTCGCCCAGCCAGTCCTGCCTGAGCGTCAAGTTGATGAACCCCGGCCCGGCGATGTCGGCTTTCGCAATCAGCGAGTCGCCGCCAATCGGCAGCAGGCCGACGATCTTCTCGGCGACTTCGCGCGGCGGCATCCCGAGCGTCCGGGCGAGACCGAGGGCAACCCCGGTGGCCCAGTCGCCGTGCGCCCGGTTTTTCGGCATCTCCAGGGTGACTTCGGGCATGGTGTCAAGGGCCAGCGTCCCGTTCGTTTTGGCAATTTTCAGTACATCTAAAATCTTTTCGGCCAGCTGCTCTTTGATCACGCGATACTCCTCAGAACGTTAATCTCTCTTAACTTTTTCGTCTCTTAATTCCCCAGCCATCCGGCCAGGCCGGGCCAAACCATCAGCACGGCGGTCAATACGCTCAGGACCGCGCAGTAGCCGACGAGGATCTGTGCCAGGCCCATGCTCCACAGGCGGCGGATGGGGGCGAGGCGCGGCGGCCCGCTGCGCTCCAGGCGTTTCCGGCGGCGCGAAAGCACCTGCTCGGCGGCACGGATCGCCCCGGCGATCTGCTGATCGGTCGCCGGGCGGGTCGCGAACCATTGCTGCACCCAGCCGCCCACCCGCCGCCAGCTGAACAGGGCCAGCGGGGCGGCAAGGATCGCGCCGAGCGAAGCACCGTCCAGCGGCTGCCAGCCAAATTCCGCCGTGGCACTGAAGACGATCACGAAAGTCAGCAGGAACAGCGTAAATCCAGTAAAAAGGTTGGTTCCGCAGCGCGGATGGACACGCGGCATGGACCGGACCGTCTCGGGGACTAGCGGCGCAAATCGCTCGACACAGTGAACAACTTGATGCTCGGCGGCATGTGTCCCTGAGAGCGGAGCGAGGCGCAGCAGGAGGAACACGAACGGCAAGGGCAGCCAGGGCGTCAGTGCCGCCAGCGAGTAGCGGATGTTGGGCGGTACCACGCGCTGCCATTCGGCGAGAAATGCCGGATGGGCCGCGATGAGCAGGGTAATTCCATGCACGGCGGCCTGGGCCGTCAGCGCGAAAAGGCTCATGATCACGCCGGTGAGAAACAGGCCCCAGAAACCGGCTCCGCCCGACGATACTCCATCAGTCAGGTACACCCCGAGCGGCGTCGCCATTCCGCCGAGACGCGGCGGAGCCGGTGGCGGCAGTGCCTCGGGCCGGGCCAGGACCGCAATGACTTGACCAGTTTCGGGATCGATGATCGGCAGCGAGAGCAGCGGCGACCGTCCCAGGGCCTGCAGGGCCTCGCCGAGGCTGTCGCGCAATGCGTCTTTATCCTGCAAAGCCTCATTCTCGTGCAGTGCCGCCGGGGCATCCTTCTCCATCATTTTACTATACCAGTGCCGCCGGGAAAAGTCAACCGGCGAACTCTGCGAAAGTCTCGTATTGTTTTCAGGAAATCGACCCTAAAGAACCGGCATTGCGTGCCGACAATATAGCTGTACGCAGACGGAAGCAGTGCCGACTTATCGGGGCCAAAGCAGACCGCACTCGCAAAGGGCGGTTTCCTGTAAGCCCGCCTCCAAAGTTCCGATAGGAACCACACGCATTCGAAGGCAGTACACCCTCTTGGCAGGAAGCCAAAGTCACACACGCTCGTCATACGGTTACCCCCGGTGACGTCAAGGAAGAAAAAACAATGTCCAGCCGTATCAACACCAACACCACCGCCGCCGAGGCAGCGTATAACCTTAGCATCAACAGCAGCAATGTCGCGAAGAACATCGAGCGCCTTTCGTCAGGCCTTCGTATCAACTCCGCTGCTGACGATGCTTCGGGCCTCGTCATCTCGGAAAGCCTCCGTGCTCAGTCCGCCGGTCTGACCCAGGCCACTTCCAACACGAACGACGCCATTAACGTGGTGAAGACCGCAGAAGGCGCTCTGAACGAAGTTCATGCCCTGCTCATCAACATCCGCCAGCTCGTGGTGCATGCCGCGAACGTCGGTGCAAACGACCCCACCGCCCTTAAAGCCAACCAGGACTCGATTGCTTCGGCAGTCGCCAGCATCAACCGGATCGCCGGAACTACGCAGTTCAACAACAAGAACTTGCTCGACGGCTCCGCCAGCTCTTCTTCCGCCGTGATCACCGGCGGGACCGGCACCGCAGTCGCAGCAGCCGGAAACAACCTGAGCATCGTATCCCAGGCCGCCGGCTACGGTGCGGTTCCTATCACCAGCGGCAACGTCACCTCCGCCGCGGCGACCGCCGAGAAGCAGACAGTCACTTTCACTTCCGCTGTGACGGCGGGTACATTCGGCGGCAACTTCTCGATAGAAGGCAAAGCGGTCACCCTAACCGGCACGGCGAACACGGCGGCGCAGGTCGCGACCGCCATTCAGCAGCAGACGGGCCTGAACTACGCCGTCACCACGGCCGGTTCCACCGCCGTCTTCACCAGCCAGGCCACGGGCAAGGCTGCTTCGACTTCGGATTACTCGGGCCTGACAAATGCCGGCGGCGGCGCGTATGCCTCGACGGCAGTCACGACGACTGGCGCAAATGGTTCGCTGACGATCAACGGCCAAACCAGCGATACGATCAGCCCGGATGGTAAAACGTTCGGCTTCTCGACCGGCACGCTCAAGGGCCTGTCGCTCTCGACCAGCTCCACCCTGGGCGGTACCATCGGAACATTCAGTGCGACCGCCGACAAGGCCGTCTCCGGCCAGGATCTGCAGTTCCAGATCGGTGCGAATGCCGGCCAGACCGTCAATGTCAGCATCGGCAGCTCGAAAGCCAGCAACCTGGGCAATTACACGAATGCGGCCAGCAAGTCCTTCAACCTGGGCGACTTGCTCAACGGCGGTGCGCTGAATGTCGCCGACGCGACCGGCGCAGCGCAGCAGGATGCCCTGAAGATCGTCGACCAGGCCATCGCGGACGTTTCGACGACCCGCGAGAAACTGGGCGCACTGCAGAGCAACGTCCTGGAGTCGAATGTCCGCAGCCTCGGGGTTGCGCAGCAGAACACGGATGCTTCCCAGAGCACCATCCGCGACACGAACCTCTCTTCGGAGATCGTCGACTTCACGAAGAACCAGATCCTGGTTCAGGCCGGTACCAGCGCCCTGGCGCAGGCCAACCAGGCACCGCAGGCCATCCTGAAGCTTCTTCAGTAATCCGGCCCGCTCCTGACCCAACGGGGGCTGCTTCGGCAGCCCCCGTTTTTTCGTTTAGTCTCTAAAGAAACCTCTCCTCGCCGCCGATATTAAAGCTATCGCAGGAGACCCACCGTTATGAGTACACCCAGCATCAGTTTTTCCGGTCTTGCCTCCGGCATCGACTCGGCCGGTATTATCGCCCAGCTTACCACTGTAGCCCAGAAGCCTATCAAGCTGCTTCAGGGCAAAGACGACACTTACAACGGTCAGCTGGCCGCCTTCCAGCAGTTCAATTCCGGTCTATCTTCACTGCAGTCCGCCGTGGCGACACTTAGTCAGGCGTCGACTTTCAACACGACCGCGGCAAGCTCATCTGCCCCAACCGTAGCGACAATCACCACCCTGCCTGGCGCGACGCCCGGCGACCACAGCCTCTCGGTGACGCAGCTTGCGACCGCCCAGAAGGTCGTGTCGGCCTCAGTCACCAGCGGCAGCACGGCTTTGGGGAAATCGGGGAGCTTTACGCTCAACGGCAAGAGCGTCGCCATCAGCAGCACGGATGCGCTGACCGATGTGGCCGTCAAAATCAACGCCGCCCAGACTGGCGTCAGCGCGACCGTGGTGAATGTTGGTCCGAACGACTTTCGGCTGACCCTGACCAGCCACCTGTCGGGTGCGGCGAACACGATCGCCGCCGCCGATGTCACCGGCGGGGTTCTTGGCAGCCTGGGAGTGCTTGGCAGCGGCGCGGCGGGGGTACGCAGCGCGGTCAATTTCACGCAGGGCGGCACGGCCTATACCGGAGCAGCCTCGCTGTCTCTTGCCAGTGCCACGCAGTCCGTCGGCACCCTGCTGGGGATCAAGGCTGGAGCGGCGGCAAACGGCACCTTTCACATCTCCAACGGCGGGACCGGGGCCGGAAATGAAGCCGATATCGCGATCAACCTGAATACGGCCTCGCTGGCGGATGTGGCGAATGCGATCAATCAGGCGGGAGTCAGCGGTGTCAGTGCCGAGGTCGTCACCCTGCCGGATGTCAACGGCAATCTTGGCCGCATCCATCAGCTGGAGATCGTCAATAAAAGCAGCACGGCACCCACTTTTGGCGACCCAAACGGCGTTCTAGGCACGCTAGGGGTTTTGCAGACGCCCTACACGCAGGTCGCCTCAGCGGCGAAAGATGCGAAGTTTAATCTCGACGGCCTGGACCTGACGCGCTCTTCTAATACCATAGGCGATGTTATTCCGGGGGCGACCATCAAGCTGCTTTCGGGGACAGTTGCGACTCCGGGCGTCACTGATCTAAGCGTCACGCAGAACACGGACACCGTGGTGCAGGCGGTGAAGTCGCTGGCATCGGCCTACAATGCTATTCAAGACTTCGTCGCGGCCGAAAACAAGTTCACGCCCCCGACCGACAGCGCAGCGGGAGTCGCCGGGACCAATGCGCCCCTCTTCGGAAACACGACACTTTCTCAGGTGCAGGACCAGCTCTCGCGGGCTTTAACCGCCGTCTCGGGGAACACGACACTCGAGTCCATCGGGGTCACGCTCGGACAGGACGGCAAGCTGTCCGTAGACTCCAATATTCTAACCACCGTGCTGCAGACCGATCCCACAAAGGTCTCCAATCTTTTCAGCGCATCGGGCACGACCGATGGCACCGATATTTCATTCGTCTCGGCCAGCCCTAAAACGGCCGCGACCAGCGGCACGGGATACGTCGTGAATATTACGCGGCCCGCCACGCAGTCGGTCGGTGTTTCCGCTACGGCGAACACGGGAGTCAGCGGTGCCCCGGAAACGCTGAGCTTTTCAGGAGCATTGTTCCCCGCCGGGGTCAAGCTAACCCTGCCCGTCGGCAGCACGCTTCAGGACACAGTCTCGCTAATCAACAACACCAGCAGCTTGAACTCAAATATCTACGCCAGTGTCGATTCAAGCAACCATCTGGTGCTGTCGTCGCAGAAGTACGGCTCGGGCAACAGCTTTGCTGTCACTTCCGATAGTGCCGCTGCCGCGACCAACTCCGGGATCGGCCCCTCCCTCCTCGTGAACACCGGCCTGGACGTAACCGGGACCATCAACGGTGAGCCGGCAACAGGCACCGGCCGAACGCTCGCGGGCAATGCCGGGAACGCGACGACCGAGGGCCTGCAGCTGCTGGTGAGTGCGACGGCGGCCTCCGGCGCGACCCCTAGCCATGTCGCGGTGACGCACGGGGTGGCCGACAGCCTCAGCCAGACGCTGACCCAGCTTTTGGACCCAATCAACGGAGCGGTCGCTGGAGCGGAGACGGGGCTGAACTCCCAGATTTCCGATACCCAGGCGCAGATCGCACAGATTCAAGCTTCGGTCAGCACCTATACCGACTATCTCACGCAGCTTTTCAGCCAGATGGAGACGCGCATCAGCATTTTGCAGGCACAGGGCAATGCGTTCAATGCCCAGATCGGCAATACGACCAGCACTTCCAGCACGAAGAAGTAATCCAGTCCCGAGAAGTATGCTAGTCCCGAGAAGTAAGTCAGCACGAAAGACACAATGAGCCTACCCAACCCTTACGCGCAGTATCGCCAGAACAACGTGGAAACGGCGACCCCGACCCGCATGGTCGTTATGCTTTATGATGGAGCCATCCGGTTTCTCAGCCAGTCGCTTCCGGCCATGCGGGTCAAAAAATACGATCAGCAGTCGGAGAATATCGGCAAGGCCCAGGCGATTATCTCTCATCTGCGGGACACGCTGGACTTCGGGGCCGGCGGCGCGGTCGCGAGACATCTGGATACGATGTATGTCGGCCTGTTCGACACCTTGACCGAGGCCAACATCCATGATAGGCCGGAGCTTGTTGAGCAGGCTATCGAAGCCCTGCGCGAGCTGCGCGAAGCCTGGGCCGAGGTGGACCGCCAGTGTCAGGCCCGCAAAGCCCCCATCGCAATCGAGCGGATCGCGGCCTGAAAGTAAGCGAGAGAAGAAAGTAAGCGAGAGAAGAGAATAAAGAGAATGTCACTCATCAGCGGCAGTTCCGAGCGTGCGAAGTTCGGCTATCTGAGGGAGCTTGCTTTGGAGCAGATCGCGGCCCTGGAGACGGATGACTTGATCGCCTTCGACCGCATTTTAGGGGCGAAGCGGTCGATCATCGAAAGCATGCGCGATACCCCCAGCTTGCTGGCCGCTGACCCGACCCTGCTCGGGGTCGTGACGCAGATCCAGGACGCCGACAAAATGGCGCATAAGCTGCTCTACCGCAAAGTGGGCCGCATCATGCGGGAGATGGACGCCTTGAACCGCCAGAAGAAGGCACACGGGGCGTATGGGGCGGACCGCGCCGCCGCCAAGCGGACCATTGGTTTTCTGCCGGACACGCCCAGTTATCTGGATGCGGTGCTGTAAAACCGCGCCGTGACGTGCTACAATAAGCACTATGCCTGCGTCCAATCCAGCTACTCCTGAATCGCCCCGCCCCCTCACCGGCTCGGTTTTCGACCGTGAGTTCTGGCAGGGCGAATCGTCGTGGATGGTTGTGGCCGAGATCGGCAAGATTCTCGTCATTTACCTTTTGCTGCGCTTTGCCGTGTACCGATTGATCGACAAAGTTCTGCTGCCTGTGCTGGCCCATGGCGAGAAACGAATCGAGCCTGCGCAGGCCTCCCGGATCAAGACTTTGGCCGGTCTGGTCAAAAGCTCCCTCGGCTACATCCTCAACTTCGTTTTCGGCATCATGATTTTGCGGGCTTTGCGGCTCGATCCCATCCCCCTGCTGACCACCGCCAGCGTGGCCGGGCTGGCCGTGGGCTTCGGGGCACAGAAGCTGGTCAAGGACATGATCTCGGGGTTCTTTATTCTGCTGGAAAACCAGTACGGCATCGGGGATTACGTTACCATCGGGGTAGTCACGGGAACAGTCGAGGAGATCGGCCTGCGGACGACCCGCCTCCGCGACGATGTCGGCAAGCTCTACATCCTCTCCAACGGTGATATTTCGTCGGTCTGCAACCAGAGCCGCGGCGCGGTGGCCTCGTTTATCGAGATTGGGGTCGCCTCCACCGCCGATATGGACCATGTGGTGGAGATCATCAACCAAGCTGGGGAAGAGCTGGCCCGTGAGCAGCCCGATCTTGGCCTGGCCGGTCCGCCGACCGTGCAGGGCCTCGGAGCGATGGATGCCGCCAAGCTCACCCTGCGCGTCTCCTGCCCCGTCATCGCCCCCGCCCGCCTGACAGCAGCGCAGATCGCCCTGCGGGGTCTGATTCATCAGCGTTTAGGGGAGTCGAGTGTGTGGCTGGCGTGATATAACGAAGATATCCTTTCGTTACACGGCCCTTATTAAAGAATATGAGCCTTTTCTTTAATAACCGGTATACTTATTAAAGACCTCTTTAATAAGGAACTGCTATGAACCGCAACTCAGGCCAATATCATCGCAGCTCGACTTCACCAGAGCCATTTCTGGCTTTTGTGCCATCCCCGCTGCCACCTGAACCACCCCTAGAGATAACATTCACTATCCAACAGCTTTTGGAGCAGGCAAACCGCGCCCTGGGGCGACTGGATGGTATTGGGACATTGCTGCCGGACAGGCGACTTTTTTTGTACTCTTACATTCGTAAAGAGGCACTGCTTTCGTCACAAATCGAAGGAACGCAGTCCTCATTTTCCGATTTGCTGCTTTATGAAAGTAAAGAAATGCCTGGCGTCCCTCTGGACGATGTGCAGGAAGTCTCAAATTATGTTGCGGCAATGGAACATGGCTTGCAGCGCATCGCTGAGGGCTTTCCGCTTTCGCTGCGGCTGGTTTGTGAGCTTCATGCGATCCTGCTCTCGGGAGCTCGCGGCAGCCATAAATCGCCGGGGGAATTCCGGCGGTCGCAGAATTGGATCGGCGGATCTCGCCCCGGCAATGCTCGTTATGTCCCCCCACCGCCGGAAAAACTTATGGAGTGTCTCGGAGCGTTGGAAAAGTTCTGGCATAATGATCCGGTTCCGACGCCGACTTTGATTAAAGCAGCATTGGCCCATGTTCAATTCGAGTCCATTCACCCGTTCCTCGACGGAAACGGGCGTGTGGGGCGACTGCTGATCACTCTGCTGCTCTGTGCAGAAGGAGCAATCGCTCAGCCTTTACTCTATTTAAGTCTTTACCTCAAGACCAACCGGGAATCTTACTACGACCATCTCCAGCAGATTCGGGATACGGGAGATTGGGAGGAGTGGCTGCGCTTTTTCCTGGAAGGTGTGCTGGAAACGGCAAATGGAGCGGCACAGACGACACAGGCCATTTTACAAATTTTTGCAGAGGATCGCCGCCGGATCGAAACTTTGGGCCAATCGGCCAGCTCCGCGCTGCGTGTTTTTGGACAATTGCAGGCTGGTCCATTGCTCACTATTACTAACGCCGCCGAAGCACTTCACCTAAGTGTTCCTACTGTTATCACGGCAGTCCGAAATCTGGAAAAGCTTGACATAGTACAGGAGCTGACGGGAAGGCCGCGCAAACGTTTATATGTTTACCGACGCTACCTTGACATCCTGAACGAAGGCGCGGAACCTCTTTCCTGATGGTAATTAAAGAATACAGCATTATTCTTTAATAAGGCCGACGCTAATTAAAGAATACTTTAATTACGCGAAATCAATTCATCATCGTCGGCGCAGCACGCAGGCCCAGGTCCTGCATGGCGGGGGTGCGGGCGAGGGTAGCGAGGAGGCAGCGGCCATCGTCGTGGTTTTGGGGGGCGAGGAAGAACAGCACGCCGTTCGAGAGGCCCAGGGCGGGCGGCAGAGGGGCATCGCCGGCGTCGAGGCGCAGCTTGAAGAAGCGGGGGAGCAGCTCGGGCTGCCAACGGCCATGGGCGAAGGCGGCTTCTCCCGGCTTCTGGTCGAAGACGAACATCCCCTGCCGGGTGCGCAGGCTGCCCCCGGCGTACAAAACGTACAGGGAGAGGGAGCGGACGGCTTGAGTTCCTGAAGACACGCCCTCGACCAGCTGCAAGACCTGACGCAGTGTTTCCCAAGCCTCCGCATCGGCAACCAGCCGATGGGAGACACCCGCCCCGAGCGCCCCGGCGAACTCCTCCGGCATCTCGCGGAGCTGGTAGTAACCGCCCTCAGCGGACACGACTGCCTCCGCGACTTCATTCGCGTACTCCATACCCTCCCCCACCCGCCTCTTGATATAGGCGATGGTTAGGCCATGCTGGGCTTGATGCTCGGCACGCAGAGCGGTAAAATCCAGGTTGTCATCGTAAGGATACATAAAAAACCACTTCGAGAGATTTACTTGAAGCTGGGCAGGATGATCCCGCGCAGCATGATTTTTTGGGCGAATACAAACACGAGAAGGGTTGGAATAGTCGCGAGTGTCAGGGCGGCCATCATCACGTACTGCGGCGCACCACTGGTCTGAAGCTCATACACCCAGACCATCAGAGTCCACATGTGGTGGTCCTGACAGGTCGTCATCGCATACAGAAAGCTCCCATAGGCCGCCGTGAACGAGGCTAGGCCGATATAAGCGAAGATCGGGCGGCTAAGAGGGAGCGTGATAGTCCAGAACATCCGCAGCTCGCTCGCGCCGTCCAGTGTCCCCGCTTCGTACAGTTCGCGCGGCAGGCTGTCGAAGAAGCCCTTTAGCAGAAAGATCGAGTAGCCGCTGGCCGCACCGGGCAGGATGAGTGCCGCGAACGAGTTCAGGAGGCCAAACTGTTTCAGGAGTAGGAAGTTCTGAATCAGCGAGACTTCCGACGGAAACGACATGGTCGCCAGCAGGAACAGCAGCACCCCGCTGCCGTAGGGCAGGTTGTACCGGGAAAGGGCATAGGCGCAGAGCGGGTTTACCACCAGCGTGGTCAGGACTGCCAAAAGGCAGTAGATCACGGTCACCCAGACCGCTCGCCCATGCAGCAGAATGTACTGGATGACCAGGCTGTAATTGCGTGTCACGAAGTCCTGCCGGAGCGCGGCCCGGTGCTCCTGGACATAGGCCCAGTCGGATGCCTGCACCGGCATCGCTCCACGGTTCCAGCGGGTCTCCGGCGTATCGACCGAAAGCGACGACAGCGGCGCGACTTTAAGGAAGCCGAGCCAGTCCAGCAGAGGTGCCCCGGCGGCGGGAAGCGTATCCGGGTCGGGAAGAGCCGTGACCAACGGCTTTCCACGAGCTTTCAGATAGGCGGAATAGGCGGGCAGAGCAGTCGGGGCAACGGCGATAGCGCGGAACGGCAGCTTTGACCGAACAAATGCCTCCCAATCTTTGCGCTGCGTCGCACTGCCTTCAGGCCGTGCCGTCAGGTGAAACGCCGCGTAGGCACCGGCTGCTCCCTCCGGATGCGCCTCTTCCTTGAGCCATTTTTGGTAGAGGGGGTCCGCACCGACAACGGTGAAAAAGTTCGGCGGCAGGGTCGCCTCGAAGGCTTTCCAGTCTTTGGATTTGGGCGTGTCGTCGGGCGTCCAGGACCGCTTGGTCGGCTCCTCGAAGGGCGGAAAGACCGTGCCAAACTCCTCATCTTCCTGACTGTAGGCGCGGCCCAAGGCGAGGATGTCGCCGTGGAAACGGTCGCGCAGGAAAGCGTGATAGCGGTCCAGCAGCGGGCTGGGGCTAAACGCCGCCGCTGCCCCGCTGAAGCCGGTGGTTCGGTACCGAGCGGGGAGTGCCGCCGCAAACTCTTCCCAGGCTTTCAGCCGGGCCGGGTCAGACGCGGGCGGCGGAACGACATCGGTCAGCGACGCATAAGAGGTGCCGTATGCCGCATTGATCTGCCCCATGTCGCCTTTATATTTGTCTTCGGCATATTTGCCGAACAAGGCCGTGTCGGAGTGCAGGTAACGGGGAAGGATCGCGTAATCGGCTTTCTCATACTGCGAAGTCATGGACTGACCGAGCATGACGAGGAAGGGATAGACCATCGTCACCGCGCCGAGGGACAAAACCAGGTACAGTGCACCAAGCAGAACGCGCATCTTCCAGGTCTTGCGACCGACAGTGGGGATTAGGGTCATAAGATATTATAGCACGAATACGGCAGTGTTCTACGGCCAGCGGACAGTGTACAGTACAAACCGTGACTTCAAGACTTCGACGGCCTCGGACCGCCGGAACGTACGATGGGCAAAGCTCTGCGTTTCGGCCAGAAGCTCCTGATGCGCGGCATCGGAAATCGACCACATTTGCGAGTATGTCCGGCGTGATAACGCCTCCAATGTCCGCGCGGTCGGCACGACCCGCCGCCAGGCAAGGCGCAGGGTTTCGAGCGTCTCGACCTGGGCCGTATGGCTGAGGTGAGCCAGCACCTGCGGTATCCCCGCGGCTCCCAGGCTCGGCGGCAGGAGGGCACGGGTGCGGGCTAATTCGTAATAGAAGTCTACGAGAGCCGAGCGGCCGCCCATCTCAATGCCGAGAAGCAGAACGCCCGTCTTCGGGATGAGCACGCGGCGAATCTCGGTCAGCACCAGCGGCCACAGCTCGATCAGGTGCAGGATATGCACCAGCAAAGCCCCGGCGAAGGCACCGTCCGTGAAGGGCAGCCGCTGCAAGTCCGCCTGTGCCAGTGCGATACGACCCGGCGCGGTCTTCCGGGAGATTCGCGCCATCATCGCCGGGGAAATATCCGTGCCGACGATTTGAGCGGGATAGGCTTGTGCCAGAGGTGCGGCAAAACGCCCTGTCCCCACCCCTCCATCCAGAAAGAGGCCTCCTGCCTCCAGGTGGGCTTCGCGGGCCAGGATACGGGCGATTTCGGTGAGAGTCGCATCGGGAATCACCCGGGTCAGATCGTAGTCCCCGGCGACGGATTCAAACGATTGGTACCGGCCCGGGGTCATGCGCCTGCGCCTAGGGAGTTAGGGGCTTTCTTCGGCGTACTGATCGACGGGGCGACGACATAAAGCGGCACGAGGCCAAAGACTTCATCCGTGTCGCCCGCCGCCAGACGCCGCGCGGCCAGGAGTGCCAGGCCCTCCGGCGGGGTCCAGAGCTGCGTGAATTTTGGTCCCGTCCAGGCGGGGAGCTGCCGCGTGTCGCCGCAGACAAAGGCTCTCGGCAACACGCTCAGCCGCTGCGTCAGCTTGTCGATGGGAGCGGCGAACGGTTCTTCAAGGCACTGCCCATTTTGGGTGAGGGAAGCGTACACTTCTCCCTTGCGCGAGGGCAGCACGGCAGCGACGATTTCCCCGGTATTTTGTGACGACCAGGCGGCGGCGTAAGCATCGAGCGTTCCGATTCCTACCAGCGGCTTGCCCGTGACCTGTGCCAGAGTTTTGGCAGTCGTCACTCCGACGCGGACACCGGTGAACGAGCCGGGGCCGACGCCGACGGCGAAGGCCGATAAGTCGGGCAGGGTCAGAGAATTTCGGGTCAGCAGCGAGTCGACTTCGCCGAGCAGTCGCCGCGAAAGACTGCGCTTGCCCTCGAAGATGCTGACGGCCTGGACCGTTCCACCGTCATCGGAGAGTGCTAGGACGCAGTACTCCCCGCTGGTATCAAGTGCCAAAAAAGTCATAGTCGGCTCAATATCTCTTTCGCCCGCTCCCCCCATGCCGTCATGATGATTTGCCGGGTTTCCATCGATTCCGCGGTCAGAGCAATGTCTAGCCGGTCAGCAGGCAGGGCGTCGGTGATCTTGTCCGCCCACTCGATTACAACCACTCCGTCGCCGCTCAGATATTCGTCAAATGCCAGATCGTAAAGGGCGGACGAGTCGGGCAGGCGGTAGACATCGAAATGATAGAGAGGAACGCGTCCGCCGGGATGCTCGGCCACCAGCGTGAAAGTCGGGGAGTTGACCGGCTCGTCCGGCGGCAAGCCGAGGCCGAGCGCGAGACCCTGGGTGAAGGTCGTTTTGCCCGCGCCGAGGTCTCCGATAAGGCAGAGAGTATCGCCCGGCACAAGCACTGCGCCGAGGGCCGCTGCCAGAGTGCGAGTTTCTTCCGCAGAATGTGTTTGGGTGGTACGGGTCATAAAAATTCTGTTATGAGAAATGCCGTCAGGAAGCAAAATGGTCCCAGCCACGGGCCGCAACAGGCAGGTCGCCGGAACCGTCCGGGGCGGCAAAGTGCAGGCCGGAGCGCAGGACTTCCCCGATTTGTGTTAGGGGAGTCCCGGTGGCACTGACTGCAGCGCGTACTGCTTCGACATTGCTTGGGGCGACCGCAATCAGCAGCTCAAAGTCTTCGCCCCCGGCCAGTGCGTAGTCGAGTGCCGTTTTGTCCAGCACGGCTTCGGCCGCCAGCAGAGCTTCCGAGAGCGGCAAAGTGGCTGTCTGGATTCGTGCCCCGACACCCGACGCAGCGCAGAGTTTGGGGAGTTCCCCCGCGAGGCCGTCACTGATGTCCATACACGCATGCACGAAGCCTGTTTCACGGGCCGCCCGGGCGGCAACAATTCGCGGCTGGGGGCGGCGGTGGGCTGTCAGCAAGCCGTGGCTGAGCTTTTCCGCTTTTGCCGGGCCATGCGCCAGCAGGAGCGCAAGTCCCGCCGCGGAATCCCCGAGCGTGCCGGTCACGAGCAGAATATCGCCGACCTTCGCCCCGGAGCGTGTCAGTGCCGTGCCGCTCGGGACTGTTCCGATCTGGGTGATATTGATTGACAGGCCGCTCGGGGCGGAATTGGTATCTCCGCCCGCCAAACGTGCCCCGTAGCGGTTCAAGCAGTCGGAAAGGCCGTCGTAGAGCCGTTCCAAACCCTCCACGGTGTCTTCCGTGGTCAGTGCCAGTGAGACAAACGTGAAGGTCGGATCGGCCCCCATCGCCGCCATGTCCGACAGGTTCACCGCCGCCGCCTTCCAGCCGATGGAGTACGGATCACTCCAATCCCGCCGAAAGTGTACCCCTTCGATCAGCAGGTCCGTCGAGACGACAATTTGTAAACCAGCAGCCAAATCCAAAATGGCGGCATCGTCGCCCAGCGGCAGAGCAAGGCCGTCCCCCGCCGCCCCCGCATAGGTGGCCCGGAGACGCTCGATAAACCCAAATTCGCCGCCGATTTCGGAAAGCAGCATCGCAGGCGTTACCCGCCCCAGTTCCACATGACCGGATTGGTGTCTAACCGGTCGGTGACCGTGCGCCCGATCTCGTCGATGGCTTCCAAGTCGTCTTCGTCGATCTCGACATTGCCGCCGACGGCATTCTGCGTCGCCTGCTCGGCATTCCGGGCACCGACAATGGCTGAGGTCTGCGGCTGGGCGATCAGCCAGGCGAGTGAGAGCTGGCCGAGGGTGACGCCGTATTTGTCGGCGAGTGGCCGCAGCATATCCAGAGCGTTCTGGGCACGCGCGTAGGTCTCACCCTGGAACAGCTTATTACTGGCCCGGTTGTCGCCATCCTCGAACTTGTGATCCCGGTCAAACTTGCCCGTCAGCAGGCCCTGGGCCATCGGGGAATAGGCAATGATACTGATCTTATTCTCCACACAGTAGGGGACCGTCTCGGCCTCCACCTGACGCCAAAACAGCGAATACGGCGGCTGCAGGCTGTCGACCCGGCCAACCTGGGCCGCGGCTTCAAGCTGGGCACGGCTGAAGTTCGAGACACCGATGGCGCGAATCTTGCCTGCCTCTTTCAGCTTGCCCAATGCCCCCATGCTCTCCTCGATGGGAACGACCTCGCTGCCGAAGCTGCCGGACGGCCAGTGGATCTGGTAAAGATCGATCCGGTCCGTGTTCAAGTTCTTCAGGGACCGCTCGCACGCCTCGACGATCTGGTCCGCTTTCAGGTGATCGGCAAAGACTTTGGTCAAAATCACGATCTGGTCCCGCTTGCCGCCGAGGGCCTGGGCCAAAATCCGCTCGCTGTAGCCTTCGCCGTATGCTTCCGCGGTGTCGAAGGTCGTGATGCCGCTGTCGAAGGCGGCCTGATGCGCGGCAATCGTCTCCGCATCGTCGATATTGGTCCAGCCGGATTTCCCGGCCTGCCAGCCGCCGAAGATAATCGGCGTGATTTCTATTTTCGTTCGGCCCAGTAAGCGATTCTGCATACGGTCGGTTCCTTTAGGAGGTGTTGAAATTAAACTGCCCCATGGGCAAATCAGTATAGGCGATGCCGCGCAGATTTGTCAAGCAAAGGGCCGGTTCCAGAG
>JANXNV010000130.1 GCA_025353925.1 Armatimonadota bacterium
GCCAGCTCGCCGAGCGTGTCCAGCACCAGAACGTCGGCGGCAGCCGTGCCGGGGGCCGGGTCGGAGCGGCGTTTGACCAGCCACCCGGCCTTCTCCGCCAGTTGGGCGACCGGACCAAACCGCTCCGGGTGACGCGGCACCAGCAGGAGTCGCGTGGCTTCGAGGCCGGGGGTCTGCCGAATGCGTGTCAGGACATCCAGCAGCACCGACTCTTCGCTCTCGTGGGTACTGCCCGCGACAATCAGAGGGGCGTCGGTAGTGGTCAGCGCGAGCGACCGATCCATGGCAGCCGCTTGGACTTCGGAGACTTCTTTTTCGACCAGGTTCCGGTCGTACTTAATATTGCCGCTGACCTTGATCTTGCCCGGACTGGCACCCATCCGCTGGACACGCTCGGCATCCTCTTTGGACTTCATCAACAATAAATTGTAATTCTGGAATACCGGACCAAGCAGAGGCTGCACCCAGCGGTAATACTGGAATGACTGAGCGGAGATGCGTCCGTTGACCATGACCACCGCCGCCCCGCGCTTCTTCGCTTCGTGCAGAACATTCGGCCAGATCTCCGTGTCAATCGTAATCAGCATCTGCGGCTGAATCTGGTCCAGCACCTTATTGGCGATAGAAGCCAGGTCAATCGGGAAGTAAAACGAGTTTCCCGCGCCGTATTTGGCAAACCGCTCCTGGGCAATGGCCTGACCGGTCTTGGTAATGGTCGAAAACACAAGCCGTGCCTCGGGAAACCTCTCCGCCAGGGCATGCGCGAGGGGCTGAGCGCTGAGCGTTTCGCCCACCGAGCAGGAGTGGATCCAGATGGTCGGGCGACCGTCGGCCTTGAGCGTTTCGGGGAGGGTCCCCAGCCGCTGCTTGAGTGCCGGGAGGTACTTCTGGTGCTTCCAGGCGCGGTAAAGAAAGTAGGGGGCCATGAAGAGGACCCAGGAGCCGAAGAGGAGGCTGTAGAGGAAGTACATAATTAAAGCTGGGCCGTTTTGAACATTTTAATCACCGTCTGCAAATCTTCCTCCGTGTCCACACCCACCGTATCATGCGGCGTCTCGGCGACGAAAATGGGGATGTCGTTTTGCAGGAAGCGCAATTGGTCCAGGCTCTCGGACAGCTCCAAGGACGATTGCGGCAGGCGATGATAGAGGTCCAGAGCCTCGCGTGTGTAGGCGTACAGGCCGATATGCTTGAAATGCTGCACATCTCCCGCCCCGGCCCGGTCGTAGGGGAGGGGGTAGCGCGAGAAATAGAGGGCACTGCCGCTGCCTGCCGTCACCACTTTGACGTTGTTCGGGTCGGCGGCCTGGGCGGCGGTGATCGCGACTTTCAGGGTTGTCACCCGCGCCCCGCTGCCGTCGCCGAACGGCTTCAGCATCAGTTCCAGGTGGTCGGGACGCAGGGTCGGCTCATCGCCCTGGATATTAATATAAATGTCAGCGTCGGTCCGGGTCAGCACCTCATGTACCCGGTCCGTACCCGAGTGATGCTCGCGGGTCAAGAACACGGGAATTCCAGCGGTCTCGCAGGATGCTTGGATCTCCGGGCTGTCGGTCGCGACGACCAGGTCGGTGAGCAGTGGGGAGCGTTTCGCATTGAGGTAGACCCAGTGGATCATGGGCTTGCCCGCAATCTCGCGCAGGGCTTTCCCCGGCAGGCGGGTGGAGTTGAAGCGGGCGGGGATGACGCCTAAAACTTTGGGATCGGTGGACATAACTGCGTGTAGGGGCGGGGCTTGCCCCCGCCCTTCTTTCTGATCTGGGCTTCTCTTAGTTTATGAGAAATAGCAAGAAGGCGCGAAGAGGCAAGAGGGCGGGGGCAAGCCCCGCCCCTACGGGACAATGCCTACCGGTTCACCATCAGGAACCTCCGCCAAATCCACCGGGCGCAGATGCACCAGCTTGATGCGCCAGTGACTGCCGTACTGCTCTTTAATCGCGGCCTCGTCGATAATCAGCCGCTTCAAGCCGCCCTGCACCAGATACGTCTCCGGTTGGGGCCAGGAGTAGACCAGCTTGCCTTCCGCCGCTTCGGCCAGGGTCAATGTGGGGCCTTCAGGTACGATGCCCAGATCGCCGACAGACGGCAGGGGTTGGATCAATCGCTGCCAGCCGTCGCCGAAGCGCAGGCGACCTGTCATCGGTGAGGTAAGCTCGCGCCGGACACCCTTCTCGACATACCAGACCCGGCCATCGTCCTCCGTAGGCAGGCGGATCAGGCGGCCTTCCAGTTGGGCCGGGGAGGCGGTCGCGGTCCGGCGCACCGGGGCCGCCGTGCCGCGGCCACTTTCGGCAGGGACCGAGGTAGATACGATCTCCACCTGCCCCACCTCGGTCAGAAACGACGGCGGGGCGTACACTGCCACCAGTTCGGCCTCGAACTGGCCGGCTTCATCAATCGGAAACAGCCCGCCCCCGCCACCTTTGACGGTGTAGGCATAGCGGACGTTCTGGCCGTCCGCCGCCGGAGTAATCTCGCGCGACTCCAGCTGTTTCTCGACGGCGACCCGCTCCAAAACGCGCCACAGAACTAAGCCCGGCTCCGGGGCAGGCAGCTCCCCCGAAGCGGTCTGGGAAGGGCCGCGCCCGCCGAGCAGGCCGCCCCGCCCGCCTGTGAGAACGATCTGCGCCGAGACGAATACGGCCTGCGGGTGCGCCGGGATGTGCGAGGGCGTTGTGGTTTTCAAAGCGATTACACTTTGTACAGATGCGATGACCGGTCCGTCTGCCGCAGCGACTCGCCGATACTGCCCAGAATTTGACCGTTGATCGGGGCGGCGATGACAATTCCGAGGGCGTCCCGGTGCAGACGCTCCAGGCCGTTCTCCCGCAGGTAGCCGGACTTCCCGGCGATTGCGATGGCATCCGTGGTCATCTGCAGCGCACTTTCCGAGAGGAACAGCTTCGCCGACATCGTGGCGGCCTCCGTAGGCGGGCGGGACTGTGCCGGGAGCGAAGCCATCGCTGCTAGGGCGTAGGCATGGGTGCGCATGACGCTGAGACTGGAGGCAAGCTGGGAGACGCGGACGCGGACGCTCTCGTACTTTTCGAACGAATTGTTGGCTTTTACGATGTCCAGCAGCCGCCCGAATGTGCCTAAAGCAATTCCGGTGGCGACGATCCCCGAGTGCAGACCCGACTGCATATCCAGGTTGATGATCGGGCCGATCTGGCCCGGCTCCCCAACCCGATCGGAGTCGGGGACGAGGGCGTTGTCCAGCGACAAGGCCCCGCTGTGCGTCCCCTGCAGGCCCATCGAGTCCATCGGCGCACCGATCCGCAGGGCGGGGTTATCGTCGGCAACCAGAAAGAAGCCCTTGCCCTCGGTCGTATCGGTCATCACCATGTAAACTCCGGCGTGGCCCGCGCCGGTACAAAATGCTTTCTGGCCGCTGAGGTGCCAGACACCGTTCTCCCGGTAAGCCTTGGTGTTGAGGACGCTCTTATCCGCGCCGACGCCGCTTTCCGACCAGGCGGAGGCTCCCAAAGTTTCGCAGGAGATACGGGGAAGATACTTACGCTTTTGCTCTTCCGTGCCCGCGCCCGCCAGACGGTTGCAGGTTAGCGTGTGCAGCAGGAGCACAAACGCCGTCGCGGGGGCGACGCGGGCGATCTGCTCGATGGCGTAGGTGACGTTGAGCGTGTCCAGCCCCAGCCCGCCGTACTCCGGCGGCGTCTTCATGCCCAGCAGCCCGCAGTCCGCCAGAGCGCGGATATTGGCCTCCGGAAATTCGCCTTCGCGGGAGCGGATTTCATCCGTGTGTTCGATCAGCTGATCGGAGACGAGAGAGCGTACACTCTCGCCGATTTTGATTCCGGGGTAAAGCTCGCGCGGGTCCTGATCCCAGGTAAGAACCATGGTATAATGGCCCCTTTCTACTGGCTTTAGTATAGCTTATCGGCGCGGGCGGTGTCAACGCACGGTCTCCTACAAAGTCACGCTGAAAATGCCGACATTAATGACATGATGAAATTGCATGGCTGCAAGAAAGCATCTATATACAAACACGCTTCGTCCCAATGGAACTATCGCATTCCCGCGTTTGGGCTAAGTCTCTTCTCGGCACTAGTCATCTTTTCGATCACTTGCCTGAGTGGGGCGATCCTGTACGTCCGGGGGATCAATGCTTTGAAGGTGGAAGTGCATGACAACCTGATTCGCACGGCGCAGATTGCCGCCAGCTTTGTGGATGGCGACGCGCACCAGGCATTTAGCCGCCCCCAGCAGGAGGTGACTTCCGCTTATGCTAACGCCCTTAAGCCACTTTCACAGGTGCAGAATGCCAATGGAGACATCAAGTTTATTTACACCTGCGTGCTGAAGCAGGACAAAGTGTACTTCGTGCTCGATTCCACCCCGCCTGGCACCTTCACCGCGGACGGCGTCGAAAATAAGTCTCATATCATGCAGCCCTATCCGGAGGCGGATCCGAAACTTCTCCTTGCTCTGCGCAGCGGCAAGGCACAGGCCGACACTGAACCCTACCGTGATGTGTGGGGAACGTTCTACAGCGGCTTTGCCCCGATCCATGATTCCGCGGGACGCTGTGTGGGTATTGTAGGAGTAGACCTGACGGCTAACCATTATGTCGCGCATCTTGCGGCCATGCGTCGCGCGGCTCAGACGGGATTAATCTCGGCGGCTGTCTTCTCGCTGCTGATCGGATGCGCCGTTTTCGCCGGGCAATCGCGTCTCCTGCACACAGAGCAGGGCCGACGGCATACGTCCGCTGCCCTGCAGCGTGCCTGCGAAGAGTTGGAGCTGCGGGTCCAGTCGCGAACGGCGGAACTGGCCGACGCCAACTACAGGCTTAACCAGGCCTACGACGCGACTATCGAAGGCTGGTCCCGCGCTTTGGATCTGCGCGATCATGAAACGGAGGGCCACAGCCGCCGCGTGATGGAAATGACTCTGCGACTGGCCCGTGAAATTGGGATGACTGAACAAGAGCTGGTGCATGTCCGCCGGGGTGCTCTGCTGCATGACATCGGCAAAATGGGTGTGCCGGACAGCATACTACTTAAGCCGGGGCCGCTTGATAGTGACGAATGGGTCACCATGCGCCGTCACCCGGTGCTGGCCCGCGAAATGCTGCAGCCCATCACCTTTCTACAGACCGCCCTCGACATTCCCGGCGGCCACCATGAGAAATGGGACGGCAGTGGCTATCCCTGCGGCCTTGCGGGAGAAGACATTCCGTTGGCCGCCCGCCTCTTCGCAATCGTGGATGTCTGGGACGCCCTGCGCTCTGACCGGCCCTACCGGGAAGCTTGGACGGAAGAGCGCGTCCTGGATCACCTTTGCAGCCTCTCCGGCAGCCACTTCGACCCGATGATCGTCGGGGCCTTCATGGCCTTGATGGAACGCAGCACGTATCGAAATACCGATGAAACAGAGGCGGTGACCGAATACGCGAAAGCTGCCTGAAGCGGCTCTGTTTTCGCGGCTTTCAGGTACAATTGCTCCACCACAAACCTTTGGAGCATATTGATGTCCCCTTTGACTTACCGCCCGCCCGCCGTGCCGCTGATTACGCATGACCCGTACTTCAGCGGCTGGTCCTTTTCCGACACTCTCACCGAGTCCGACACTCGCCACTGGACCGGCTCGAGCTATGGCCTGTGCTGTCTGGTGCGTGTCGACGGCACGGCTTACCGTCTGATGGGGACGCGACCGGAAGCGGTTCCGGCACTGCCGCAGACGAATCTGGAAGTCACCCCGACCCGCACGGAATACCGCTTCGCCGGGGCGGGTGTCGAAATCACCCTCACGTTCCTCTCACCGCTCCTGCCCGACGACCTGGATATTCTCTCCCGGCCTGCAACTTATCTCACCTGGGAGGCACGGGCTACCGACCGCGTGGCCCACGACGTTTCGGTCTATTTCCACGCCCAATCCGAGTGGGTCGTGGACAAAACCGACGAGCGGGTCACATCGTCGCGCTATCAGCTTCCCGGCCTCGAGGTTCTGCGGATGGGATCGGAGAAGCAGCCGGTTTTGGAGAAGTCCGGGGATAACCTGCGTATCAACTGGGGCTATCTGTATCTGGCCGTGCCCTCCGAGACGGGCACGCAAACTGCGCTGACGCCAGCCGACACGGGTCGAGCGAATTTTGCAGAGAACGGCACCACTCCCGACGCCGACGATATGGACTTCCCCCGGGCCGCCAACGACAATTGGCCGGTCCTGGCCTGCACCTTGGCTCTCGGTACCGTCACAAGCATTCCGGTAGCACGGCACATCATACTGGCCTATGACGACCTCTATGCCATCGAGTATTTTTACCGCAAAGTCAGGCCGTACTGGCGTCGCGCGGGTCTGGATGCCGCCGGGATGCTCACCGCCGCCGCGCATGACTACGAGTCTCTCACGGCCCGTTGCCAGGCATTCGACGACGAACTGTTGGCTGATTTGGAAGCGGTCAGCAGCGAGAAGTACGCCGCCCTTTGCGCCCTGGCCTACCGCCAGTGCATCGCCGCCCACAAGCTGGCCGCCGATTACGACGGCACGCCGCTTTTCCTCTCCAAAGAAAACTTTTCGAACGGCTGCATCGCGACTGTCGACGTCACTTATCCTTCCGCCCCCTTCTTTCTGCTGCTGAACCCGAAGCTGCTTCGCGCCATGCTCACGCCGATTTTGGATTACGCTGAGACGGATCACTGGCGGTTCCCTTTTGCCCCGCATGACCTGGGCACGTATCCGCTCTGCAACGGTCAGGTCTACGGCGGCGGCGAGCGGACGGAAGATGACCAGATGCCGATCGAAGAGTGCGGCAATATGCTGATTCTTGTGGCGGCGCTCGCCCAGGCCGAAGGCGATGCGGAGTATGCCCGAAAGCACTGGCCGCTGCTCACCCGCTGGGCGGACTACCTGCTGGAGAAGGGCCTGGACCCGGACAATCAGCTCTGCACCGACGACTTCGCGGGCCATCTGGCGCACAATGTCAACCTCTCCCTGAAAGCCATCATGGGCCTCGGCGGGTTTGCCAAACTGTGCGAGAATCTGGGTCACACGGACCTCGCCGAAACGACCCGCGCCGCCGCGTCGAAGATGGCCGCTCAGTGGGTCGCTATGGCCGATGACGGAGACCATTTCCGCCTGGCATTCGACAAGCCCGGCACCTGGAGCCAGAAGTACAACCTGGTCTGGGACCGCCTGCTGGACCTGAACCTGTTCAGCCCGGAAGTCGCCCGCAAAGAGGTCGCCTACTA
Source organism: Armatimonadota bacterium (assembly GCA_025353925.1). GTDB lineage: Bacteria > Armatimonadota > Armatimonadia > Armatimonadales > Capsulimonadaceae > JANXMY01. Next base: position 7,212 of record JANXNV010000130.1, read on the forward strand.
CCTGACCCAGCAGAATCAGTACGGCCTGCCCCTCGACAGCCGCTGCGAGTACACCAAGCTGGACTGGATCGTCTGGACCGCCACCCTCACCGAGACCCCCGCCGACTTCGCCGCCCTCATCGACCCCCTGTTCCGGTGGCTGAACGAAGGCCCAACGCGCGTTCCCCTCACGGACTGGTACAACACC
>JANXNV010000132.1 GCA_025353925.1 Armatimonadota bacterium
GTCTTCAATTTGCCACCTAAAGCTGACCATTCATCTAATGAGACGAAATAAGAATCAGAGGGACGTTGATAAGGATCCCTTCACGAAGCCTACGACGTAAATGGCAGCAGGTGCGGGTACTGGATTGAATCCCTGTTATGAAGCACTGAGTTAAGGTGTGATTGTCTGGTTCTTGTCTCGGCTCTCTTGGCAGGCTTGCTCGAACTTCTCCTCGTACTAGGCGGGCGGCAGGTACCCCAATCTGGAATGGAGCTTCATTTGGTTGTAAACCGCTTCCAGAAAGTGTCCAATCTGCAAAAAAGCTGGCTCTTGCTACTGGTACGGAAAATGATGCAGGGGAGCCTGTATCAGTATTTGGGCCACTCGGGCCAAGGCTGGTAGGCGGATCTGCCCCCATTGCCCCTGAGGCACCTATTGTTGAGATCGAGTTGTAAAGAGTACGTTGCAGAATCTGCCATTGACAAGACTTTGACTCACAAGAAGTGAGTCACAAATGCCTGAACGAGGAAAATGGATGAATGAAAATAGTATTATCACGGGGATTGTGACTCGTGCATCAGATCTGGGTAAACAGGGTGCTTTCGACGATGCAGTCGAGATTGTTCGTAAAGGCTTGTTGACGTATCCCGACGACACCTGTCTTCTTACCACACTTGGGATACGACAACACGCGCAAGGAAATATTGAAGATGCAATTCTGACTTTTCGCAAAGTTACTGAACTGGCACCAAACAATGAGGAGGCTCATTACAATCTAGGCTGTGCTCTTTCTAAGAGAGGATACTCTCAGGAAAGCATCGTAGAATTTCGTATTTCCGCTTCGCTCGACTCCAGTGACCCAGACATTTATGAATCTTTAGGATATGAGCTAGCCACTGCTAATTTGTTGCAAGAGGCTTTATCTGCGTACGAAACGGCAATAAAGCTGCGCCCCTCTGATGGTGCGTCATACATGAAAAAAGCTTTGATCTTATATGATCTTGCTGAACAGGACCAAACAAAGGATCGCCAACGCAAATGGCTAGAAGCGAAAGGAGCCTTTGTCGCAGCGATTGAGGTCAGCCCCGATGACTCAGAGGCTTATTATGGTCTCGGCGTGTGTGATATCCACTTGAAGCAGTTTGCATCTTCGGTGACGGCTCTGGAAAATGCTATCCATCGTGATCGTGGAAAGAAGCATTTCTATCGTGCTCTTGGTATAGCCCAATTCCGTAGTTTGCGGTGGTTCTCCGCTTGGAGTACCGCTGCAACTTACTGTAGGTTGAAGCAAGGCGATGCCAGCGCGAGCACTAAACACTAAGTCGGCACAGTTCGAGGCAAAGAGAGGGAAACGCTTTGGCTTCTTCCACACCCGCTCCCTGGCAGGCCATATCCAGCTCGAGGCAGAGGGCCACATAACAGGATATTATGGATGCAGGTGGAGTAATTGGTGGAACTTCAATAGTAATAGGTGGAGTAACTGCCCTTCCAACAGGAGGAGCTAGTGAAATCATAGCTGGAGCAGGAGTTGCAATTAGCGGCATCGTTGTAGGTGTTGGGTCAGGAATGGATTACGTAATACGCCACCCCATATGTGTACGGACTGGCCCACCTTCGGGGCCAGAAGTGGGCAGTGACCCGGGAAATGCAGGTCTCCCAGGTTCTAGTCACTCTCACCCCATTAGTCCCGCTGGGGGCTTCCCTATGCAGTAGGAATGAGACCTCGAAGCTGGAGTGGTTTCGTATAACCACTCCATTAGCATATCGCTTCTGATAACTGGAGATAAACCGAAATGCTGACGCAGGCTATTATCCAACAATGGGTTACAAATCATACTGTTGGATATGTTATGATGCTACTGGGAAGTGTGGTATGTTTGCTCGGACAAATTATCCTGTTAATTTTCAGTGCGAATAATAGAACGAAATTAAATCTAAATCTTATCGGTACAGTTGGCAGTGGTTTTTGGTTGTTAGGATTTCTGCCTAAAAGCCACTTACTACCGACTTTCACGGGTCCTTGCTTCTTGATTCTCGGCCTGATACTTCTACTGGTCTGGGCAATGAGGTCTGTGAGAGCTAGAAAATATCGTAAACAACTCAGTATTGTTGAAAAACAAGTAACAACAGACAAAATCTGGCCACCACCACCGAGAGCATCTTAGAGACTTGTAAGGCCAAACTGCCAACCCGCAGCTCAATCGCAGCCAAGCGACGGGGGAAAGCAGTACACGCGGCACCGGTACCTTCACCTACGGCTATGACGGCGGCAGCAGCACCGGCCCCGGCAACCCGACCTCGTTCAAGGGGGTGACAAACACCTTCAACAGCGACAATCAGCAGACCGGCAGCAACTTTATCTACGACGGCAACGGCAACCCGACTAACTCGACGCTCTACGATCCCGAGAACCGGATGACCAGCTATGGCAACGGGCGCGAGACCTACACCTACGACGGAGACGGCCTGCGCACGCAGAAGAGCGGCACGTACTTCCTCTACGACGGCGAGCAGCCGGTGGGGGAGTATGGGGGCACGGGCGGACTGCGGGCCACCAACACGTTCGGGGCGGACGGTCTGCTCTCTCGCACCGCGCCGGGCACCCCGAACCCCGCGACCACTCTCTACACCTTCGACGAGCGCGGTAATGTGTGCAGCCGCCTGCAAGGTCCCAGGGCAATGCCGTCCACGGATGCCTACGATGCGTTTGGCACGCGTATCAGCCAGTCGGTGTATTCTCAGCCTGACCCGTGGGGTTTTGGGGCACAGGAGGGGTACTATACGGACACGGCGCAGTCGGGGTTGATCTTGTGCACGCACCGGTACTACGACCCGGCAAAGGGCCGTTTCCTGACGCGTGACCCGCTGGGGTACGGGGGCGGGGTGAACCTGTACGGGTATACGGGGAACAATCCGGTTAATGAGAGTGACCCAAGGGGATTGAGCACTTATGGGGGTGGGTTGAATGGCACAATTACATTTGGGCCAATTGTAGTTGGGATATCTGGAGGTTTTAAAGGAGATGACAATGGCACAGTCGGCTTGTCATGTAATGTATTTACTGTCTGTCGTTTTCCACCCGGTTTGCCGGGTGTCTCGCCTGCAGTCAATTACTCCCCAGGGAATCTACCCGTAGATGGCAATGGAATAACTAGCATTTCCGGCGGATTGTCATCAGGGCCAGTCGTCTACTTACCACCAGTCGGCATTGTTAACAGCACACCCTGCTCTGGAGGGCCTCCAACTATATCTGTCTTCCCAGGAGTTCAAAGCCCTGGAATTGGCTATGTGGTATCAGCAGGTGGCACTGTTGGCATCAATGGAAATGGGCTAGAAAACACCGTCAATCAAGGTATTGGACAGTGGTATGGTCCGGGCTGGTTCGGAGATTCGGGGGAATAGTCGCAGAGGCAGGCTCTGTTGCATAAATGCCTTTAGCCATTAATCATTCCAGCGATGGTGCGCTCTTGATTTATGCAACAAGGCCGCAAAACCACATTAAGATTATGAAGCAAGCGAACACAACGAGGCTATCCAGCGGTATGATTGTGATGAGGAAGTCGTATTCATTGCAACCCACATTGTTGGTAAAGGAAACTGTTAACGGAGAAGTTCTGTTTCTAGTACGGCAAGAAGGGTTTTGGAAACCCCAACTCATCGTTCACAGCGTCAAGGATGGCGTAAAACAAAAATCCTTCTCAATCAGGCCTCGAGGGATTTTCGGTGTTACATTTGAGGTGCTTGACTCTGATGACAGCTGTCTGGGAGCCATAACCCTTGAAAATGTATTTACTGCTTCATGGTGTATAGAAGATGCAATTCTACAAAAGACCTACCATCTTGTGAGAACAAGTAAATTCCCATACGGAGAGTACATCATAAGCCTAGAAGAAAAAATAATTTGCACGCTAATACAAAAAGTAAAGATTCTGAATCCTGAAATCTCGCTAAACCTTCCAAAAGAAACACCACTGTTATTTACAGATAAATTGATTCTCTCAGCTTCCATTCTTTTGTTGCATAGGCAGAACAACAGCGGAGGGGCATGATCGAATTAAATATTAGATTATAAGTCACTGCTCCAACAGCTTGTAGTGAGTGGACTCTATGACGGCGATCAGGCAGTTCTCATACAATACACCGACGGCAGCGTGATCGGCGTGGCGAGCTTCGGAGCCAACGGGCTACTCAGCAGCCGCAACCCCAACAACGGAGTGAGCAGCTTCTACACGTTCGACGCCTTGGGCAACACGTGCCAGTCTTTGACTTCGGCAGGCACGCCCAACTACACGCACCTGGTGAGCGCATTCGGGTTCTCCCGGAGCAGTGGTCAGGACTTGTATGACGGGATGGGAGCGCAGCTCGGGTACCGGGACGAGAACACGGGCTTCATCTACCTGCTGGGGCACCGCTTCTACGATGCCCAGTTCGGCCAGTTTATGACGCGCGATCCGATGGGGTACAGGGGCGGGGTGAACCTGTACGGGTATACGGGGAACAATCCAGTCAATGAGAGCGATGCTGAGGGTCTGAAAGCAGGCGACCATTATCCAACAAAAGATAAAGCTGGTAAAGATGCAGTCAGAGATATCAACCCAACATCTATTCGAAAACATCAAGAATTCGCAGGAGTAATTTACAGAAACCCTGACGGAAGTTACTCATACACTCAGGCAAATCCTGGAAGCGGGGCTGGTTCTAACATTGGGGTGTGTCCCCCTGGTAAAACAATGGCGGGTGACTATCATACACATGGCGGATACGACCCTGGTTACGACAATGAGAACTTCTCAAGAGCGGATAAAGATAGCAATGACTTAGAGGGAAAACCAGGGTATCTTGGCACGCCTAATGGTTACATTAAAAAGTACACGCCAGTACCTGGGAAACTAAGAGGTGGCCCTGTAACGGTCATCGGAAAGGGGGCGAAATGAAAATGTTTTATCGCAATTCCTCAATTGCACTATTCTGCGTGGCTTCCGCTTTCGCAATCACTTTTCTCGCGGTGAATGTGCAGGCAATCGGAGTAAAACATCATTTCTATATGCCGAAGGAAGGCTTTGTGCCCGACGAAGAAACTGCGATACATATAGCCATAGCTGTGTTAGTACCCGTATACGGTGAGGCAACTGTTCATTCTGAAGAACCCTTCGTGGCGACACTGCACAAAGGAATATGGACGGTGTCGGGAACCGTCCCGAAGATAACTGGCTATCATGGTGGGGTTGCAACTGTAGAAATCGCAAAAAAAGATGCTCGGATCATCAGATTAATTCATGGCAAATGAGCATCGGAGCTGGGGTGCAAGCGAATCTTAAAGCAACGAAAATTAGCATTACTAGGAGTGAATCCCAGCGGTCAGCGCATCACCTTCACCTACGATGGCGATCAGGCGGTTCTGATCCAGTACACCGACGGAAGCGTGATCGGGGTGACAACCTTCGGAGCTAATGGGCTACTGAGCAACCGCAACCCCAGCAACGGGGTGAGCAGCTTTACACCATCGACCTGTCGGGCAACACGTGCCAGTCGCTGACCTCGACGGGCACCCCCAACTACACGCATTATGTGAACGGGTTCGGCTTCTCCCACAGCAGTGGTCAGGACTTGTATGACGGGATGGGAGCGCAGTTCGGGTACCGGGACGAGAACACGGGCTTCATCTACCTGCTGGGGCACCGGTACTACGACCCGGCGAAGGGTAGGTTCCTGACGCGTGACCCGATAGGCTACAGGGGCGGGGTGAACCTGTACGGGTATGTAGGGAACAATCCGGGCAATGCGAGTGATTCATCCGGTCTCTATGAAGATGATAACAACCACGGTCCCTATCATCCGCCTGGTCCACGACCGATTGGAATGCCTTCT
>JANXNV010000180.1 GCA_025353925.1 Armatimonadota bacterium
AAAAAACAGCCCGGTGAGAATGCTCTCGCCGGGCTGTTTTTTATTTGATTAAAAGGGGTGTGGGCCGGCCGGGGCTCGAACCCGGAACCCTCTCATTAAAAGTAAGATGCTCTACCATTGAGCTACCAACCCCCACACTTAACATTTTACCCAGTCAGGGAAGAAATGTCAAGAGTTTTAAGCGTAGAGTTGCAAAGATTTAGGAAGGATAAGAGGCATTCTGAGGCGAATAATCGCCTTAACAACACTTGCGGCAAACGGAGGCGGAAAATATGGCGGATAAGCCGAATTTCGGATTGACGGGGCTGGCAGTCATGGGACAGAATTTGGCCCGAAACGTCGCACACAAAGGGTTTCCGATCGCGGTGCATAACCGCACGACGGAGAAAACAGACGCCTTCATGGCAGAGCATGGCGGCGAAGGCGCACTGGTCGGGTCAAAGAGTGTCGAGGAGTTTGTGGACGCACTCCAGTCGCCCCGCGCCATCATGATTATGGTCAAAGCCGGGAAGCCTGTCGACGATGTGATCACGGAGCTGAAGCCGCTGCTCGCTAAGGGCGATCTGCTGATCGACGGCGGAAATTCGCTGTTCACCGACACGCAGCGGCGTGTGAAGGAGCTTGCTCCGGACGGGATCTTATTCCTCGGTACCGGGGTTTCCGGCGGCGAGGAAGGGGCGCTTAAAGGTCCCAGCATCATGCCGGGCGGCAGCCGGGAAGCCTACAAGATTGTCGAGCCGATCTTCACGAGAATTGCGGCCCAGGTCGACGGTACCCCCTGCTGCACTTATATTGGGGACGGCGGCGCGGGCCACTTCGTTAAGATGGTGCATAACGGTATTGAATACGCCGATATGCAGCTGATCGCTGAAGCTTATGATCTGCTGAAGAACGGCTTGGGGCTGACCAACGACGAGCTGCACACGGTTTTTACCCAGTGGAATGATGGCGACCTTGACTCGTTTCTGATCGAGATCACGGCGCAGATCTTCGCCCGCAAAGATGACGACAGCGACGATTTTCTCGTGGACCGCGTTTTGGACAAAGCTGCCCAAAAGGGCACCGGCAAGTGGACAGCCCAGAACGCCCTCGATCTCGGGGTGCCGCTGACGGCGATCACCGAAGCAGTTTATGCACGTGCGCTTTCCTCGCTGAAAGACCAGCGCGTCGCTGCCTCCAGAGTGTTGCCTGGTCCGACCGGTGGCAGGGTCGAGGGAGAGAAGCAAGCCTTTATCGATGCCGTCCGGGATGCGCTGTACGCGTCGAAAGTGGTGGCCTATGCCCAGGGTTTCGACCAGATGCTGGCGGCGGCGAAGGAGTTTGGCTGG
>JANXNV010000183.1 GCA_025353925.1 Armatimonadota bacterium
TGATAATGCAAATCCTTATCGCTTGGATTGGCGACCAATCCTGCAAGATTTTCTATCGCTGATAGCGAGAAATCCACTTCAAGATAATCTAACTCAAGATCAAAATAGCCGACTTGTAAATCACCGCATCTTAGCTTTAACACCAAAGTCGCTTGTTCTATGTCTGCTGTCATTTGCCAAAGTAAGCCGTCATGCAAATTGATACTGGTTGCGAGCGTCTGAACTTCGGACGGCCACTGTAGAAGCAAAGGCGCAAGATGCTTCTTATATTCCTGAAAAGGCCGATATGCATCGTCAAGTTGGCCGCAATGCCAGGCTGGGGTAAAGTATTTCACTGCTCTCACTTTCAGATAGGCAGATGTGGTGCGGCCTAACGCCAAAGCTCACCTGCGACAGCGGCACTGCACAGCCGAACGATGATGCACAGGAAACCGAGGCCGCTGGCGTCAGGTGCAGCGCATTGTTAGACCGTCCGGCGCACTCGCCTCCGTAACTATCGCTTTGCGTACTTGCGAATCGCAACTTCATCGAACGCAGTACCATAGGCAAGTAAAGGCAACCCCGCGCGAAGAGCCGCAAACTCTCCTGCCGTGTAAAACAGAGCCGTGCGGACATTGACAAGCGATTGGATATGCAACAATGGCATTAAGCCACCGCTCCGTACCCGAATGTTAATGAGTGACAGGTACTTCAAATTACACAAGTTCGTGAGTGGCTCTAATGACTCGACAAACCGTGTTGTATAGCCGCCGCCATTAATTGCTAACCCCTCTAAGTTCGCAAGCCCCATTATAAACTCAAGATTGTATGCCCCTGGAATGTTGCCGAGTTCGAGCACTTGAAGCTGTGATAAGTTCCTTAGTTGTTCAATATCTTGTATACCAGGATTGCAAGCCAGTGTTAAAACGCGCAACTTTGGATTGCCGACGATAGACGCGACCGACTTGATGCTGCCCCACTTCACATACAATGCTTCAAGATGCGGCATCAGGCAGGCGGATTCAAAAAGTTTCTGATTAACGCGCGACTCAAAGCACAGCATTTTCACAGCGCTCAGGCGCGGCAGAGCTTCGCACCACTCGGAAACGATCCGTTGCTTGTATGTCGAAGTTCCGCCGAGTTGTGTGCAAAACAGGCGGAGTGTATCTTCGCCTTGATATTGTTTTACCTCGGTGATAGACGGTGGTAACTTTGACGTGAGTGACTTTTCTCCCCAGAATCCATATTTTACTTCGTCTGGTGTCAGCATAATTGGAATGGCTTCGGCAATTGCTTTTCGCTTAACGTGCAACACTGGCCCGGCGGTCTAACTAGTATTAGGCCGCGCACTTGCGGTATTTCCGACCACAGGACGCACACGCAAAACCCTCGTCAGGACTATTGACAAATTACCGCCTGTGTGCGGCAAAAGATGATGAGCACGGACTTTCACCGCATTACTTCGGCAAAATATACCCGATGTAGCAGGAAATACCGCTGTTGCGGTCTGCGATTTTCTATACCGCGAACGTCACTCGCAATCCTTTTCACCCATATAATTGACCACTGTATCACAATTGACCACTGTATCGATTTTTTCCTGCTTGCGCTACCGCCAATCCATATCCTGCGGCCCAGCGTATGAGTAGATGGAATTCTATTCTACTTCGGACGCACTGATTTCCGCGCTCTATTCAGCCGCGTAGTAGAGGTCGGCGTGATTGGGCTGGCCGGGTTTTAGCGCAAGCATCTTACACAAAGAATTAACTGTCAGGACGTTTCTGGGGGCAAAGGAGTCCGCAGTGTGCGGGATGACTGCTGCGGACATTTGCGGGTATACTAAAGCGTCTTTAGAATGGACAAGCAGATGCAGAATGTTTCGAAGCGGAATGTGATTGTGATCGGGGCGGGGATTGGCGGCATGGCGACAGCAATGCGGCTGCAGGCCACGGGGCGATTTCAGGTCACGATATTGGAGAAGAACGCTACGGTGGGCGGACGGGCGAATATCCGCGAGGTGGACGGGTTCCGGTTCGACACGGGGCCGTCGCTGCTGCTGATGACGGATGTTTATAAGGAGCTGTTTGCGGCCTGCGGGGAAGAATTTTCGGACTGGGTGAAGCTCATCAAGATGGAGCCGAACTACGAAGTCCATTTTGGGGACGGGTCGGCGATGACCATGTCCAGCGATCTCGCGACAATGATCACCGAACTGGAGCGGATCGAGCCGGGGGTGACACCGGGATATTACCGCTTTTTGGAAGATGCGGGGAAGAAGTACCGGATCGGGCGCAAGCAGTTTGTCGAGAAGAACTTTAACAAGGCCACCGATTTCTTCACGGCCTCCAATCTGAAGCTGCTTGGGCAGCTCAATGCCCTGGACAAGCTCTACACCCACGTTTCGAAGTTCTTTAAAGACGACCGGCTGCGGCAGGCATTCTCGATGCAGTCCATGTACCTGGGCATCTCGCCGTTCGACGCCCCGGCGGTCTACACACTCCTGCCCTACACGGAGCTGGCCGAGGATGGATTGTACTATCCCGAGGGCGGCATTTATGCGCTGCCGACGGCGATGGCGGCGGTCGCCCGGAAGCTGGGCGTGGTAATCCAGACGGAGCAGAACGTCACGCAGATCATGGTCAAAGACGGCAAGGCGCGAGGGGTCTGCGTAGGCGGCGAGATGCTGCCTGCGGATTTGATCATCTCGAATGTGGACCTGCCCTACACTTACACCGATCTGCTGGCGGAGCGGCCGGCAAACCGAACGGAAGCCGCCTGGAAGAAGCAGCCATTTACGTCGTCGGCGTTTATGCTATATCTCGGCACGGACAAGATTTATCCCCAGCTGGGGCACCACAATTTCTATCTCTCGGGGGATTATAAGCGCAACTTTGAAGAGATCTTTGATGCCAAAGTCCCGCCGCGTGACCCGTCGTTCTACATCAATGCCCCCGGCCGCACCGACCCGACCGTTGCCCCGCCGGGACATGACAACCTGTTTGTCCTGGTGCCGATCCCGCATTTAACTGACCAGATGACCTGGGATGCGGCCCAGATCGAGAAGTTCAAGACAAAGGTTTACGAGGCCCTGGAAGCTCGCGGCCTCACAGATCTGCGCAAGCATATCGTGGTGGAGCAGGTAGTCACCCCGCACGAGTGGCGCGATCAGTACAACTTGAAGTTCGGGGCG
>JANXNV010000197.1 GCA_025353925.1 Armatimonadota bacterium
GGCCAGTCCGGGTAACCGCCTACGGATTCGAAGGCGGTGCGGCGGACGAAAATCGCCTGATCGCCGGTCGCGTAATGAAACGTCCGCGAGTGCCAATTGATGACACCGGCGATAAAATGCAGTGAGCGGGGGCAATGCTCCGCGAAGCGAACGGAGAAGCAGCCGCCGACGGCTTCGGGATTTTGGAGGACGGATTTAATCGCCGCGGCCAGCGTCGGCAGGGGCGGAGAGTCCGCATGCAGGAACAGGAGAACGTCGCCCGATGCGCTCCGTCCCCCGGCATTTAGCTGCGGGCCGCGCCCCCGCGTGGAAGCGATGAGCCGGAGACCCGGCTGAGAGGCGACCCATTCGGGGGTGCCGTCCGTGCTGCCGCCATCGACCACGATAATTTCCATCGGACCGAGTGCCTGCGCCGCCGTCACGACTGCAGGAAGGCCCGCCCGCTCGTTGAGTGCTGGGATGATAATTGAGAGCAGCATAGCGGGTATGTCTTCAGACGAGGAAAGAAATCTCAAATGCGAAAAAACGACTACGACATCATCATACTCGGCGGCGGCTCGGCCGGGATCGTCTCCAGCGTCATGGCCGGGGCACTGGGGCTGCGCGTTCTGGTTATCGAAAAGGGCAAACTCGGCGGCGAATGTCTGAATACCGGGTGCGTCCCGAGCAAGGCCCTGATCCATGCCGCCCGCGTCGCCCATACCGTCAATACCGCCGGGGCAAGCGGCCTCCGGGTACCGGGCGTGACCCGCGAGGATACGGCGGGTGTCATGGACATCGTACGCGGCGCGATTGGCCAGGTGCAGACTGCCGATGCTACGGAAGCTCTGATGCGAGATAACGGCGTCGAAATTCGCCTGGGCAATGCCCACTTCGTGGACCGTCATACGCTGATTCTGGACGGAATGCCTCTTCGGGCGGACCATTTTATCCTCGCCACCGGCTCCCGGCCGCGCGGGGTAGAGATTCCTGGCTTCTCCGACACCGGGTATTTGACCAATCAAACGCTCTTCGATCTGAAAGCGATTCCCGAACGCCTGCTGATCCTCGGCGGCGGCCCGAACGGGGTCGAAATGGCGCAGGCATTTAGCCGACTGGGCTGCTCCGTCACCCTCGTTCAGCGCGGCCCGCGTCTGCTCCCACGCGACGATTCCGAGCTAACCGACCTCCTCACCGATATTCTGATTGCCGAGGGCGTCGCTGTTCATCTGAACGCCGCTGTGACCTCGGTCGAAAAACGACAGGGAGAGGTATTTGCCCAGATCACGTCAGAGAGCGGGATCGACACGGTCGCCTGCGACGCCGTCTTCGTGGCGGCGGGCCGCGCCCCTAACACGGAGGGCCTTGCGCTTGATCGGGCCGGGGTGCGCTTCGACGACACGCGAATATTTGTAGACGACCGCCTCCGCACCTCCGTCCCGCACATTTACGCCTGCGGCGACCTCCTCGGCACGCAGCAGTTTTCGCATCTGGCTGAATACCAGGCGAAGATCGTCGTGCGCAACATTGCCTTTCCAGGAAAGTCGTCCGCCGACCGCCGCCTGGCCCTCTGGGCGACATTTACTGACCCCGAAATGGCGCATCTGGGGATCACGGAGGATGAGGCGAAGACGTCCGGCCTGAAATACGAAGTATACCGGCAGCCCTTCGCGCAAAACGACCGGGCGATTGTCGATGGCACGGCCCAGGGCCTGGTCAAAGTGATCACACAGGGCCTTACCGGCAAAATCCTAGGGGTACACATCTTGGGGCCGAACGCCGGGGAGCTGCTGCACGAATGGATCCTCGCCATGCGTCTGGGCCATTCCATCCGGGCCATTGCCGACATGGTGCATGTCTACCCCTCGCTCTCCATGGCCTGTCAGCATGCGGCCCAGCGCTGGTACGAATCGAAGTCAAAAGAACCCTGGATCGCAAAATCGCTGCAGACGTATATCAAAACAATTCGCCCCCATCCGGCCGGGATCGGGCTGGGGGTATTGGCCGCCGTTGGGGCGTGCCTGGTGGCGGCGCGGAGGAAGAAGTGACGGAGGCTGCGCTCAGAGACGTGGCTGCTTGTTCAAAATTACTTCGCAGGGGGCACGGTCCAGCACGAGGCGAACGACTTTAGCCAGGCGGGTTTCAGCGGGATCTTCGGAGGGCAAGTAGCCGAGCACGATCAGCGAGGCACCTAGGGTGGCGGCCTGGGAGACGATCTCCTCGCCCATGTCGCGTGCCCGGGTGACGCGCGGCTCGGCGATGATCCCTTCGCAGCGGGCACTTTTGACTGCCGTGTCCAGAGCGAGTGCCGCCGCCGCTTCTTCTTCGGGAAGCGGGGCGGTCAGCGGCAGATGGCGCGGGACTTCCAGCATGTAGGCGATATGCAGACGCGCCTTCCGGCCCTCTCCATCGGCGGCGGCCAGGCGGCAGGCCAGCTCGGTCGCTGCCGCCGGGTTGTCGCCGCTGAGCAGGGGCACGAGGATTTCCTGCGGCGGACGGTTCCCTGCCAGTGCCCGGCACGGCCCCGAACCCGCCAGCCGGAGCGAGGCCCGCGCCTCTTCCAGGGTGTCCGCAAGCGGTAGGCGCGAGCGCACCCCCGGCACGGCCTTCACGACCTCCATGACGGCGGCAGGCAGCTCGCAGACGACGATCCGTGCCCGGTAACGCTCGATGTAGTCCATCGCATCCCGAAAGGTCTTCGCCCCTTCCGGGGAGCATCCGGTCAGACCGCCGCCGTCCACGATGATGCCTTCCATGTGGTGACGCAGCAGCAGGTTCGCCGCCGCCTGAATGGTCGGCCAGAGATTTTTATCCAGTGCGCCTTCGAGCCGCACCACATCTTCCCGTGCTTCAATGATCATAGATGGATTACTTTTGCACTGGGCATTCTCAGAGCAAGACGTGGAACTAAAGTTCTACGCTGTGGGACGGAGCACCCAGTCACGGCCTTCGCCGGGGCAAGATTTGCATTTGCTGTCTTAACTCTTTTTCGACGCAGGTCGAAACTGGGCGTCTGCGCCCCACAGCGTAGGAATTCATTCCCACGTCTCATCCGCTCCGCGACGCGGGAGTCTTAATCCCCAGTGAGGTGCCGCCTTTTCCGTACAATTTTGGCGTATTCCGCTACCGGACGCTCACGCCCTTCGCTCGCAGCGGTCAGGCCACATCGGATACCGGCACGGATTTCTGCGATTTCTTCTGCAGTCAGGTCGTCGGGGTTAGCAAGGAACACTGCATCGTCCAGAAAACTCACTTTTTCAGCCATTGGGTGCTCTCCTCTCGAAATCGACTATCGGAACATCCACATGCACATAATTGTACCCGTTCTCCCCGCCTTATGCGCCCACCCGCCGCACTGCCGCCGCCAGTTCCGCCACATCCGTCACCGTTTCGTCGGCGATCAGCGCAGGGTTATCGGGGTTATAATGGACATACTGCAAACCGCGCTTGAAGCGGACCGTTCTCATCCCGGCGGCTTTCGCGGGGCCGACATCGTTATCCGGGCGGTCGCCGACGAACATGGCCTCCTCCGGGGCGATCTGCGCTTGGGTTAAGCCGTACTGGAAGATCGCCGGATCGGGCTTGAACAGGTGAACGATCTCGCTGATGACGATGACATCGAACAGGGATGCGATCCCATAGTTTTCAATCGCCTGAGCCACCGATGGATGCTGGTTCGCGATGATGCCCAGCTGAAAGTCGCGCCGCAGATCTTGAAGCACCGGCGTGATGCCGTCGAGCAGCATGCCGAAAGGGCGCGGCTTGCGCATCTGCTGGTATTGGTCCCGCGCCTCGTGCCAGAGCGTTTCCGTCTCGGATTGATTGGTGCAGTAGGCGGCCAGCGCATTTTTTATGGCCTCTTCGGGGTTCGGGCCGCGTGCGGCGAGTGCTCGACGAGTTGCATTGAAATCGTCCCAGAGCACGTCTTTTCCGTGTGCCCGGAGGGTGAGCAGCAGGGTATGGAAGAGCCATTGATGCTGGGCGTTCTCGTCGAAAAGCACGTCACCGATGTCGAAAAAGACAAATTTGACCATAGGCCGTAAATACGACAGCGGCAGGCCATTCTCCTCTGCAAAATGTGGGTATAATCAGGGGATAGACACACACTTTACCGTTGGAGGAGCACAATGACGATGGCAGCACAGAATGAGCGCCCCGGCGCGATCACTTTCAAAGGCGGTCCGATGACCCTGGTCGGTCAGGAGCTGAAGGTCGGCGATCAAATTCCCGATTTCCAGCTGCAGGCCGCCGATAATCTGGCCGATACGAATTGGCAGAGCCTCAGCGAAAACGGCACGAAAGCCGTGCTGATGGTGCTGGTTCCGAGCATCGACACCAGTGTCTGTGCCCTGGAGACCAGTAAGTTCAATCGGCACGTCGCTAGTTTGCCTGTCGACAAGATCAAAGTGGTAACCATCAGTGCCGACACGCCGTTTGCGCAGACGCGCTGGGCCAAAGAAGAGAAAGTCGATAATATCGCTTTCCTGTCCGACCACAAAGATCGGACCTTCGGGGAAGCGTTCGGTGTGCAGATCAAAGAGATGGGGATGCTTGCCCGGGCGATCTACCTGATCGACAAAGGCGGCGCCGTCCGCTACATTCAAACCGTCAAGGAAGTCGCGGCCGAGCCTGATTATGAAGCTGTTATGGCCGCCGCACGGGATCTGGTCGGGAGCTGACGAAATCTCTTCGGCAGGCAGGCCCGAAAAGGGGTGCAACATGTCATTCATCACAAAAATTAGAAAAGGACTTAAAACGGCTCTTAAGTCGGGGATCGCTCTGGGCGTCGGCCTGATCACGACCGGACTGGGCTTCATCGGGTTCGGTATCAGCATTTTCGCTCTGTCGCTCGGCCTGGTCGCCGTGTTTGCCTACGCCCTGGCGATCGCCGTCGTCTTCGCCCTCTGCCTGCTGATTTTCGCCCTGGTTCCTTCCCTGAGATTCAATATGAGCACAGAAGAAACCATCCAGGGCGACTGGGTCCCCGAGGAGCCGCAGGAGGCCCGCTAACGAGAGTACGGCTGCTCAGTGACAAGGCCAGGGATGTAGCGAAGTGCTTGAGATTAAAGGTGCAGCCGCCGAACGTTCCTGACGGATTGTAATGCTTCGCTGTCGCTGGGCCAAATAATCGGGAGCGGCGAGGTGAGGCGGTCAACGCTCAGAGTTTGCTGCGTGTTCTGGGCGGATTGATAAAGTTCCAGCAGTGCATGCCCCGGCAGTGCCAGCATGCCCTCAGGAACAGATCGGTATCAGGCGAGAGCGGCGGGAAACTTACGATGGATATCGATCATGACATCGGCATCGAGCAGGCGTATTCTCAGTGACATGATGAATGACCACGGTAATCTGCCTGCCGGCGCATATGTTGTACATACTCCGCGCTGTCGTTAAAGCGTTTGCCTTCACCAATCTCGTCGTACTGAGGCCAGGGCGTGTCAAAGACGCCATTTTCCTCCCAATACTTCAGCATCTCTGCGCCGCTCATGCTGCCCGGCACGATACCCTTCACAAAAGGATATTCATCGCTTTCTGAAATGACCGCGCTTTCGATTTCGGTGTCCATTGTGTGGTTATGGCATTTTCCCGATGTTTTGTTTTCCCATATCTCATTACTTAGGAGCTTGTCTATGTCTTCCTCCGCTCCCAAACTCTGGGCCGGTCGGTTTGCCCTGGAAACCGATGCGCTTGTTCACCAATTCAACGCCAGCCTGAGTTTTGATCAGCGGCTCTGGCCTTATGACATAAACGGCAGTATTGCCCATGTGAAAATGCTGGGAGAATGCGGAATAATACCCGTAACCGACGCAGACACGATCCAAACCGGCCTGGAAGCTTTGCGGGATGACCTGGAGACGGGGGCGGCGAAGCTGCACCCGGAGGCGGAAGATGTTCACATGGCGGTGGAAACACTGCTTACGGAGCGGCTCGGCCCGGTTGCGGGGAAGCTGCATACGGCCCGGTCTCGGAATGATCAGGTCGCGACGGACCTCAGGCTTTATGTGCGGGACGCGATCGACGGTCTGCGGGAGCGCATCGGGGCCGTGCAGGATACGCTAATTGCACTCAGCGAAACGCATCTGGATACACTGCTGCCGGGGATGACTCACCTGCAGCATGCCCAGCCGGTACGATTGGCCCATCATCTGCTGGCCTATTTTTGGATGCTGGCACGCGACGATGAGCGGCTGGAACAGGCACGGGCACGGGTAAATTTGCTGCCGCTGGGGGCGGGGGCTTTGGCGGGGACGACGTTCCCCATTAACCGGCAGCGTGTCGCGCAGCTCTTAGGTTTCGACGGCGTGATCGAGAACAGCCTCGACGCCGTCTCGGACCGGGACTTCGCCATCGAGACGGTAAGCGCACTGGCCCTGACCATGATGCATCTGTCCCGGCTCAGCGAAGAGCTGATTTTGTGGAGCTCGCACGAGTTCGGCTGGGTGACGATGGGCGATAATGTCACCACCGGCAGTTCCATCATGCCGCAGAAGAAGAACCCGGATGTCGCAGAGCTGGTGCGCGGCAAGACCGGGCGCGTGTTCGGCGATCTGACCGCCCTGCTGACACTGATGAAGGGCCTGCCGCTGGCTTACAACAAAGATATGCAGGAAGACAAAGAAAGTCTTTTCGATGCCCTGGATACGGCGCATCTCTCGCTGTCCGTGATGAATACTTTGCTGCAAAACACACAGTTCAATGCCGAGCGTATGGCCGCGGCTCTGCATGGGGATTTCTCCACCGCGACTGACCTGGCCGACGCCCTGGTGCGCCGAGGCCTGCCGTTTCGGCAGGCCCACGAGGTCGTGGGGCAACTCGTGGGGGATTGTGTGCGCACCGGACGGGTTTTGGAAGATTTGACACTCGATGACCTCGAGGCCACCTCGGGACTGTTTGCCGACGCGGATCCCGCCGCACTAGTCAGTCCGCGCGGCAGCGCGGATGCGCGTGCAGCCTACGGCGGGACCGGCCGTGAAGCCGTTACGGCGCAGCTCGACTGCGCCCGGCTCCGGCGGGACCACCAGAAAGAGTAGCCGATAATTGTCGAAAAAACTCATGCCGGAACGGTTCTCAGCCCTGGCTTTCGCTGCCCTCACCGGCTCCGCAGGCCTGGCTGCCGGAGGAGCACTGCTGCCTATTCTCCCACTGGCATGCGCTGTCGGCGGCGGCTTCTTCCTCGCGGAGCGGCGAGGCTGGCTGCGCCCCTCGGAGCCTAGCCCGTGGCGCGACGGTGCCGTTACGGCGGCCTTCTCGCTGCTGGTCGTGCTGTTTGCCGCAGCGACCGGCGGGCCGGACTCGCCGCTTCTGTGCGTCCTGACACTCCCGATCCTGCTCGCGACCCTCTGTTACGGCATGCGTCTCGGCCTTTGGACAAGCCTCGGCATGGCCGCCGCCTGCGCTGCACTTTTTCTGGCTCATGGAACGCACCCGCGTGTCACGCTGCTTGGCCCGGCCCTGGTGGTGGCATTCAGCTATCCGGTCATGGCAATCTTCGCGGGCGTTCTGCGCGGCCAGATGGAGACCCGTCTTCAAATTCTCGATACGGAGAAGCAGGACATCACCGCTCTGCTGGATATGTCGCAGATGATGGAGTCCGCCATCGATCTGGACATGACGCTGAATCTGATTCTGCTGAATGTCCAGCAGCACTGCGAATGCCGCGTCTGTGCCGTCTATCTCAAAAGTGCCGATGGCCGGACGTTGGAGCTGCGGGCGGCCAGTGGTCAGCGGGGCAAGGTCTCCCTGCTGCCGGCATTTCCCGTCGATGAGGCCCGCCGCGAGATTCGCGACCTGACGGATCCGCCCCAGGCGGCTTTGATTCTGGCGAATATCGATCCTGGTGCCGCCGCCTTCGCCTGCCTGCCGCTCGCCAGTGTCGAGGGTCTGCTCGGGATGCTGTATATCGGCTGCTCCGAGGCAAGCGGGCTGACCTCAGAGACTGTGCAGCGGCTGGAACAGATCGCCGCCTACTCGGCCTTTCCGCTGCAGCGCGTCTTGCTGCAGCAGGACTTCCGCACCCTGGCCTACAGCGACCCCATGACCGGCCTGGATAACTTCCGGCAATTCGAAGAAACACTGGCCGATGAGCTGGCCCGGGCCGAGCGCTATGACCGCCCGCTCTCCTTGATTCTGCTCGACATCGATCATTTCAAGACTTTCAACGACACGCTGGGCCACCCGGCGGGCGATGCCCTTCTGGGCCAGCTCGGGATCGTGCTGCGGAACTGTCTGCGCAATGTCGACCGCCCGGCCCGGTACGGCGGCGAAGAGTTCGTCGTCATCTGCCCGGAAACTGGCGAGCGGGAGGCCTATTTGATCGCCGAACGTATCCGCCGGAGTATTGAGGAAACAGCTTTTGCCCTGCTGGAGAAGAAATCAAGTGATAGCGGATTGGCGGAGGACACGACGCGCGTGACAGTCAGCGTCGGCTGTGCGACGTTCCCCGGCGATGCCCGCACCACCCGCGAGCTGGTCAAACGTGCAGACCTGGCCCTCTACGACGCCAAAGCGGCTGGGCGCAACACGGTTCGTGCCTATGAGGAAAGCGTTTCCTGCGCCGCCGTGTAGTGTCCTAGGTATGGAACAATTTCCGGCTTCACTTGGTCTCATAACGGGAATAGTAGTACCGTAACTCACACACCCTATTGGAGACTTCCATGAACCTATTTAAGCAGCTTCTACGAGTATTGACGATGACCCGTCGGGTCGGCGGCTGGAAAGCGGCGACTTCGCTGATCCAAAACCTGCCGAAGCAGCTCCAGCTGTTCCGGCGTCTTCTCAGCGACCCGCGCGTCCCCGTCGTCGGGAAAGTCGTTCTGGTCGGGGCGGTACTTTTTGCCGTCAGTCCGCTGAACCTGCCGCAGTACATCCCGATTATCGGGCAGCTCGACGATATTGGGATCGCGCTGCTGGCGGGAAACTTCTTCCTGAAGCAGGTTCCAGCCGAAGTTCTGGCGGAGCATCGCTACGCTGTCGGGTTAGGCGAAAGCTTCGAGACGGCGTAACGAACCCTTTCGCAGATGCAGTAGAAAAGCGCGGGCCACATGGCCCGCGCTTTTTCTGCTTGTGAGTTGATATTGCGTAGGTCTTTTCTCGTGAGTGCCGATGATGGCTATAGGCCAAAGAACGTGGGAATTTATTCCCACGTCCAATCTGTTCAATGTCGCGTCTCCATAACATCAGTCCTGAGCATCTACGGGTATAATTTTTTGACGAGCATCATACTTCAATGACCGATCTCATACTCACCTTTCTCGGAACTGGAGCCGGGTCGCCGAGCCGCTCTCGCAATGTCACCAGCGTCGGCCTGCAATGGGTGCAGCGCGGCAGTCTGTGGCTCTTTGACTGCGGGGAGGCAACTCAGCATCAAGTACTCCGCTCCTCGCTGCGTCTCAGCCGCCTCGAACACATCTACATCACGCATCTGCACGGCGACCATGTTTTTGGTCTGCCGGGCCTGCTCGCCAGCCGGTCCCTGGTGAAAGACATTACCACCCCGGTGACCATTTTCGGGCCGCCGGGTCTCGAAGAGTGGCTGCGCACCACCCTGCGCCTGACCCACACCGGCATCGGCTACCCGCTGACGGTGCAGACGGTCACGGAGGGCTTGATTTACGAAGATGACACCCGTCAGGTTTTCTGTCGACGCTTAGCGCACCGGGTCGAATCGTTCGGCTATGCCGCCGTGGAGAAGCCGCGTTCGGGGGCCTTCGATGCGGCGAAAGCACTCGCACTAGGCGTTCCTCCCGGCCCGCTGTTTGGCCGCCTGAAGGCGGGTGAAACCCTGACCCTGCCGGGTGGGCAAGTGGTCGAGGGGCGGACCTTGATCGCGCCGCCGCGCCCGGGCCGCAAGGTCGTGATTTGCGGCGACACCGGGGCGACCCCCGCCGTCGCCGGACTCGCACGCGGAGCGGATGTGCTGGTGCATGAAGCGACTTTTCTGACCGAGCAAGCGGACCGGGCAAAGGAAAGCGGCCACTCCACCGCGGCCGGAGCCGCCGCCGCCGCGCGGGAGGCAGGGGTCGGCACACTCATTCTCACGCATATCAGCCCGCGCTACGAATCCGACTCTTCCTCGCGCCTGCCGGAGCTTCTGGCCGAGGCCCAAGCGATCTTCCCCAACACTCTGCTGGCCGAAGACTTCCGGACCTACGGTGTCGGATAAATATCTTTTTCGTCCTTAAATTTTCCTTCATTGCCTGCCGCTGCCGGAAGTGCCGCCAAGGCCAGGCCGAACCAGACCCAGAAGGACAGCGAACACGCCGCCCCGGTCGGGACTCATAACCATCGCCGAGCGCAAGGCGACTTTGCGCGTCTTCGGTGTGTACCGGCAGTTGACGATGCGGCCCGCCAAGTTGATCACAGCATCCGCACCGTCGAGTTCCGACACCCACCCGCCGAGCGTCTCCGCATCCCACGGCACCACCCGCCAGGGAGCGTCCTACGGCGTCCGGCTCAAAACGACCACTTCGGCACCGTCTGCGTCCAAGTCACGCGCCAGCAGGGTTCCGACCTGCCCACTGCCGTCTGGAATGACGATTTTCATGGTGTAGTCTCTCTTCGCTTTGCTTTCCAGGAATGAACGGCAAGGTATTTCCCTACACCGTCGGCTGATACGGCTTGTACTCCCCTGCCCCGTAGGAGTTCTTCCCACTGCTGAGCGCAGCATTTCGGATGCGGCTGAAGAGGAACAGGTTGAAGAAATGCATCGCGCCGAGGACCAGCAGTACCAGACCGACTTTCGACGCCAGGGCTTCGATGCTCTGGCGGGCATCACCGACGGGGGCGTCGATTTTGAGAGCTAGGCTGACATAGCCCAGGTTGATCAAGTAAAAGCCGACTACCAGCAGATGGTTGACCGAATCGGCCAGGGCTTCATTGCCGTGGAACACGTCCACCAGAAAGATGCGCCCGCTCTTGAATAGCGTCCGGGCCACCCAGACGGTCAAAGCGATGCTGATCACCAGATACAGCGCATAGGTCACGACAATATCATTCTGCATTTCGGGCCTCCCATTTCGACGTAGTTTCTTTTGTTTTGTGCTATAATGAACTTGTTCATTTGTTCAATGAAAAGAGCTTACCCGGTCACTCATTGCTTTGTCAAGCTTTTAGTGAACATGTTCAACTTTTATTTTTCGGAGTAATTTTCATGAATAGTAAGCAGACACCGAAGGCGCAAAAGACGCGCGAGCATATTTTAGAGACGGCTCTGGGGCTGTTCGCGAGCCAGGGGTACGATGAAACGACGATGCGGGATATCGCCGCTGCCGCCGGGTGCTCCCTGGGGCTGGCATACCGTTATTTTGCCCGCAAAGAGGAGATGGTGCTGGAACTGTACGAGCAGTGTGCGCGGGAACTAGAGGAAGAAGTGAGCAAGCTGCCGCCGGGTCCGCTGGCCGGTCGGTTTGTCTCGGCGATCGAAGCGGACCTACGGCGAATCTCTCTTTACCGAACGACTATGGGGGCATTGTTTTCGGCGGGTCTGGCCCCAAATTCCGAAGTGGCCGTGCTGGGGGACCGGGTCGCCGGAATACGAACGCGTGTCTGGGGCATCTTCCGGGTCGTCATCACGGGGGCGACCGACGCCCCGAAGCCCGCTCAGGTCACGCAGCTGGCGACGCTGTTTTATGCCGTCCACCTGCTGATCGTGCTGTTCTGGCTCCAGGACCGGAGTCCCGCCCAGGAGCGGACCCATGAGCTGCTGAAATTCGGGCGGGAAACGCTCGGGCGACTGCGCCCGCTGCTCGGCCTGCCTCCGGTCGCTAAGCCGTTAGCCCGCCTGGCAGGTATTGTCGGCCCGATGTTCGGTCCAGTGGAAAGTGCAGAAGATGCGGGTGGAGGTGCAGCAGGTGAGGATGAAAACGGATCCCGTGGAAGTGTGCCCATTGGCGCGGGTGGCTGACCGCCCGTTTCGCCAGGGTCTTCTCGAACGGCGTCAGCAAAAGCAAGGTGAGCGCGGCCAGCACCAGGCCTCGACGCTGGTAATTGCCCGGCATTTTCCGCTTTGTCGGTCCTGCAGGGGAGAGGTGCGCTTTCAGGATCGCCCCTGCGGAGACGGCGAGCGCGGTTCCAGGCCGCGAAATCAAATAGCGCGGTTCCCAGTGGGTCGCGAACTTGGCCTTAAACGTGTGCAGGCCCTGGAAGTTATAAACCCGGCCCATACGTTGATAGAGAAAGCGGCGGACAAGCGACATCTGCCGCGACTCACGCGGATCGTCGCCTCCTGCCAGCGGTGACAGCCCCAGGCTCAAAAGCTCCGCGCCCTCATCGGCAAAAACTTGCGCCGCCGAAACGATGAGGAAGTCCATGACCCCATGCGGCGAGTCGGCTCTGCGGCGCATCAGGTCTAGGGTCCAGCCGGACTGGTACCCGGCACCGAAGGCCGGGACGAAGGTCGCGAACGCCAGCAGCCGCCCGCTCTCCAGATTCCGTGCCGCCAGAGTCCGGCTCTCTCGGAACAGGCGGCTTTGCGGATCAAAGGCCCCCATGGCAAAGCCCGCTTCCCCTGCCCGGTTCGCCCGCCGCCACCCAGCGCAAATCTCTGCCATTTCTTCGATAATTAGGGGTTCCGTCAGCGCACCCGGCGCGTAATCCTCCAGCACGACGCCCGTCTTTTCCAGACGCCGCAGGTCGTTACGCAGGTTTTTGAACCGCTTGCCGGCTAGGGAGAACTCGCCCAAAACCAGCCGGGCCTCTTCGCCCACTTTGACGGCCCGCAGGCCAGCGGCGTGGTAGGTGGGGAGATGCTCCGGCGTGACCTGATAAAAGGCCGGTGTCCAGCGTCGTTGTCTGCACTCGTTCAGGAAAGCCTCAACCGCTTCCGGGGCCGCCGCCGGATCACCGATCGGGTCGCCTAGAGCAAGCGCGTGGCGTCCGACTAGGCGATACGCGATGCTCCACCGGGGATCGCTGCCGCTGTCGGATAGGTAGTGCTTATCCGGCAGCAGGGCGAAATACAGCAGCGGTGCCGTGCCCCACTCGGTCATCAATTGCCGGGCACCCATGCAGCCGTGCGTCAGGGCCTCATCTTTGAGCCGATTGATTGTCATAGTGGAGAAGAGTGTACCCTAGATGGGGGCGCAATTGGATACAATAGCCGTAGGGTGCGCTGCTAGACGCGCCCTCTTCTGCTGGGAGACGCGGTGCCGCGAAACGCCGGAGACTCGGATTTCCAATCCGTGGCTCCGGTATTCCGTGGCAAGAGAAGAGGGCGCGTCTAGCAGCGCACCCTACGTTTCCGAAATTGAAGCCTATTCCGCGTCACCGGGTCAAAGCGACTAACCTACGCTTTGGAGAGAACCTATGAAACTTAATTGCCGCGCTCTTTGCCTGCTTTTCACGCTCATTTCCCTCACTGGAACAATACAGTCTTTTGCCGCCTCCCCGTTTCAAGTCACCCCTCTGGAAACGCGCATCTACGGCCAGAACACCTGGCTGCGGGGCGGTCCGGCGGGGCTGCGCGTGATCGTTCGGAACCATCAGACGGGGCAGCCGGTGGCGGCGCATGTCGCGATTTCCCTGGGCGGGCCGAAAATGGCGTCGCTGATACTTTATTCCGGGCGGACCAGCTTGCTCGGGACGGTGGATGCGGCGTTCCGCGTTCCGAAAGTCAAAGCGGGGGCATACGCGCTGAAGATCGCCGTCGAGTCGCCAGTGGGGGACGATGAACTTCAGCAGCCGCTGACCGTCGCCGAGTCGGTGCGAATTCTGCTCACCTCGGACAAGCCGCTGTATCAGCCGGGGCAGACCATGCACCTGCGTGCTCTGGCACTCGACAGCGCGACCCGGCAGCCGCTGGGCGGGGCACCGGTGACGTTCGAAGTCGAAGACGCACGCGGTAACAAAGTCTTCAAGCACCGGGCGGGCCTGTCGCGCTACGGCGTGGCCTCGGCGGACTTCGTGCTGGCGGATGAGGTCAACAAAGGCAGCTTCACCCTGCGAGCCGTGCTGACCTCGGGGACGACGGAAAAGACAGTCCGGGTCGAATCCTATGTCCTGCCGAAATTCAAAGTCTCCCTGACCACCGACAAGCCGTATTATCTGCCCGGCGAAACGGCCCACGGCACCGTGGATGCTCACTACTTCTTCGGCAAAGCACTTTCCGGAGCTTCGGTGACGCTGGTGGTCAACACCGTGGATATCGGCGTCTCGAAGCTGGGCGAGATCTCCGGTAAGACCAATGATGCAGGCAAGTACACGTTTGACTACACCCTGCCCACCTCGTTTGTCGGGCAGCCCTTTGATCAGGGCAAAGCGGTAGTCGAGTTTGTTGGGACCATCAAGGACACGGCCAACCAGACTCAGGACGTTCACACATCACTGCCGGTTGTCAAAGAACCGATTTTACTGGTCATCGTGCCGGAACATCGCGGCCTGGTGCCGAATGTCGAGAACCGCGTCTTCCTTGCCGCCGCCACGCCCGACGGTCAGCCGCTGGCCGGGGCGCATCTCGCGGTCGCCGGGGACGAGTCCGTCGATTTGGTCACCGATGCGCTGGGGCTGGCGACTTACGCCTTTCGGCCAGCGTCGTCTGCTTTGACTCTCTCCGTCACGGCCTCCGACGACTCCGGCCACACGGCCCGGGCGACGCAGACTCTGCAAAACTCGCCTGCCGAAGCGTCTTTGATCCTGCGGGCCGACAAGACCCTCGCGAAAGTCGGGGATGTTCTCACACTTGCCGCCGTGTCGTCAGTCCGAGGCGGGACGCTGTATCTGGACGTGGTCAAAAATAAGCAGACGATCCTCACCCGCGCCGTGGATATGAGGGGCGGGTCGGCGGCTCTGACCCTGCCGGTCACCGACGACATGACCGGAACCTTGGAGCTGCATGCTTACAAGCTGCTGCCGGGGGAAGATATTATTCGGGACACGCGCACGATCATTGTCGCTCCCGCCGACGATCTTTCCATCAAAATGACCGCCGACAAATTGGAATATAAGCCGGGAGCCGATGCCACCCTGCGCTTTGCCGTGACGGACCGGGGCGGAAATCCGGTCCAGGCCGCCCTGGGCCTCGCGTTGGTGGATGAAAGCGTTTTTGCCCTATCCGAGCTGAAGCCGGGTCTGGAAAAAGTCTACTTCACGCTCGAAAAGGAGCTGATGGAGCCGAAGTATGAGATCCACGGCCTGACCCCAGAAAGACTTTTCCTGGCCGTGCGCGACGACAAGCCCCGTCAGCGGGCAGCCGCCATGCTGCTGGCGTCCGCCCCGGCGTTGGACGGCTTCGACTGGCATGTCAACAGCTTTGAGACCCGCACGGAGCAGATGAAGGCCGCGACTCAGGCGGAGATGATCAAGGCCACGCAAAAGATCCGTGCCGCGCTGGCGAAGTATCAGCAGGCGAAGCACGAGTCCCTGACAACGGAGCAGTCGCTGACGCATCTGGCGGCCCAGGGTTATTTGAAAGAGGCTGTGCTCGTTGATCCGTGGGGTCACTGGTACAAAGCCAACACGTTCGGCAGCAAAAATTACGACGGCTATCTCCTACTGTCCAGTGCCGGACCCGACGGCAAATGGGGTACGCCCGACGATATTTCGATGGACTACCCTCGTCCGGCATTCGCGATGGCGGTCGGTCGAGCACGAATAGACCGCGATGACGTGAGGTTCAAAGACGGCGGCGTTATGGCTATGGATGCAATGCCTGCACCGATGGCGATGAATGCGGCGAGAGCATCACAGAACGGTCCGTATCGTATTGGCCCTGTACATTCCGACAATCTGCTTCAGATAGTAGCTACGCCTGAGGGCACACGCGGGCCTGCCCCGCGTATCCGCTCCTACTTTCCCGAGACCATGTACTGGAACCCCTCGCTGATCACCGACGACTCGGGCCGTGCGGAGGTGCGCGTGCCCATGGCCGACTCCATCACGACTTGGCGGATGAGCATGCTCGCCGGCGGGCTGGGCGGGGAGCTGGGCAGCGGCACGGCGGCGGTCAAGGTCTTCCAGGACTTCTTCGTGGATATGGACCTGCCGGTGGCACTCACGCAGCACGACAGCGTGCAGATTCCGGTGACTGTCTACAACTATCTGCCCACGGCGCAGGATGTTACGCTGACCCTGGCCGAGCAGCCCTGGTTCACGCTCACCGGCCCGGCGAAGCAGACGGTTCCCATCGGTCCCGGCGAGGTCAAAGTGGTCTACTACCCGATCACGGTGCAAAATCTTGGGCATTACTCGCTAACCATTACGGCGCAAGGATCGAAGCTCTCGGATGCCGTCCGGCGCGAGATCACGGTCCTGCCTGACGGCAAAGAGTTCAACACAGCGATCAGTGACCGGCTGGACGGCGACGTGGAAAAGACCATCACGCTGCCCGTCAATGCCCTGCCGGGCGCGAGCAAACTGTTTGTCAAGATCTACCCCGGCACGTTCAGCCAGGTGGTCGAAGGACTGGACGGTATGCTGCAGATGCCCTCGGGCTGTTTCGAGCAGACCAGCTCCTCGACCTATCCGAACGTCCTAATCCTCGACTATCTCAAGGCCACGAAAAAGGTCAACCCGGAGCTTCGGATGAAGGCTGAGAGCTATATCAATACGGGCTACCAGCGGCTGGTGACCTTCGAATGCAAAAACGGCGGCTTCTCCTGGTTCGGCGACGAACCCGCCCATCAGATCCTCACGGCTTACGGCCTGCTGGAGTTCTCCGACATGGCGCGTGTCCACGACGTCGACCCCGCCGTGATCGCCCGCACTCAGGCCTGGCTTGCGAGTAAGCAGAAGCCGGACGGCTCCTGGAACGAATCGAACCAGGGGATTGCGGAGGGAATTATTAATCGCCAGACCGGCAGCCTGCGAACCACGGCCTATGTCGCCTGGTCCCTGGCCGAAAGCGGATACACAGGCGGAGCATTAGCCTCCGGCATCGGCTACGTCAAAGCCCATTTGGGCGAGGCAAAGGACCCCTACACGCTGGCCGTCATCCTGAACCTGCTGGCGAAAGTCGATAAAAACGGCGACACGACTTCCGCCGTGGCGCAGAAGCTGATCGCCCTGGCGAAAACCACCGACAAAACCGCCTTCTGGGAGGGCGAGGACCAGACGTTCACCGGTGCCCAGGGCCGCGGGGCCGACTTGGAGACGACTGGCCTAGCCGCCTACGGCCTGCTGCACTGGGGCCGGAATGCGGGCTTCACCGAGAAGGTCCTGACCGGCCTGGTCCGCAGCAAGGACAGCTTTGGCACCTGGAGCACGACCCAGGGCACGGTCTGGTCCCTTAAATCGCTGCTCTACGCCTCCCGCAACTCCGTCGGCGGCGGGGGCGGCACGGTGACCATTTTCGCGAACGGTGCCCCCGCCGGGTCCTTCACGCTCACGGAGGCCGACAGCGACGTGATGCGTCAGGCCGACTTGTCTAAGTACCTTGCACCCGGTGTCAACCATATCCGCCTCGAATGGGCCGGTCAGGGATCGCCGCTCTACCAGATCGCCACCCGCTGGTATCAACCCTGGACACCGGTCGGCCTGCCGGTGAAGCCTTTCCCGCAGGTTTCGGGTCCGTTGTCTCTGAACGTCTCCTATGACAAGACGCAGCTCGCCCAGAACGACACGGCGACTGTGACGGCGACCATCAAAAACGTCACCGACAAAACCGCCGAAATGCCCCTGATCGATCTCGGCATCCCCCCCGGCTTCACCCTCCAGCCGGACGGCCTGGAAGCCGCCGTTGCGAATAAGACAATCAGTAAATACACGCAGGCCGCCCGTCAGATCATCGTCTACCTGGAGAAGCTCGCCCCCGGCCAGACCGTGACCCTGACCTACAGCCTCAAAGCCAAGTACCCGATCCACGCGCAGTCGCCGGAGAGTAAGGCGTACCCGTACTACAACCCGGAGGAGGTGACGGTGTCTGCCCCGCAGGAGATGACGGTGAGTAATTAGGGCCGCGAGAAACCGCCTGTCGGCACTCAGCCGACAGGCGTTTTTTATGTACAAATCATGGTATAATAGCTCTGATAATAGCCTTATTTGCGGATTTTTCGTAAATAAGGCCCATATTCAAGAAAAATCAACACCATGCTTATTGAATTCACCTTGGGCAATTTCAAATCTTTCCGGGACAAAACGACCTTCAGCATGATTGCGGCAAATCTGACCTCTGAAGACCCGGCATTAGATCGGGACAATGTTATCCCCATCAGGAAGAATTTGAGTCTCCTCAAGACAGCGGCACTTTACGGAGCGAACGCCAGCGGCAAGAGCAACTTCGGCGTCGCCCTACGCTTTCTGCGGGATTTTGTACTGGACTCAGCGCGGGAGGCGACAACGCCCGGTGAAATTGGTGCAGAGCCATTCTTACTGAACCAGAAGTCACGGGAGCAGCCTTCCTACTTCGAGGTCGTCTTCTTACTGGACGGTAAACAGTTCCGGTATGGTTTTGAGGTAGATAAAAGCCACGTCATCTCCGAGTGGCTTTTTCATGTACCGAAAACAAAGGAAGTTGCTTTGTTCTTTCGTGAGGGTCAGGAGATCACTGTTAAATCGGGCCTTTCAGGTGCGAAAGGGCTGGAAACAAGAACGCGCAAAGAAGCTTTATTTTTGTCCGTTGCTGCACTTCTCAATGTGCCTTTCGCACTAAAGATACAAAAGTGGGTTCAAGACTTTGTTGTGGCCACAGGATTGCAAGATGAGGAGTTCCGTAGCTACACAATTGATTGTATGCGAGACGAAGCCAGCCGGAAAGATCTAGTCAATTTTCTAAAAACATTTGACTTAGGTTTCGATGATATCCGTGTTGCTGATTTGCCCACAATCGAAACTGTATTGACAGGTATACCAGAGGAGCTAAAACCTAGTTTCCGCAAGTCGTTTACAGAGAGTATGATGGTCGCACATGATGTCGAAGATGACGAAGGAAATGTAGTTTTTACGCAAGTGTTCGATGCTAACGTTAACGAATCGCAGGGGACTCGAAAAATGATTGCCCTTGGCGGACCATTACTCAGCATACTTGCAAACGGACAGCTTATGTTTATTGATGAGCTAGATGCCCGCCTTCACCCATTGATGACCCGGCGCATTATTGAGATGTTTCAGTCGCCTTTGACCAATCCAAAGGGCGCACAATTGATCTTCGCGACCCATGACACGAATTTGCTGGATAAGAGCCTGTTCAGGCGGGACCAAATTTGGTTTGCAGAGAAGGATCGAGAAGGCTCCACGCACTTAAATTCGCTCGTGGAGTACAAAGTCCGAAATGACGCGGCCTACGAGAAAAACTATCTGGAGGGGCGTTACGGAGCGATCCCGTTTCTAGGTGACTTGACCCGACTCCCACTAGCGACAGATAAGGAGACGCCCGAGATCGCGGCAGACCGTGAGCGAGTATATGCCTGACCGGGGAGCGCGGAAGCGACCAGCATACGCCGGACCTTCGCAGTTTCAGCCGCAGACGGCGCGGACATCAGCCTTGCGTCGGCAAAACGTCAACGAAGAGGGCGAACGGTTTTTGATCGTCTGTGAAGGAGAGAAAACAGAGCCGCGATACTTCGAGGAGTTCCGAGTGCCGGGAAAGATTCTGGAAATCAAAGGCACTGGATATAATACGCTCACGTTAGTAGACGAAGCAATTCGGCTGAAGAACGAAGCGAGGTCTGCTTATGACCAAGTGTGGTGCGTCTTTGACCTCGACTCATTTCCATCCGATGACTTCAGCAACGCGATCTCCAAAGCGATAGCCGCTGGCCTCCAGGTGGCCTACACCAATGAGGCGTTTGAGCTATGGTACCTGCTACACTTCGAAGACCATCGCAGTGCATTGAGCCGAGTGCAATATTCTCAAAAGCTCAGTGATCACCTCGGGCACAAATACGAGAAAAAAGCCCTTCTATCTTCAATGAGCTTCAGAGTAAGCAGGGAGAAGCGATCCATCGTGCGGAAAGTCTAATGGCCGAATACGGCGAAAGTCACAAACCGCACCAAGACAACCCCTGCACGACGGTGCATCTGTTGGTAAAAGCACTCCGTGCGAACGTCACACCTCGACCGAATGCTTCGTAACCAATCAGTTCTGCCATCTCTACGCCGCCTTGCAATAATTTATATAAAATTACTACAGGGTTTAGTTTATTCTGCCGATAGATAGTGTATAATTCATATGTATAATTATCCCTCATAGGAATTCGGGTAAGAATAGAAAGGAAAGATCGATGGAACTCTCAGACGCTGAACAGAAAATGCTGACCCTGGCGGAGACGCTGCGGGCGGAGCTGAATGATACGCGCTTATGCGATGACGACGGAACGCCGCTTCAGGCCGTCGCCGACCCCCTCCCGGCGGTCGCGTTTGTGGACGCGGAGCAGAAACGCCGTGCCCAATTGGAAGAAGCACCCGATAATCGCTGGCTGCTGCAATTCTTCGACAAGGCCGGTCGACTGCTGTCGACACGCTCGGGCCGGATGCAGGCCGCTTAGACACGATTTGCCCTCGCACTAATACTTGTTTCTCTGACACACACGCCCCGCTTTCCTCGTGAAAGCGGGGCTTTCTGCGGATAGGGCTGCCGCAATCTCCGGCTTGTCTGGTATAATTAGCTCATGTCTACTTTGGATCGCGGGCCGCGTCAGCTTGCTGAGGCGGTGCTGCGGGCACTTTCACTGGCGGTGGTCGATGTTCCTATGCCCTCGGCACTGGCCCTGTTTTTCGACGTCCTTTACGAAGCCAGCTTCCGCACGGAGCGCGGGCAGCCGGTCCTTTGCAGCCTGCTCTGGCAGGAGCCGGGGGCCTTCCGCAGGACGCCGTCCTTTTCACCCGACCAGTTGCCCCTGTGCGGCAGCTATGTCGCGTTCACCTCCCCGGTTCCCTTCGGCGTCGGCAGTGTCCTAAACCTGGCGAAAGTGCTGGACCCGCAGGATGCGGCCCTGGCGGTTTGGGGGGGAGAGGGGCAGACACCTCATATTCATGGCCTGGTCAACTACGGGGCAGGTTCGTCGCTGTCCGCCCCGGCGGAGTGGGAAGCGCAGGCGGGGGTCTGCGGATCGTTTCGGGCGACCATCCTCGGCCCGGCGCATCTTTCCGTGGATGCAGGGCTGGATTATCCCATCGAGCTGAAGCGGAACACGCTGCGAGCGCATGCCCAGTCGCCCCTGCGGCGCGG
Source organism: Armatimonadota bacterium (assembly GCA_025353925.1). Classification (GTDB taxonomy): domain Bacteria; phylum Armatimonadota; class Armatimonadia; order Armatimonadales; family Capsulimonadaceae; genus JANXMY01. Next base: position 21,074 of record JANXNV010000197.1, read on the forward strand.
CCCGCTCCGGGACCGTCTGGCAGCGGCACTGCGCACGCTGACCCCCGAGGTTCAGGCACAGCTTCCCCCGGAGCTTGCGGCATCTTCGTTTTTGGACGCCGAAGCGATCCCCCTCAAGGACGGCAGCGTTTTTCGGTTTGAGTATGACTGGGCGGGGAGTTTGGAGAAGCTCTGGATCACGACTCTGACGCGCATCCTTCTGAAGATACGCGAAAACGGCGGGGGCGGGGCCGTGCTGATCACTCCGCAGGCCGCCGAGTCGCCGGAGCGGGAACGCCGCCTTCAAGTGTCCTATGCCCTGGAGTTCTCTGGTCTGCAGACGCTTCTGCAGCAGCGCGGGGCGTTCTGGATGACGCAGTTTATCCAGGCGGCGAAAGCGTTGTCGGAACAGCCCCGGACGGTGCGGGAAATGCGGCCTGAGGAGCTGGCACTGCCGGAGCCGGACCCCCGGACCGGACCGGTGGGAAGCGATCACGAGATCAACCAGGCCATCGCGTTCATCGCCTCGCTTTCGCGGATGGACGGCCTTCTGCTGCTCACGCCGCAGCTCGCCCTGCAGGGGTTTGGGGCATTGAGCGTGGGGGAAGGCGGCGAGAAAGATGTTTACCTCGCAGGGGACGACCAGGCCACCGAAGCCAATCTTTCTTCCGTCCCCGCCCACGCCTTCGGCCCGCGCTGCTTCGCCCTGCTGCGTCAGTGCAGCCTCGACCCGGAGGCTCTCGGCTTCTTCCTCACCCAGGACGGCGATCTACGGGCGATGCTGCAGCACGAGGACAAAATCCTCGTTTGGGACCCCGTCCGCCTGCCCCGCGAGTAGGGGCGCTGCTTGCCGCGCCCTCTTTACTGTCTTGGCGAACGTGACTACTACAGTTGTGGGCCATCCAACGACCCCAGGGAGGAAAGCCAGTCGTCAGCCTTCAAAGCAGAATACTCTTCTATACTTAGCGTGGCAATGGCTTTCTCGCCAAATTTTCGGCAAGTAATAACCAAGCCTGATTGATATGCTTTCGCCAGTGCCTTGTCAACTTGATCATCTGCGTCCTTAGCTCCTCTGTAGCGAACTGCCAAATTGAAACCCATACGGGCCGCTGCAGTTCACTAATTGCCAAGGCAGCTTCAACAATATCTCTAACAATATCTTTGAATGCCACTTTCGGCAATGTGGCGAAACTAAAAATTCTCACATCTTCATATGATTTCTCAGCAAGCAATTCGAATCGGAAATTTGCATGGCAACTTCCGCATTCGCCAACACCAGACGTTGGCCCATCACAAAATCCCAAAGCTAGAATTTCAGACACCCAAAAAAGCTTCTTGACCAATCACAAAATGTTCGCAATTCGCGAAGTGCTTCATATGCTGCTCAGATTGGCTTCCACGCGCACAGCAAGCTCTGTCAGGCCGGTCGCTCTCAATGTCTGAACATACTCCATCTCTGTCTTTGGTGGTTTTTTCAGAGAAGCACGGTGGCTCAGTGCTGCCTGTAGAAAGAGGGAAGGCTCATCATCGAAAAGCGCGGAGAGAAAAATGTCGGGGTGCAATGGCTCTATCCCATATTCGAGGAGAGTGGTCATCGGAAAGTCCGACAAGTTGAAAGTAACAATTATGGCGGCACCGGCCTTTATCGCGGCAGCCAGAACATGACGATCGGCGGCATCTGGCAGACTGAGTCTAGAAATGTATTCTTCATAACCAGAAACGAGACAATCGGGTGCGACGTGGTTCATCAGCCGACGGGTGCGGTCTAGTTGCCCGGATGTCACATTCGGATTATCGGCAAGCACATTTCGTATCCATTCAGCGTGTATATCTTCGGTGATACGTGGACTATAAGCTCCAAACGACGCGAGCCGCATGAGCAAATCACGCAAGGAAGGTGGATAAAGAACACAGGCATCCAAGAGGGCTATGGTCACTGGCACGGCAGGGATCATCGGTATAAACCAAGCCGCTCCGTCTCCTCGACAAGTTCTTTCATAATCGATTGCCTGCGCTCAATTTCGGTTTCTGTAATGGGTTCCTGCGGTGGTGCATTTTTCCGAGCCTGTGCCATATGTACGCGGGCGGCGACCACGGCTCTCGTACGGTTTAGTTGCTCCACTATGTTCTCATAAGTCTCCGTGTCCATCAACACGACTTCGGCCCGACCGTTGACGGTTAAAACTTCTGGGGTGCGCGACTCTTTTAGTTGGGCAATGTGTACCTTATAGTTTCGGAGGAAGTCGCTCAAGGGATGGATTTTCCGAGTGTCAATGGCCACATCTAGCATAACGTATCTCCTTCATAATATTTGCAGAGAATACTATGATAGCAGGTTTCTGGGAATTGTGCAACAATCCTGCCAAAGTTCGATCAGCGGCAGTGTCTTGTCAGCGTTACCGAGATAAATATTCACTTCGAATGTATTCCTGGAATCCCACGAGATACATCCGATCCACCCGCCTTCAGAATTAGCCGAATCTTATCCAGCCGCCGCCCGTGCGTCTTCTCAACCACGAATTCCAAGTTTTCATACGCGACGGTCTCGCCTTCCTCTGATTGGCGGCCCAGGAGGCCGAAGACGAAGCCGCCGATGGTGTCGAAGTCTTCGTCGGGAAGGGAGAGGGCAAGGTGCTCGTTGAGATCGTCGATCCCCAGGCGGGCATCCAGGCGATAGATACCGGGGCTGAGTTCCAGCAGTAGCGGCTCCTCGCGGTCGTACTCGTCCTTGATGTCCCCGACCAGCTCTTCCAGCAGATCCTCCATGGTCACCAGACCTGCCGTGCCGCCGTATTCATCCTGCACGACGGCCAGCATGACGCTGGAGCGGCGGAATTCGTCCAGCAGCTCCCCGACCTGCCGGTTCTCGGGGACGACCAGCGGCAGGCGCATGACGGAGCGCAGGGGCAGGTCCCGCTCGCCCCGCGAGAGAGCGGGCAGAAGGTCCTTGGCGTGAACGATGCCGACGATGTTGTCCACGCTGCCTTCGTACACGGGGATCCGCGAGTGGCCGCTGCCCATGATCAGCTCCAGCAGGGCGGGCAGACCCGCGCCGATATCGAGGGACTTTACATCGATTCGCGGGGTCATTACTCGGCGCACATCCGTGTCACCAAAAGAGATGACATTCCGGATGATCTCCTTTTCTTCCTCCTCGATCGCCCCGGACTGGGCACTGGCTTCGAGCAGTGTCCGCAGCTCCTCCTCCGTGATGATCGGGGCGGCGAAGGTGGCAGTCAGTCCGAAAGGGCGCACCAGCAGGCTCGAAAGGCCGAGGGCAAGGCCCGCCAGGGGCGCGAACAGGACGACGAAAAAGCGCAGGGGCCGGGCAATGGCTAGAGCGACCTGCTGCGGACGCCGCAGCGCGAGGGAGCGCGGCACGATTTCGCCGATCACGATGGTGAAAAGCGCACTGAGGAGGGTCACGATCACGGCGGCAGCTCGCACCGGGTGGGCGGTCAGGCGGGGCGGCAGGAATCGGGCGACTTCGGGGGCGAGGGTCGCGGCGGCCAGGGCGGCGACGGCGAAGGCCGCCAGGGTCACGCCCACCTGCACCGTGGCAACCACGCGGGTCGGCTGGCGCAGGAGCATCTGGGCACTCCCCGCCGCCCCGGCTGACCGCCCACCCTCGGCGATCATCTCCTGAAGCCGGGCATTGCGCACCGTATTCAGCGCGATTTCCGCCAGGGTAAAAAAGGCGTTGAGAAGTGTCAGGATGAGGGAGGCAAGCAGGGCAATGGTAATGGAGGAGTTCATCGGGAAGATTTACGCGAAAGCCCTAATGCGCCGGGAATATCTGAAAGAAATACGCACCGACCGTGAACAGCACCCCCAGCAGGCCGCCGATGATGACTTCCTGCAATGTGTGTATCTTCCCCTCGACTCGGCTCTGCGCAACCAGGAACGCCAGCAGCAGGGCTAAAATCCCCGTGAAATAGTCCATCGTTCGGTAGATCAGCGTGGACGCGAGAAAGAACGACACCGCCGCATGACCGCTGACCACCCCGCCGGAGAGGATCGAGCCTTTGCCGCCTAGGACCTTACTAATCAGCACGATAATCAGCACCAGCACGACGACTGTCAATATCACCGTCACCGTCTGCGGCTCGTGGGTCAAGCGCGGATGCAGGCGGGCGATCTGATTGCTGCCGAAGAAAAGGATTCCGCCGACAATCGCCGCCGTTAGGCTGGCGATCAGCACGGCCCCCGCCGCGATGTCTTTGGCGAGCTTCGCCAGCGGGTGATACGACTGGGTGACCATATCGACGACGCTCTCGATCGCCGTATTCATCATCTCCGCGACTAGGACGCTCGAAACGACCAGGAACAGTACGGCCATTTCGACCCGGTTCAGCCGGAGCATCAGCCCGATCAGCAGCACCAGTACCACGGTCAGGAAGTGGAAGCGCATGTGCTTCTGCGTTCGAAACACATGGACGATGCCTTCCACAGCATAGCGAAACGAGTCGAGATGGTTTTTGGGTCTAGGTACCTGGCGCATAAAGTTAAGGGGCGGACTCTTCGACAAAAAACGGGTGCGTCCCTGTTCCGGGAACGGGAATGCCCAGCTCGCGCAGCACGGATTCGGTTCGAGACTGCATCTCCCATGCGCCGGCTTGGGTTTCGTCATCATACCCCAGAAGGTGCAGAAGACCGTGAGTTCCGAGCAGGGCGACTTCATTCTCCAGGCTCCACCCGGCGGCCTCGGCCTGACGCGCGGCAGTCTCCAGCGAGATCACGATGTCTCCGAGCAGGTCCGGGTCGTCTTCCTGGGCGAACGACAGCACGTCGGTCGGCTTGTCTTTGCCGCGCCACCGGGCGTTTAAATCGCGGATAAACGGGTCATCGCATAAAACAACGCTGATCTCCGGATCCCCGGCGACCGCTTCAAGCCGCAAGAGAGTTGTCAGAGACTCCGTGAGTGTCTGCGGGGCCGGAGAGGGTAAGCAGCCCGTTCGGCACTGGATCAGGATCGGCATGGATGTTCTCGGTCGGCTTTTTCGCCGCGGTGTCTTTCAGCATTTCGGGATATTCGATCCGGCTATGCAGCATGCCCGAGAGCAGACGGGTGAACGCGCTTTGGATGCCGCGCAGGTCGCGCTGGGTTAGGTCGCAGTCGTCCAGCTGACCGTCGGCAAGCTGGGCGGTGACGATCTTTCGCACAAGGTCTTCGATGCGCCCCAGGGTCGGCTTCTCCAGGCTGCGGGAGGCGGCTTCGGTGCTGTCGGCCAGCATCAGAATCGCCGTCTCGCGGGACTGCGGCTTAGGGCCGCCGTACCGGAACTGATCTTCCAGGCCGGGGGCGGCATCGGAATCGTCGCCCGCACACTGCTGATGGTAAAAGTATTTGATCAGGCTCGTGCCGTGATGCTCACAGATGAACGCCCGGATGATTGGCGGCAGCTTTTCACGCTCGGCGATCTCCAAACCGTCTTTGACGTGTGCGGTCACGACCAGGGCGGAGAGCGAGGGATTCAGCCGCTCGTGGGCATTGTCGCCGCCAGCCTGGTTTTCGACAAAGAACTGCGCCCGCTGCATCTTTCCGAGGTCGTGGTACAACGCCCCGACGCGGCAGAGGAGCGAGTCCGCTCCGATAGCCTCCGCCGCCGCCACCGCAAGGTTGCCGACCATAATGGAGTGCGTGTAAGTGCCTGGAGCGAGCTGACTGAACTTCTGGAGAAGCGGGCGGTTCGGGTCGGACAATTCCAGCAGGCCCAGATGCGTGGTGATGCCGAACAGCCGCTCGAACAGGGCCGCACTGACGGAAAACAGGGCGACGGAGAGTGCCCCGGAGAAGAATGCCCAGACGATGGTCTGCCCCATATCCGCTCGCGTGTCCCCCAAAAACTGGCCGATGAGCAGGGTCAAAACAGTGTTCGAAGCGCAAAGCAGGCCGCCCGCACGGAGAACGTCGCTGCGGCTGCGGATGTCGGAGACCGCGAAGATCGCGACCCAAGTGGAGAGCAGGGTCAAAAGCGGAAAGCGCAGATCGTCGCCGACCAGTATTCCCAGCTGCGCCGCCAGCACCGCCGTGATCATCATCGCCACGCGCGGCTTGATCAGAGCGGCGATCAGCATGCCCGTTGCCCCCACCCAGACCATGCCGACATAGCCGAACTGGGAGGGCGACAGGCGCACGCCGAGCATCGCACTGCCGAGCCGCAGGCCGAGAATTCCGATGGCAACCAGCAGGCTCAGCAGCAGCAGTGTCCGCGTGGATTGATAGACTTCCGGGTTGGTGCGAGCCAGCCAGAAACAGACCAGCCCGGTCATAAACGCGACCAGACCGGCGACAGAGGCAATCGTGCCCGGATCGAGGCGCGGGTTCTGGAGTCCCAATGCCCGCAGACGCAAAATCGCACTGGGAGTGACGATCTGGCCTCGGCGCACGACGGTATCCCCGGCGAAGATCTGGCCGTAAACCGGAGCGACCAGCCGCTGGGCGGTGGCGACCGCCCCGGCCGTGCGCCGCTGGTCCAGTACGCGGTTGGGCTGAATGACGCTCTGAGCCAGCGCGGTCACGGCGGGAACATAGGTGCGGGGCAGGAGCGAAGAGGTGATACGCTGGGTGACGGCGGCGCGGGCTTCGGCCTGGTCGCCGGGGTGGTCATCACGGATTTCCCGGTCCAGAGCATCGTGAACAAATTGGTGAGTCAGCCGCTCCGCCTGGTCCAGATGGTAGGTGCCGGAGGCGGCGTTCAGCAGCGGTGTCAGTGCGGCGGGTGCCAGTGAGACACCGACCTCCCGGCGCAGATCCAGAGAGGCCCGCGCTCCGTCACGCAGACCCGCAAGCTGGTCCCGCCGCAGGCGCAGGTATGCCTCGGTAATGGTCTCGTCGGCCTCCGACGCGGCATGCACCGAAGTATACACCGGCTCGACCCGCGCGGCGGCGGCGGCGCGGAGCATGCCGGTGGCATCTTCGTCGAGATAGCGCACGGTGCGGGGTGCCCGTACGTCCGTCCCGCTGATCTCCCCGGGCCGCAGGGCGACTTTGTCCGGAAGCAGGTGCAGGGAGAGCAGGGCCGACAGCACCAGCACGGTGCCGACGGCAAGGCCAATACGCTCCCACTTCCGCTCGGCCAGCCACAGCCGCAGCCTCGCCATCAGGCGCGGCGGGGCGACTTCCGCCCAGCGGCCCTCTTTGCGGGGTTTACGGCGACGCGGAAGCCGACCAAACGGGTTGGTCGTGCTGGAAGACAGTGATGAAAAGTACTTCGCCATAGGAAAGAATAAACAGCGTACGCTCCACTCCAGAAGGGGTTAGCCAAAACGGGAAGAGCGCACGCCGTACGTCTGAGCCGACCTGAAAGATCAGGCCTTTTCTTTTTCTTCGTTACGAATACGCTTGCGCTTTGCGGCGGCTTCGGCCTTACGCTTTTTGTCGCTCGGCTTTTCGTAATGCTCATGCTCGCGCGCTTCTTTAAGAACGCCGGTGAGCTGAAGCTGCTTTTTAAAGCGTTTCAGCGCGGAGTCTAGCGATTCATTCGGTCGTACCTGAATCTGCGTCAACCTTATCACTCCCCTGCATTAGATTTCCAAAGAAAACTGTTGTCGGTCGGTTGGAACCAAACGAGAACGTGTCAGTATACCACCGCTGTCGGAATACTGTCAAGTAAAGGCTGCCAAGTGTACGCTCCGCCGGTTTGCCGAACATCAGTTCGCGGGTAAGCATTGCCATGATAACTTGTGAGGAGCAAAGCCGCTCAAATTCGTTCCAAGTGAACCCATTTCAGAGTGACCTGGCACGTGCCAACAGCACGTACGCCGCTTACCAAAATCGAAAGTTGACGCTGCTGGGGGAGCCGGACCGGCTTCCCTCCGCATTCCTAGTCGAAGCGCACCAAGCTCTGCGGGCGGCAATGCTCGAGCCGCAGTTCTCCTGTGTCGGTGCCAAAGCTGCCTTCAATAGCGGTCAGTACCGGATGGGTGCGTATCGTTCCATGACCGAGAGCGGCTCGCTGGCGGGGCTGGCGCATGACCTGTCCTTGTTCACGGCGGAGCAGACGCGCATGGACAGTGATTTCACAACATTCGCCGCCTGCTTTGAAGGCCCGCACAGTGCCGATGAATCGGAGTTTGAAGTGCATCTTTGGGAAGTTTTGCAGTCTCTGTACGATGTGGACCGGATTTTCAACCCGCCCGACCCAGCGGTGACGGCGGATCCGGAGTCAGGTAACTTCGGCTTCAGCTTCGCCGGTCGCGGCTTTTTCATCATTGGCCTGCACCCGGCGTCGTCACGGCTGGCCCGGCAGTTCCCCTGGCCGACACTGATCTTCAATGCCCACTATCAGTTCGACCGCTTGAAGGCGGATGGACGTTACGCGAAGATGCAGACGGCGATCCAGGCACGGGAGATGCGAAATCAGGGCAGCCTGAACCCAAACCTCAGCGATTTCGGGTCCGCTTCGGAAGCGCGGCAATATTCCGGGCGGGCCGTTGAAGAGAACTGGCAGTGCCCGTTCCACGTTCACCAGCAGGAGAAAATTTGAGTTGGAACCATCACAGCGATACCATTTAGACCCGCAGACCGGAGTCGGCTTCACGCTTGAAAAGGGCCGGCGGCTGCGCCTCATCGACCCGCAGGGCGAACAGGTCTCCGATCTGGTAGCCTTTGCGAAAGATGATCCCCGCGAGTGGCTCTCGTCGGGCCGCAGCATCGACTACGCTAACACCATCTACCTGACCACCGGCCACGTGCTTTATTCCAACCGGAGCCGTCCAATGTTCACCCTGCTGGAAGATAAAGTCGGCCGCCATGATTTCCTGCTGACTCCTTGCAGCCCGGAAACATTTCAAATCATCTACGATAACCACGATCCGCATCCGAGCTGCTTCGGCAACCTCGCCAAAAACCTGGAGCCTCTGGGTATTCTCCCGGATAGGATTCCCACAACCTTCAACGTCTTCATGAACGTCCAAGTCTCACCCGAGGGCACACTGACTATCGCCCCGCCCCTGTCCCGCGCGGGCGACTACCTGGATCTTCGGGCGGAGATGGATTTGATCGTCGGCGTCACCGCCTGCTCGGCGGAGATGTCCAACAACTATTCGTTCAAGCCTATCGATGTCGAGGTGTATGCGGCTTA
>JANXNV010000204.1 GCA_025353925.1 Armatimonadota bacterium
CGGAAGATGTAGTCCATGACCGACTTCGCCATGGGGATCTCCTTATTGCCGGTGAAGCCCGACGGCTCGAAGCGGGAGTGGATGAACTTGTCCACCAGGGTCGAGAGCGGGACACCGTACTGCAGGGCCAGGGAGATCGCCGTGGCGAAGCTGTCCATCAGGCCCGAGATGCTCGAGCCTTCTTTGGACATGCGAATGAAGATCTCGCCGGGCTGATGGGTGTCCGGGTACAGACCGACCGTCAGGTAGCCCTCATGGCCGCCGATGCTGAACTTGTGCGTCACCCCGGTGCGCTCGTCGGGCAGGCGGCGGCGGACCGCCTTGGGCGGCGTCAGGGCGGCGACAGCGGTCTCCTCCACAGACGCCGACACGCTGGTCTTGTCGGCGGCGGGCTGCTCCTTGCTGGTGTTCAGCGGCTGGGTCCGCTTGGAGCCGTCGCGGTAGATCGCCACCGCTTTGATGCCCAGTTTCCAGGCTTCCAGGTAGGTCTCGGCGATGTCCTCCGGCGTGGCATCATTCGGGACATTCACGGTCTTAGAAATCGCCCCAGAGATGAAGGGCTGGGCGGCGGCCATCATCTTGATATGGCCGCGATAATGGATCGAGCGCGTGCCGTTCATCGGGCGGAAGGCGCAGTCGAAGATGGACAGATGCTCTTCTTTCAAATCGGGGGCACCTTCAACGGTATCGTGTTCGTCGATGAAGTTGATGATGCCCTCGACCTGCGCCTCGGAGTAGCCGAGCCGCTGCAAAGCCTCGGGAACGGTCTGGTTGACGATCTTCATCATGCCGCCACCCACAAGCGACTTGTACTTGACGATCGCGATATCCGGCTCGATGCCGGTCGTGTCGCAGTCCATCAGGAAGCCGATGGTTCCCGTGGGAGCCAGCACTGTCGCCTGCGCATTGCGGTACCCCGAGACTTGGCCCTCAGCAACGGCGTCGTCCCAGGCGGTCCGGGCGGCGGTGAGGAGTGTTTCGGGGATCAACTTTTCGTTGATATGCTCGACATGATCGCGGTGCTTTCGCATCACGCGCAGCATGGGGTCTCGGTTGACGGCAAATCCGCTGAACGGCCCGCCGCAGTCCCGCGCAATGGTCGCGGACTGATGGTAGGCCCGGCCCGTCATCAGTGCAGTGACCGCCCCGGCATAGGCCCGGCCCGCATCGCTGTCATAGGGCAAGCCGGCGGCCATGAGCAGAGCACCCAGATTAGCATACCCGAGACCCAGCGGCCGGAACTCGTGGGAGCGCCGCTCGATCTTCTCTGTGGGGTAATGGGCAAACCCGACCACGATCTCCTGCGCGGTAATCATGATCTTGACGGCATGCTCGAATGATGCGGTATCAAAAGCCATCGTCCCCGGCACCCGGAACTTCATCAGGTTCAGCGACGAAAGGTTGCAGGCCGTACTGTTCAAAAAGAAGAATTCTGAGCACGGATTAGACGCATAAATGCGGTCGGTGTTGGCGCAGGTATGCCAGTCGTTTGCGACCGTGTCATACTGCATGCCGGGGTCGCCGCAGACCCAGGTGCCTTCGGCGATGCCGTGCAGCAGCTCTTTGGCCCGGAAGGTCTCGGCGGTTTTGCCGGTGGTGCGGAACTTCGTCTCCCACGGGCCGTCCTCTTCGACAGCCTGCATGAACTCATCGGTGACACGCACGCTGTGGTTGGCATTCTGGAAGGGCACGGTGTCGTAAGCCCCATTGGCAACATTGAATGCGCCCGAGTAGCCGGCATCGATCAGCGCATGGGCCTTCAGCTCAGCGTCCTTTTTGCAGTCGATAAAGTCCTGAATATCCGGGTGGTCGATGTCGAGGACGCGCATACACGCGGCGCGGCGAGTGCTGCCGCCGCTCTTGATGCTGCCCGCCGAAGCATCCAGGCCCTTCATAAAGGAGATTGGCCCGCTGGACCGCCCGCCCGCTTCCAGCGGCTCTTTCGAGGATCGCAGCACGGAGAGGTTCAGCCCTGACCCGGAGCCGTCTTTGAAGAGCATGCCTTCGGTCTTGTACAGATCAAGGATGGACTCCATGGTATCATCCACTTCATTGATGTAGCACGCCGAAACTGCCTGGCGGCGACCTGCCCAGCCAAGATTGAACCAGACGGGGCTGTTGAACGCCGCAAACTGGTGCAGCAGGATAAAACGAAGCTCATCGTGGAACGTCTGCTTGTCGGCCTCAGTGGCAAAGTAGCTGCCATCGACGCCCCAGCCGACGATCCGGTCGGAGACGCGGCCGATGAGCTGTTTGACGCTGTACTCGCGGTCAAGGGTGCCGATCTGGCCCCGGAAGTATTTGGAGACGACGACGTTGGTCGCCATCTGAGACCAGCCCTTCGGGATTTCAACGCCCTTCTGCTCGAAAACGACTTTGCCGTCGCTGCCGACGATGCTGGCCGTGCGAAGCTCCCACTCGGTCGTGCTCCAAACGTCCTGCCCAGCCTGCGTGTAGCGGCGGGGGATGGAGAGGCCGCCGGTATTGGCCTTTTCGGCCAGCTTTGCTTTCTCGGTCGGTTTTGCTTTCTCGGCTGGCTGCGCTTCGGCTATGGGCTGTACGACTGGCTCCATCTCGATGACTGCGGGCATGGGGGTCTCTGCTTTCTGTTGTACTTCTTCAATTCTCGCGAACGTTTCGATCACCTGCTCCACTTCCGGCACGGCAACCGGATCAGCGAAGGCGTCCAAATCGGGGACGGCCTGTTTGAGGTCCAGTTCTTCCCGCGCGGCTCGCAGGGGGCTGGCAATAGGGACCGGATCATCGGCCAGCATCCGGGCCATGACGGTGTCCTCAAACGGATCCTCTTCGGCAAACGGGTCCGTCGGGGCATCGTCACGCTGGGCGATCTGGGACGGGGCAGGGTAGTTGCCGACAGGGACATCGGCGGGGTGCCGGGCCGCAGTATCGACTTCATCGCCGCCGAACAATGCCCCTCCGGTCTCTAAAGGAGCCGCCGCCGCTGCGACAGGCCGACGCACCGCTTTCGAGCGGGGGGCTTCTTCTTCGCCCATCAAATCCAGCGTCGTCCCGCCGCCACTCTTTTTTCCACTGCTTTTGTCTGCCATGGGTTTTCCATTCTTTCTCTCATTGCTGTTGCTACAGGTTATTCTTTACGCAGTCGCCCGCCCTGCTTTTTCAGCAGGTTCACGATGTCGCGAAACTGGGTCGCATCTTCAAACTGGCGGTAGACGGAGGCGAAGCGGACATACGCGACTTGGTCGATCCGGCGCAGATGCTCCATCACCATCTCGCCGATGTCCGCCGAGGGAACTTCTTTGTCCAGACGGTTGGTCAGTCCGCGCTCGATATCGTCGGCGATGGTCTGAAGCGTCTCCTCGGAAATGGGCCGCTTCTGACAGGCCACCCGCAGAGAGCGCAGCAGCTTGTTTCGGTCGAATTGCTCCCGCCGCTGATGACCGTCCCGGTCGGGCTTCTTGACCACGGTCAGCTGCATCTCTTCGATTGTCTCAAACGTGGTGAAGCGCCGGTCGCAGTGCTTACATTCACGGCGGCGCTTGATCGCCTCTCCATCGCGCAGGGGCCGCGAATCCAGCACGGCATCGTCGTCACTGCCGCAGTACGGGCACTTCATCGTCTCAGACTCTGTTTCTCCACCTAAGCTCTATATCTTGTGCGGGTTTTCAGTATACTACACTAAATACAGCTTGTCAAGACTCGCGCGATTCTTTTTTGCCCTGTTAACTTACTCTGTAATCAGAGTCATAATTATAACTACGTTAGTAGTCAGTCAGGAGAAGCCATGAAACGACAGTTGTTCACAATTCTTGCGCTCTGTGCGGCGTCTGGTCCGGCTTGGAGCCAGACTGCGGAACCGATTCTGGTCCACGAAATGCCGATTCGAGGCGGCAACGTCGTCGTTAAAGTGACGGCATTCGACACGGCTCGTCAGCAAGTTTTGCTTGCCGCAGGGGCGCAAGGGGCCGAGCTGCTCGCCGCACGGACTCTCGTGGATGGCAAGGGCCGGAAGCATGGCTGGCTGAAGTTCCGGCTTGTCGCCGCGCATCTGCCCGCGCTGCTCGGGTCGGCCCAGAGGTTCGGCAAGCTGTACGGGGAAAATATCGCGACCACCGACCACGCGTCGGAATACGAAGAGCTGGCCCGCCGTATCGTCCGTTTGCAGCAGCACGAAGTGCGCTTAGGTGGCATCCTGCAAAGTGGCCGCCGCCTGCGTGGGGGCGATCTGCTCTATGTCCAGGAGCGGCTGTTTAGGGCAAGTGTGGATGAGAGCCTTCTAGCCCAGCGCCGGGCGGACCTCGAGCGCGACACGCAGGTCAATACCGTCCAAATCGAGCTGTTCGAGCCGGGTTCCCTCCCGCCGTCCGCATCTCCAGCGTCGCCGAGCCTGGCACACGGCTTTCAGCAGGCCATCGGCTTGGCACGAGGCCATCTTCAGCGTTTGCTGGGGCGGGCGGCCACAGCGGGAGCCTATGCCCTGATCTACTCCCCGCTCTGGATTCCGGCTCTGATTGTGGCACTTTTGCTGCTGCGCGGTCTCTGGGTTCGCCGACGAAGAATGCTTGGCTTGCTGCGGGCGGGAGCAGCACAAATCGCGGTATTCCTTCGCCGGGCACGGGAAGTTCAGGAAGCATCGAACCCCAGGTAAAAATTGGCAACCGCCGGGTACACTCGTCACGGAGGACTGGGGAATGCACGTTTTATTTATTGGGGGGACCGGGCTGATTTCCACGGCCATTGCCCGCCAGCTTTTGGAGTCAGGTCATCAGGTGACTTTGTTCAACCGGGGCAAGTCGGAGAACCGCCTGCCGCCCGGAGCCGAAACTATCGTCGGTGACCGGAAAGACTATGCCGCTTTCGAGCGCACGTTTGTGGACAAGACCTACGATGTCGTGGTGGACATGGTCGCGTTTCACCCGGACGACACCGCCTCCGCTATCCGGGCGTTCACCGGCCGCTGCGGGCAGTTTATCCACTGCTCCACCGTCTGCGTCTACTCCGGCCCGGTGACCCAGATTCCGACGACGGAGACGGAAGCCTTCCATTCGGTCGGGGAGTACGGGCTGAACAAGATCGCTTGCGAAAAACTTCTGCTAAAAGCGTATTCCGACAGTCGGTTCCCCGTGACCATCCTGCGCCCGTCGCATTCCTACGGCGAAGGCGGCTCGGTCATACGCTCCTTCGGTCCTGCGGACACATTCATCGACCGCCTGCGCAAGCACAAGCCTGTCATAGTTCAAGGCGATGGCAACAGCCCCTGGGCCGCCTGCCATGTCGACGATGTGGCCCGTGGCTTCATCGGCGTCATGGGAAACCCCAAATGTCTCGGCGAGGCGTACAATATCGCTGGGGACGAATACATGACCTGGAACCAGTACCATCAGCAGGTCGCAGAGGTGGTCGGCGGGACATTCACCCCGGTGCACATCCCCACAGATACCCTGCGCGAAGCCGCCCCGTCGTGGAGCGGCAGCACCTACGAGATTTTGCAGTGGCCGTCGATCTTCGACAACGCAAAGATCAAGCGCGACACTGCTTACGCCAGCCAGACGATTGACTTCAAAGAGGGCGTTCGCCGCACCGTGGCCTGGCTAGAATCGGAAAAGAAGCTTGCGGACAGTGATGAGGACGAGTACGAAGATCGGCTGATCGCGGCGTGGCGGGGGGCAGCGGCGGGGCTGCCGAGGCAGGGGTAAAGAAAAACCATGGATTGGAAATCCGAGGCTGAGAAGTGTCCAGCGTCCAGAGGATGCAAGAGTAATTAATAACTGATGTCCCGCACGGATTCGTAAACGAAGGCTCAAAAGCAAGGGAGTAGACTCCTTCGCTGTGTGGCGCAGACGCCAGGTGTCCGCCTCCGCGGACGGGGAGGCTGGAAGGCCCCCTATGCTCTCGAAGTCTTGAAGCCTTACCTGCGGCATCGTGACGGGCGGCTGACGGCGTACGCCGCCCTGATGATCGCCAAAACCCAGCACCCCAAAGCCGCCGAGCTGCTCGGCGAAGTTATTGCCCGTCTCTCGGATGACCCTTTGAAGGCAGCCGTGCTGGTACTGGCAACGCTGCGGACCCCCGAGGCTCAGGAACTGCTCTTCGCGCTCTGCCGCTTCGAACGTGAAGCAATCCGGCTGGCGGCTCTGGAAGCATTGCCTCCCAGTTCCGCCAGCCGGATCATTTTGGAGAGTCTGACTCTCCACGATTCGTCGCCGCGAGTTCGCGCGGCGGCAAAGCTACTGTTAGCTTCGGACTGATTTCTTGCGAGCAGCGACTGACAGCCCGCCGAGTGCCAGCAAAACTCCGAATGTGACAGTCGTAGAAGCTTCAGGAACGGCCGGGGCCGGGGTGTCCGTCAGCCTCAAGTTCGCGAAATTGGCTTGTGAGCCATACTGATTGCTTCCGGCAGGCTGAACGTCTGGCCCAACCAGCACCACGTAGATGCTTTGATTCGCGGCGGTGACTGTGTGTTTACCGTTCGGCAGTGCAGTGCTTTGAGAAAGTGTCAAATCGTAGGGACTGGAAGCCCAGTGCGTATACTGGAAGCTGCCGGAATGCGCGATGCCCGGACTGCGCCTCTCGACATACGAGGCATGCGGATTACTGCCGACAGTCACGGACCAAAGGGAAGCGTCTCCCGTTTCGAAGCCGCCGTTCAGCAAGTAGTTGGCGGGGCTGCCCGCCACGGCACTTGCAGGCGGGGAATAGCTGCTGGCTCCTTGAGTATTGACAGCTTTGACTTTGTAGAAATAAGTCTTGCCGTCGGTGAGGCCGCTGTCCAGATAGGTTGTTGTTTTCAGGCTGCTCACGATTGGTTTGGCTGAGACCGTGTCGGCGGTCAGGCCACGATAAACGGCATAGGTCGGCAGCGGGCTGCCGCCGCTCATGCGCCAGCTCACCAGGACTTTGCCGATTCCGGCATACGCGGAAGGGTTTGTTGGAACTGTCGGAATACTCGGCGGGGCGATTTTGCCGAACAGCTCACGGTACTTCGCCGCCGCCTTCGGATAAGGGGTCCCGGAGGTGCCCCAGCTTGGATTGCCGCTGCCGGGTGCCGGGTGACCGCCTGGCCAAAGTGTGGAAACGCCATCCGAAGGCGTCTCAAAGTAGCATTCCATGTAAACGTTATTCTTGGGATCGGACATCCAATCGAACATGTTTTGAATATAGGAGGGATTGTCGCCGCCGGCTCCCCGGCCCTTCGCATCGACTTGCCACAATCCCCACTCACCGACAATCAGCGGGACGTTCTTCCCCGCGATATAGCCGTTGCGACTCTTTGGATTGGCTGGGGATGCATTTGCGGCAGATGCGAAATCGGAGAACCATTGCATGCGCGGCCTGACGCTGTTTGTCCACGCTTTCTGCTGGGTGGCTTTGTCGGGCTGAACGCCGGATTTGTAAACGCCGGTGTAATCGGCATCGTAACTGTCGAAGCCAATATAATCGACATACGCATCACCGGGATAGAACTTCGCCGTCTCGATCTGTACATTCGAATCGGTCGGATTCCAGAGAAATTTGACTTTGATGTTCGGGTCCTTCGCCTTGACCGTAGCTTTGACCGTCTTGACGACGTTCTGCCAGGCTTTAATGAAGTTACCCGGCATATTCGGCATGACATTAAGATTGCCGTACGGATCCCATCCGCCGTCAAACTCGTAGTCCATGCGGATGATCACGCTCTTGTAGTTCCATTTGGCAATATTCTCGCCAAGAGTAACAAAGTGCGCCATCGTAGCGGGGTCATTGTCCGCCTCGAGCTGCCAGGTCTTGCCCGCCCAGGCCAGCTTTTCGTTCCATGAGTGACTCTGCGTTGGGTCATACGGCATCGAAGCAATTCCAAGCAGGATCTCCGGCAGCATCGCCGTCCCGTACCGTGTCTGCTGCTCGCCCCAGCGGTTGTTGTAATATCCTTCCGTCGCCTCTCCCCACGATCCCCAGCCTCCGGGATCGGACTCGGCCCCCAGCTTCGAGATTCCGAGCCAGGACTTGTACATGCCCCAATCCCCGCTGCCTCCGAGGTCCGTGTCGGTTGCCTGAGTCCAAAGATAGGCGGACTGGAGAAACGGCGGGTCAACGGCCGCTTTTTTAGGCGCGGCGGCCTGCGCGGCATTTCCAATGGTGCCCAGCAGCAAAGGTAGGACGACAAGGGCAGGGAGTCTCATAAATTTTCCATTCATAAATTCGCACAGCGAAGAAATAAATCAGTTGGCAGGTAAATTATAACACAGCTGCACAATTCTGTCAAGCAATAAATCAGTTGGGAACAAAATAAAAATACCGGCCAGTTTTGTGCTGGCCGGTACGAGTCGAAAAACGGGTTTAGCCTAATTAATCATCTTCGACAGTGAAATTGCGTAAGACGTTTGCGTCAGCAGGGCTAGCTTCCAGCAGGTCGCCGGGTGCGGTGTCGATACGAAGTGCTTTCGCGTGTCCGTCGCAGAAGATCACGACGGTGCGCTCGGTATGACGGGCATACACGACGTTATTGGTACAGGAATTAACTACGGTCGGGACCCCTTGATCCGAGCCTAGCTTATTGGTACAAGCACGGTTGAGCCAAGGGGTTTCGTAATTGCCGCCCGTCTCGAGGAACCAATATGTGGTCGAGGGCAGGGCGATTTTTGCCATACTTGTGCTGGAGTCTGCGGAACCGGCTGGAGCGGTCTGCCCATCGCCTACCAAATAATAAGAAGTATTGATCCCATAGCTGCCATAATGCGAGCCGTCGCCGTTGGGGTCAGTAATCTTTTGGTAGTACACGTAAGTGTTGCCAGTTTTATCAGGGCAGTTGTAGATAGCCTCACTTTTTGTGAACGGGTAGATCGCATCCATCCATTTGTAATGCGGACTGTTGTCTGCTGTCGAGAAATTGGTGGAGCCGTTATAGCCATTGGTTCCATACCAGCCACTGACCATGAGTTCGTCGGTATCCTGGGCGTATTGCAGGGCGGCGAGGCCGATCTGCTTGCCGTTGCTGATACAGGCGGTGCGGCGGGCGTTCTCGCGCACTTTCTGAAATACGGGGAACAAAATCGCGGCGAGGATCGCGATAATGGCGATGACCACGAGCAGCTCGATAAGCGTGAAGCCGACAGTGGCTTTTCCAGTAGTTCGTTTCATTTTTTCTTTCCCTCCACTACTAAACGGACGGAGCGAGATCAGTCGTCATGCGCGGAATGAGATGTGCGCGGAGCCGAAGCTGATGGCTGCTGTGCTCCCCGGTCATCCCTTCGAGCAGGAGGCGGGCGGCCTCGCGGCCCATCGCCTCCAGGGGGGGGCGCAGGGTCGTCAAGCCGCAGGCACGGGCCGTGGGATCATCATCGAAGCCGATCAGGGCGAAATCCTTGCCCGCGTCCCAGCCGCGTGCGGAAGCCGCACCCATCAATCCGAAGGCCACCTGATCACTGACACAAATGATACCACCGGTCGGAACCCATCCTGAGTCAAATGCGGACACGGCAGCCTCCGTACCAGTAACCACCGAGTCCCCCTGGTAGTCCCAGGGCTGCTGGGATCCGGAAAGAATACGCGGGGCGCGTGGCGACAGCCCCGCTCCGTGGCAGGCTTGCCGAATACCGCTCAAGCGCTCCGTAACCCAGGAAGCGGTGAAGGGAGCCAGCACAGTAATCTCCTTGTGGCCTTTGTCCAAAAGATGCTTTGCGGCCTGATAACCGCCGATCCAGCTATCGTAAAAAATGTGAGGGATCGGCAGGTGCAGCTCCCCGGCGACGATCAGCACGACCGGGGTGTGATGCAGGTTGAGCGATGCCAGCTCTGCCTCGATCACCACACGGTCCATATCGAGGCAAATCACGGCAACCGCTGCAACACCTTCGCGCAGAAGGCAGTCGATCGCCTCCGTCAGCGGGAGCAGGGCATGGTCGTAAAGCCCGGCCCGGTTGCAGACGGAAGTGACCTGCCCATTCTCAGAAAGGGCCTGCTCCAACGCATGCATCACGAGTGCATCCTGGCTGAACGGTCCTGCCCCGTAAGCCGCCACGATACCGATCCGCCCGGTTCGCCGAACTGGGGCAGGGGGTGCCTGGGGCGGAGGCGTCTCGGAAATGCCCCGAGACGGTCGAGAGGACACGAATGTGCCGCGTCGGTTGTCCGCTCGCAGCAGATCGTCAGCTACCAGGGCTTCAATCGCGCGTCCGACCGTGACGGAGGAGACCTGGTACTCACGCGCCAGGTCCCGTCGGCTGGGCAGCATGGAGCCTGCGGTCCACTGGCCGACTTCAATGCGGCGGCGAAGATCGCTTTCGATACGTCGGTATTCCGCGACGAATGGAGCAAATGAGGATTGTTTTTTCAAGGCAATTTCGGTGAAACGACAAATTTCTAAATTGGGCGTTGTATTCAGTTGACAACACGATTTGCAATCAACTATGTTTTAGTATACAGCGTTATTCTTCACTTGTCAAGAACTCGGCACAAATCAACCCAAAATAGTGGTCGATTTCATACGCGAGAAAGTGTGCGTGAAGGGGGCAATGCTTTTGGACGCCGACCAGGGTCAATGTCTGCCAGTAAGAGTCCGCGAGGGCGGTCTCGGCGTAATCATCCGGCCAGCTCAAAAGGCGCGGCAGGTCATCCGCTTCGAGTGCCGCCTGCATCGCGGAGTCGTAGAGTGCCGAAGCCGGGGCGAAGCCGTATGGCCCGTCAGCGGCATGCCCGTGTCCCTGGTCGGCACTGATGATCAGGGCCACGCGCCGGTCCGTCTGCGCTGCGGCCGCGACTAGAGCCTCACCCCACTCCACGAGATGCGTGCGGGAAACGTCGCGGGCCGGACACGCCACGACGGTCGGTAGAGCAAACGGGGTAGGGGTCAGCAGTGCAAGAGGGATCGTGACGCCCCAGTCAAGCGGCAATGCGCCGTCCGGTTTCTCTGCGACCAGAGACGTGACGGGAATGCCGCGCTCCACCGCCGTCTCCCTCCACGCCGCCCCCAGCACGAGGTCAGTTTGGACTTCGAACGTCAGATCGTCCAGCTCGCCGTAACCCGTTTCGGTCATGCCGAGTGTGATCTGGCCTTCGACGCCGTAACCATGCGGAGTCAGGATCGCGACGCAGTCGGGACGCGCCGTTTCCAGCGACCCGCGCATCCGGCGCATGGCCGCACGGCACCGGGGTACCGGCCCCGGAGCACTTTCGCCCAGCAGCAAGCTGCCGCCGTGCGGCGCAATGCAGGCATAGACGACGGCCACGCTAGAACCGGTACCCGGCAGTCAGGTTCAGACCGCTGAGATCGAAGCCCTTGATCTTCGAGACGCCTAGGTAACGGGCCTCGAAGAACGCACTGTCCCCGGAGTTGACACCCAGGAGAACGCTGCCCCCAAATCCCGTGCGCAGGCCCGAGTGGACATTGTAAGCACCGGAGCGCAGATCCGCTAGGTAGATGTCCCCGGTCACACCTGCATACGTCGTGACGGAACCGCTCTGGCTGAGTGCCGTTCGGTACCCGATCCCGATCGGTGCCAGAAAAGCGTGGTTGTCACCGCGCGTCTGGTACAGAATTTGGAGGTCCAGCGACGTCTGCCCTTTTTTGGGAACCTGCCCGATACTCCCGATGCCTAGGCCGATGGAGACCCAGGAGCTGCCGAACTCGGAGCGTGCTTTGCTGGATGTCGGCAGGAAGACGCCGATCTCCGGTCCAATGCGCAGGCGGTACTTCTTCTTCGCCGGCTCTGCCGCCTGGCTCTCTTGTTGCGACTCCGCCGCAGGCTGCGGTGCCGGAGCGATCACGGTCGTCGGTACCGGGGGAGCCTCCGTATTCTGAGCCTGCGCGGCTGAGAGCGTCAAAGAACCCAGTGTCAGCAGGGTCAAGAGCGACCCGGTCATTCGTAATGTCATCAAACTTTAATCTCCTTGGTTTGTTGTAAAACTCGTGTTCGCATCTCGGTTAACAGGGAAGCCGGGGCAGGCTTTCCCTCGGTGACCACGCCCAGCGGGACATGGGGCTTCGGCGTGCCGTGGAAGTCCGACCCGCCGGTCACCAGCAGAGTGTTCGCCTGGGCAAGTGCCAGAAAGCGGGCGGTATCCGCCGGGGTGTGCTGTGAATAATACGCCTCCAGGCCGTCCAATCCGTCTTCGCGCGTCAGCGTTTCCACCCGCTGCGTGAAGGCCTCCGTACTCAGCGGCACCAGACCTGGATGGGCCATGACAGCCAGACCGCCGGCTCCGTGGATCAACGCAATAGCGTCGCGTGGTGTCAGCACGTCTTTTGGAAGATACAGCGGCTTGCCCGTCGCCAGGTAGCGGTCAAACGCCTCTTTGACGGAAGTGACAACGCCCTGCTTAATCAAAGCCTGGGCGAAATGCGGGCGGGCGATTACGTCGGCCTCTTCCCCCGCTTCGGCCCGGACATCTTCCATCGTGACCGGCAGGCCAAGCTCGGCCATCTTCCGGCCCATTTGCTCGTTTCGCTCGGCACGGCTCGCACGGATGCTGACGAGCGTTTCCTGAAGCGGGCCATTGTTCGGGTCGAACAGGTAGCCGAGAAGATGGAACCGCCCCTGGTCATCCTCCACGGAAAGCTCGACACCGGGGACCAGATCCAGACCGGCTTCTACCGCCGCCCGCTGCGCTTCCGCCAGCCCGCCCAGCGTGTCATGATCCGTGACCGCCAGAGCCGTCAGTCCCAGAGTGGAAGCGTGCCGTACCAGCTCGGTCGGAGACAAACTGCCGTCGGAGGCCGTCGTGTGCGCGTGCAGGTCGATCCCGGACATCAGTGTGCTCATACGGTTTATTATACCGCCCCGTGCTGGAAGTCCGCGTACTGAACCATCGCTCCATCCACATAAATCTGCGAGCCGTTAATATATTCGGCATCGGGCGAAGCCAGGAATACCACGACATTCGCGACTTCTTCCGGCTGACCGATCCGGCCCCAGGGGATTTTGGCATCCAGCAGCTTGGACAGTGCCGGGTCGCCCCAAACATTTTGGTTGATCGGTGTCGCGATCGCGCCGGGGCAGACCGTGACCGCCCGAATCTTGTTCTCCGCCAGGGCGACCGCCATGCACTTGGTCAGCATCGAAAGCCCGGCTTTCGCTGCGCAGTAGTGAGAATAGTGCGACCACGGAATCACGTCATGAACACTGGAGATATTGATAATCACCCCGCCCGTGTTGTTGGCCGCCATCCACTTGGCCGCCGTCTGCGCGACCAGAAACGGCCCGGTCAGGTTGACGGCGATCACCGCCGACCAGGCTTCCGGGGGCATCTCCAGAAAGGCATGCTCGGATTCGAAGCCCGCATTGTTGACCACGATATGCACGCCGCCGAGCTGATCCACGACCTGCTGAACGTCTTTCTGAACATCTTCCGGGCTGGCGACATTTCCCTGTACGGTGATCGCGCGGCCTCCGCCGTCATTGATCTCCTTCGCCAGAGCCTCGGCGTGTGCCGGGTCCTTGCCGTACCAGCCGATGGCGACCGCCGCACCGGCCGCCGCGAATTTGCGGCACATGGCCGACCCTAAGCCGCCGTCCCCCCCGGTGACCAGTGCCACTTTCCCCGCAAGCTTTCCCGTCATATCCGTCGCCATAAGTGTATCCCCTCCCATAAGTGTGCTGCGTTCCGCAAAATCTTCCCCATCATACCCCGTTCCGGGTATACTATCGCATTCCAACTTCGCAAATCTTATTCCCCAGGAGCATTCCGTATGAAAGACCCCCGTGTTGCCAAGCTTGCCGATATTCTCGTCGGCTATTCCACCCGTGTCCAGCCCGGCGAAAAAGTCCTGGTGGAGGCCACCGAAATTCCCGACGACGTGGTGACGGCGATGGTCAACCGGATCGCGGAGGCGGGCGGCCTGCCGTTTGTGACGCTCAAAAGCAACAAGGTCATGCGGGCACTCTTAAACAACGCCGCCGACGAACAAATGCGGCTCACGGGCGAATTCGAGAAGGCCCGCATGGAGAAGATGGATGCCTACCTCGGCCTGCGCGGCTCTGAAAACAGCGCGGAGCTGTCGGATGTGCCCGATGACAAGATGAAGCTTTTCCGCAAGCTCTGGTCGAACCCGGTGCATTCGGAAACGCGGGTCCCGCACACCAAATGGACCGTCCTGCGCTGGCCGACTCCCTCCATGGCCCAGCAGGCGGGACTGAGCTGCGAGGCGTTCGAAGATTACTACTTCGAAGTCTGCACGTTCGATTACTCTAAGCTCGATGCCGTGATCGAGCCGCTCCAAGCCTTGATGGACCGCACGGACCGGGTGCGTCTGACGGGAGCGGGCACGGACCTCTCCTTCAGCATCAAAGATATTCCGACCATCCCCTGCACCGGCCGGGCCAATATCCCCGACGGCGAGATCTTCACCGCCCCGGTCCGCGACTCGGTCAACGGCACAATCGCGTTCAACACGCCGACCATCTACCAGGGGACGATCTTCGCAGGGGTCACGCTGCGCTTCGAAGCGGGCAAAATCGTCGAGGCGACCGCCGCCGGTGGCCTCAGCCCCATGCTCAACCAGATCCTCGACAGTGACGAAGGCGCACGCTACATCGGCGAGTTCTCGCTGGGCTTCAACCCCTACATTTTGCAGCCGATGAAAGACATCCTTTTCGACGAAAAGATCGCCGGCTCCTTCCACTTCACCCCCGGCGGGGCCTATGATGAAGCCTTCAACGGCAACCGCTCGGTCGTCCACTGGGACATGGTCTTCATCCAGCGCCCCGAGTTCGGCGGCGGCGACATCTTCTTCGACGA
>JANXNV010000210.1 GCA_025353925.1 Armatimonadota bacterium
CTGCCGCCTGGCCCAGCTCGCCCGCGCGACTGGCATTCACCTAGTCATCGCGACTCAGCGGCCCTCGGTGGACGTCATCACCGGTACCATCAAAGCAAACATCGGATCGCGCATCGCCTTCAGCGTGGCGACGCAGGTCGACAGCCGGACGATCATCGACATGCCCGGTGCGGACCGCCTGATCGGGCGCGGGGATATGCTGTATATGCCGATTGATGCCGCCAAGCCTCTGCGCGTTCAGGGCTGTTTCATCGGGGAGCGCGAGACGGAAGATCTGGTGAAGTACCTGCGTGACCAGGAGGAAGCGGTTTACACGATGATTCCCTCAGAGATGGGTGGCGGGGGCAGCGGGGACGATTACGACGACGGCTCCTCGGACGAGCTGTTCGAGCCTTGTGTGCGCTGGCTGGTACTGCAGGGTCAGTGTTCGACTTCGAGCTTGCAGCGCAAGTTCAAGATCGGGTACACCCGCGCGGCCCGGTTAGTGGAGTTCATGGAAGCCCGCCAGATCGTCGGCTCCCAGGACGGGGTCAAGCCGCGCGAGATCCTGCTGCGCCCTGAGAACGTTGAAGCGTTCTTCCTCGGGACTGGGATAGAAAGATTTGAGTACCCTCGCTCAAACAATGCGCGACCCGCAGCGGAAGGCAAGACAAATGCTAACCAATCCAATAGAGAGAACTTGACGTACCCACAGGAGAATGGGATTCCTGAAAAAATAGGACAACAAAATATACCACAGCAGACTGCCCCATCAAATGTGAACGCAGAAAAGTTGCCAAATCTTTTAAGTCATCTAAATAGCTTGACTGGGCTTGGTGGAGTCAAGAGTGACATGCAGCAATTGGTAAATCTTTTGCATTTTCAGCAATTGCGAAAATCAAAAGGTCTTTCTGTTCCAGAACAAAGCCTTCACATGGTCTTCACCGGCAATCCTGGCACGGGGAAAACGACCATCGCGCGGCTTGTGTCCCAGATTTACAAGAGTATGGGGATACTTACGGAAGGCCAATTTGTCGAAACGGATCGGGCGGGATTGATCGGCGGCTACTTGGGTCAGACTGCATTGAAGACGCGGGAAGTGGTGCAAAGTGCGATTGGCGGAGTACTCTTTATCGACGAAGCCTACAGCCTCACCGATGACACATATGGTCACGACCAATATGGGCAGGAAGCCGTCAGTACGCTCTTAAAATTGATGGAGGACCATCGTGACGATTTAATTGTGATTGTTGCTGGTTACACCGAGCCGATGCAGAAGTTCATTCGCAGCAATCCCGGCCTGCAATCGCGCTTCAACAAGTTTCTGCACTTTGACGACTACGCACCGGCGGAACTCACAGAGATTTTTCGCCACTTTGCCACAGAGGGCGATTACAAACTGCAATCGGAGACGGAATTGAAGCTGGAGAACGTCTTCACGGCATTACACGCGAGGCGCGATGAGACATTCGGCAATGCACGACTGGCCCGGAACTTGTTTGAGAAAGCGATCAATGCCCACGCTAACCGGATGGTCGCGGCGGGTGTGATGGATGAGGAAAGTTTGGTAACACTTTACCCGGAGGATATTCCTAATGCATGACGAGAACAAGCAGATGAAATATGCGGCAGGCGAAATCGTGGAGCGCGGTAAGGCGATGTACGAAAAGCAAATACGTGGGCGCGTAGAGCCGGGCCATTTGGGACAAGTTCTCGTGATCAATGTGGACACAGGTGAATACGAAATAGATCGTGACCACCTCGCGGCTTCCGACCGGGCTGCCTTCCGTTTTCCGGGAGCTGCTCTTTACGCCATGCGGATTGGGTCACCCGCTTTAGGACGGCTTGGCCTGCGTATGAATTGGAGCTAGCTCTCAATGCCGACTATTAATATGGTCACGGAAATTCATGCTCCCATTGAGCAGTGCTTTGATCTCTGCCGCGATCTGGAGCTGCACACGCGCACGGTCGCACACACGCTGGAGACGCTGGTCGGGACGAAGACGCGCGGCTTTGCGGAGCTCGGGGACGTGCTGACGTTTGAAGCGGTGCATCTGGGGGTGCGGCAGCGGCTGACTTCGCGAATCACGGAATTCGAGCGGCCGGTCTTGTTCGCCGATGTGGCGGTTTCGGGGGCGTTTGCGAGTCTGGTCCACCGGCATACATTTGTGGCGGTTGGGAACAAAACGCTGATGCGGGACCGTCTGGAATGGACTTCGCCGCTGGGGATTTTGGGGCGGTTTGCCGACAGCCTCTTTTTGGAGCACTATATGACGCGGTTTCTGGCGATCCGCAACCGCAATTTGAAGGCATTCGCCGAAAATCAGTGGTCAGAATTCAGAAGGGGTCGGGGCTGGGTTTGAGTAAACGGTTGAGAGAGCCGAGATCGTAGGGGTCGGGGGCGGGAATGGTGGGGGCTTGGAGGGAAAACGCTTCGTTGCGCTGGGCCATCAACTCGGAGACGGTTTCCAGGAGGGCACTGTTGGCCTGCACCAGGTTTTGGATTGAAGAGACAAGCTCCTGCCATTCCCCCTGCGTGAGCGTAATCGGATCGTCAGCACGAAAATACTCTGCTTCCATGATGGGAACTGTACCAATCTTGCCCGAATAGATCTATTCTTGCCCGAATAGTCCTGCCTTGAGTGCTTCGACACAGTGAATTGGTTCCGGGGCAGGGATTCGAACCCCGATAAAGAGCTCCAAAAACTCTCGTCCTGCCATTGGACGACCCCGGAACATAAAGTTATTATAGCCCTCTTATTTGCGCTTTGTCAACGATTTTTTGTCAGAGTTCGAAGCAGCTTCGGATTTGTTGCGTTGTCGCTTGACACCGGCGGCGCATTCCTTTATAATAGAGAGACGTTTGCTTTCCTGAGTTCGTCAAGGAGTTTGTTCTCGATGTACCTTAAAGATATTTTCCCCGGCACGCCGTCCGTGCTTGCTTCCGTGCTGCTGACACTCTTTCTGAGCGGCCAAACGGCCCATCCCGCACGTGCGGCCGAGCCGCGTATTGCGGTTGAAAAGAGCGCGGCGGCGATCCCGGCACTGCGCGGGGCGCATCTGCTGGGGCGTCTGGCCCCCGCGCAGACGCTGACCGTGGGCCTGACACTGCCGCTGCGGAACCAGTCCAGGCTGGATACCTTGCTGCGCCGCGTGTACACCCGCGGCGACGCCCTGTATGGCAAGTTTCTTTCCCCCGCCGAGTTCGATGCCCAGTTTGCCCCGACGGCGGCGGATTACACGGCAGTCGCGGACTTCGCTCGGTCTCAGGGTCTGGCTGTCGGCGGGGCGGAAACCGGGCGAACACTGCTGACTGTCAGCGGCCCGGTGTCTGCTGTGGAGACGGCTTTTGGCGTCACGTTAGGCCGTTACCGGATGCGTGATGGCCGCACGGTCTACGCGAATGCCCTGGCCCCGCGTCTGCCTCGAAACATCGCGGTGCGTGTCGCCGGCGTGGCGGGCCTCAGTAACCTGAGCCGGATGCGTCCGCAGGGCCGCCGTCTGCTCAGCACCAATCAAGTTGGCGCACGTGCCTCCGCGCCGCTGCCGGGGACAACCGCGATCGGGAGCGGCCCGAACGGTGGCCTGGCACCTAACGACATCAAATATGCGTACAGCCTGGATACCCTGACTGCGCTTTATCCGGGAACGGCGACCCCGACCGGCACGGCCGGCACGGCCACGACCACGCCCCTCGACGGCACCGGTCAGACCGTCGGTTTGCTCGAGCTGGACAGCTACGATCCCAAAGACATCGCCCTGTATGTCAACCAGTTCAGCCTACCGACTGTGCTGACCGCCACGGCCACGACGCCCTCGGCCCTGCAGAATGTCCTGGTCGGCGGCTATGACGGTAAAGTCATTAACCGCTCCGGTCAGGGAGAAGTAACCCTTGACATCGACATGGTGCTGGCCCTCGCGCCTAGCCTGACCACCCTCTACGTTTATCAGGCGAATCAGGTCACGAACACGAATGCGGCCCTGTCGATATTCAACCGAATGGCCAGCGACACCGGGGCCGACGGCAAGCCGCTGCTGAAAGTCATCAGCTGCAGCTGGGGCGTGCCGGAGCTGGAAGAAGACCCGGCGATCCGGGCCGGGGAAAACACGGCATTTCAGAAGATGGCGGCTCAGGGACAGTCCATTTTCTGTTCCGCCGGCGACCAGGGCGCCTATGATGACTACGCCGCGGCGACCCCGCTAAAATATAGCCTTTCGGTCGACAACCCGGCATCGCAGCCCTTTGTCACCGGTGTCGGCGGGACGACGCTGAAGTACAACAAGCCGGTACCGACCTCCGCAACAGTGCTGACCGCAAAACCCGGTCAGTACGTGTCGGAGTCAACCTGGAACGTCAGCGGGCCGACCAGCCTGGCCGGGCCGGAAGCCGGCGGCGGCGGCACCAGTGCCGTTTGGGCAAAGCCCACCTACCAAGCAGGTTTGGGGTCGTCGCCGACGAACCGCGATGTGCCGGATGTTTCGCTGAACTCCAATCCGGATTCCGGCTATGATATTTATGTCACCGGTAAAGTGGAAACCGACGGCGGCACCAGTGCCGCCGCGCCGCTTTGGGCCGCGTTTGCCGCGCTGGTCAACCAGCAGCGAACCGTCAACGGCCTCGGGTCGCTGGGCTTCGCGAACAAGCCTTTGTATGCGATCGCGAACGGGCCGAACTATGCGAGTGAGTTCCATGACATTGCCGACGGCAGCACGAACCTGTACTATCAGGCCGTTCCCGGCTACGATGACGCCACCGGCCTCGGCTCGTTTGTCGGCAGTACGCTGCTGGCAAACCTGTCGTTCAACCCGGACCAGGGAGCGACGACCGCCACGCTGACCGGCACGGTCACGAATTTCAGCGGCACGCCTCTGGTCGGGGCGACAATCAATGTCACCTCGTCGGTCACCGGCGGCCTTAAAGGGACGACCGTCACTGACGGCAACGGGGCGTACTCGCTCACGGTCCCGGGCGGACTGTCTCTGAACATCACCGTGGACCCCTCGACCATTGCGGTCGCTCCGGGTGGCACCACGACCACGACCGGCTACTCCGGGGCGACGGCCTTCGGCGTCACCCTCGCCGGAGGCACGTCGCTGGCACAGAACTTCGTGCTGACCACCGCGCATACATTCGCTGCAGGCCTGCAGATGATCTCTGCGCCCTTCGATTACACGGCGGCGGGCGGCGACTTCGCGGCCCTGTTCGGCTTGACTCCGCCTCTGCGCAGCCCCAGCCCGCGCTTGATTCAGTGGCAGCCCGACTTCAGTGCCTACGTCTTCTACCCGACCTCTCCGGCGGACACCCTCCGCCCCGGTCAGGCCTACTGGATTAAGTTCCCGGCTCCGGCCTTCATCCATCTGCCCGGTGTGGCGGTCCCGACCAGTCAGTCGTTCCAGATCACTCTGAAGCCCGGCTGGAACCAGATCGGCGACCCGTTCCAGTCTCCGGTGCTCCTGTCCAGCCTGAAAGTGGATGTCCCGGCCGGCGGGTACGCGGGGACGCTGACCAATCAGCCCCTGCAGCTCGTCCAGCCGACCTTGT
The DNA here is from genome assembly GCA_025353925.1 of Armatimonadota bacterium. Lineage (GTDB taxonomy): Bacteria > Armatimonadota > Armatimonadia > Armatimonadales > Capsulimonadaceae > JANXMY01. Next base: position 5,522 of record JANXNV010000210.1, read on the forward strand.
ACCACTACAATATGACCACCGGGAACTATGATGCCCTCGATCCGGCTTCTGGCGATACGAACCTCAACTCGCTCCAGCCCTACGACGGTGCCTGGATCTACGCCCGGACCACGGTCGTGCTGAGTATTCCTGCAGTGAACGCCCCGCCCTCCGGTCCGTTCGCCAAGCCGTAGGGACGTGAGCGGTGATTTAGCGGAGGCTGCAAAGGCAGCCTCCGTGTTTTTGTGTCTTGGTGAGTGATCGGATCTTATGCGGTGAGTACTTGGACGAGCTGAACGTGGGAGGAAAAGGTGCCACGCCGGATAAGACGTGGGACTGAACAGGCGTGGAACTGAAGTTCACCGCTGTGGGGCGAAACGCCCAGTCGCGGCCTGCGCCGGGACAAGAGTAAACCACTCTCTACTATCCGAACCTCTCTTTCGACGCAGGTCGAAACTCGGCGTCTGCGCCCCACAGCGTAGAACTTCAGTTCCACGCCTGTTCGGTTCACACCCTATGCCCATGCTCGTGTGGATTACGGAGTTATCTTTGGTTCTGCTCAGGGCCGGTGATACGTCGCAGAAGAAAGTAGCACGGAACTGAGCCAAGCCGACGCAGAGGGCGACATATCTGAGTGCTGGATTTGAAGGAAAATCCCCCGCCTTCATCTATGATGGCGGGGGATTTGGGGTCAGGAACCCAGCGGGTCGGTGTGGAAGTCGTTGTCCGCTTTGCTGCGCCAGATGCCCTGGACTTGCTTGTACTTGACATGACCGTCGGAGTAGAGTGCGTTGAAGCCCTTCCGGTGCCGGGGTGCGACCGCCGCTTGCTTGGCACTGGCGGTGAATGTCGTGCCGGTGAGGGTATCATACGAAGTCGCGGTGAAGTAAGCTGCGGTGGAGACGCCTGGCCCGGTGGCCGTGCCCCGATTTTCATTGACGTTAAGGCTGCAACCTCTCCCATCACAAGTTAGTATAATCACGATTATACTAATTGAGCGGCTGACGGTTGTTCTTGTCTGTGACAAATTTCACCTTGCATAAGCACCCCCGCATATGCCATAATTGGCGCAATGCAAGAACTTCTGCATCACTGGCACAAATGGCTTCCCGGCGATGTCTGGGAGCCGGTGCGGACCGGGGCGGACATCCTCGTGGTCGCCTACCTCGTCTACCGGCTGATGATGCTGGCGAAAGGGACGCGGGCATGGCAGATCATCACCGGCCTATTCGTGTTTGTGGTCCTGCTGCTCTTCTCCACCTATGTTCGCCTATCCGCGCTGTCCTGGCTGCTGCAGCAGATCCTGCCCCTGGGACCGGTCGCGCTGGTAATCCTGTTTTATCCTGAACTGCGGCATGCCCTGGAAGAGGTCGGACGGCTGGGGTTCTGGGGCAAGGGGTTTACCGGGCTGGACCGGGAGGACCTCTCGTCGATGGTCGGGGAGATCGTCCGGGCCGCCGAGAACCTGTCCGACAAGAAGATCGGGGCGCTGATGGTGCTCGAGCGTGAGACGGGCCTGACGGATATTGTCGAGACGGGGACCCAGATCAATGCCCTGGTCAGCGCGGACCTGCTGGGCACGCTCTTTTATCCCGGCTCGCCCCTGCACGACGGCGCGGCGATTATCCGCCGGGACCGCGTGATCGCCGCCGGATGCACTCTTCCCCTCTCGGAGAGCCGCGAGGTGCAGGGGATGCAGGTGCATACGCGCCACAAAGCCGCCCTGGGAATTACTGAGCAGAGCGACGCGCTGGTCGTGGTGGTCTCGGAGGAGACGGGGATTATCTCGCTGGCTTTCGACGGCAAAATGGCCCGCGGCCTGCGCGACGATGGCCGTCTGCGCGACCTGCTGATTCGCGAGTATACAGGCCGCGAAAAGCCGAGCCTGCGCCGCCGCCGGGGAATTATCCGCCCGCGCGGTCCGCGCACCCCGGAGGCCGCCGTTGTGAAGCCCGCCGCACCGGAGCCGATCCGCCTGCCCGAAACGACCGCCGCCCCGGAGCCGGTGGCATCCGGGGAGCCTCGGCTTTGAGTTCACGCACAAAAATCCTATGATTGCTGCACTGCGACACAATTTCGGTTACAAGCTGCTGGCGATCGTTTTTGCCTGCTTTCTGCACTTTTACACGGCCGGGCTGATCAATGCCCACCCACCCCATGTGCTGATCCTGCCGCTGACGGTGCGTAACCTGCCGCCGACATTAATTTTGGAAGAGAAGAGCGTGCCGTCCGTCACTCTGACTCTGGACGGGCCGCCGGAGGAGATCGCGCACCTGACCGATGCGACCGTCACGGCTTCAGTGGACCTTTCCCATGCGAAAGCCGGGCAGACATTCCCGCTTCCCGTGCATTTGAGCGGCATGCCTGCCGCCGTGACGGTCGAAACGGAGCCGGGGCCGATCACGCTGACCTTGCAGCCGCGCCGCCGCCGCCAGATGCCGATCAGCGCGGAAGATATTGGGATCACCCCGCCGAATTTCGCCTTCGCCCTGCCGAGTGTCTCGCCGCGTGAGGCTGTAATCACCGGGACGCAGGCGGCCGTGATGGCCGTCGCCAGGCTCGTCGCGCAGGCGGATCCTGACCAGGCAGCGGGGGCGGTCAACGACGACTTCACGATTATCGCCCTCGACGGCAGCGGTGTTCCGGTAGGAGATGTGACCGTAACTCCGCCGACGACCCATATCCGCATGGAATTGGTCCGTACTTTGGCCCGGAAGACGCTGGTGGTCAGCCCGAATGTGGTCGGCTCGCCGCCTGCGCCGTTCCGCTTTGGGAGCATCACTGTTTCGCCGTCCACGGTCATTGCAGAAGGTCACCCGGAGGATCTGGCGGCGGCCGGCGCACTCGGGACGGTGCCAATCGACCTCTCGGCGGCGACAGCCGATATTGTCCGCCGAGTCGAACCGGTGACTCCCCGCGGGCTGTCCCTCTCCCCACGCGGCCCGATCACGGTGACGGTGCATATTCTCGCGCCGCCGCCGGTGCTTCCCGTGAAGCCGGTGCTCGATAATCCCGCGACGCCCCAGTAAAAACAATTCATCAATAAAGACCAATTCACACAGGAGAAGACGAGAAGTTCATGGCCGAAAAATTATTTGGGACCGATGGTGTGCGCGGTGTCGCAAACACCGAGCTGACCCCGATGCTGGCACTCGCCCTGGGCGCGGCGGCGGCGCGGACGCTGGGAAAGGGACACACGCCCCGGTTCATTGTCGGGCGCGACACGCGAATCTCGGGCACACTGCTGGAGTCCGCCTTGGCGGCGGGCCTCTGCTCCCTGGGGGCGCAGGTGGTCACGGCAGGGGTCGTGCCGACTCCGGCGGTAGCGGGAATCGCCCGGATGGAGGGCTTCGATGCGGGGATCGTCATTTCGGCGTCGCACAACCCCTTCGCCGACAATGGAATCAAGTTCTTCGGCGGCGACGGCTTCAAGCTCGACGACGCCCTGGAGGCCGAGATCGAGTCCAGCCTCTCCCAGTTTGAGACCTGGCCGCGTCCTTCCGGGGCCGGGGTAGGGCGGCTGACACACGATCCGCACCTGCGCGACCTTTACGCCGAACATTTAGAAGAGACGATGGAGGGGGCGTCGCTGCGCGGCGTCAAAATTGTGCTCGACACGGCCCAGGGAGCGAACTACGAGCTGGGGCCGCGCGTTTTCACGGATTTGGGGGCGGAGGTCATCGCCCTGCACAATTCGCCCGACGGGACAAATATCAACGACGGCTGCGGCTCGCTGCACCCGGCGGAGATGCTGGGGCGCACGGTCAGCGAAGGGGCAGCGATCGGGATCGCCTTTGACGGTGATGCCGACCGGGTGATATTTTCCGACGAACTGGGCCGCAAGGTGGATGGAGACCGGGTGATGCTGCTCGTGGGCCGTCACCTGGCTGCGCAGGGGAAGCTGGTCAATAACACGGTAGTCGGGACCATCATGAGCAATATGGGCTTGGAAGTCGCCCTGCGCGAGTCGGGCCTGACCCTGCTGCGGACCAATGTCGGCGACCGGTACGTGTCCGAAGCCATGCGGCGCGACGGTCACGTGCTGGGCGGCGAGAAATCCGGCCATTTGATTTTTGGGCACTTGACGACCACCGGGGACGGCCTTTTGACTGCATTGCAGGTCCTGAAAGTTATGCGCGAGACGGGGCAGCCGCTGTCGGTTCTGGCGGACCAGATGACCGAGTACCCGCAGGTGCTGCTGGGAGTTCGGGTCTGCGACCGGCAGGCGTGGTTGTACGATACGGATATTCAGGCCGCCATTGCCGCCGCCGAAGCATCACTCGCCGGGCGGGGCCGGATCAATGTCCGGGCGTCGGGCACCGAAAAGCTGGTCCGGGTCATGGCCGAAGGCCCGGATCAAGCGGAAGTGGATGCCCTGGCCCACGAAATCATTGCGCTGGTGCGCAAGAAATTCGGCGAATAGAACTAGCTCCTATTCGCCGACCCAGACCACTTCTACGCCTGTCAGCAGGCCGGGCAGGGTACGGACCAAAGTACGCATGCCCGGAGTTTCCGTCGCGCCGTGTCCGGCATCCAAAAGGGCCAGGCCGCGCGACTGGGCATCGCAGAACTCATGGTGGCGGACATCGCTGGTCACGTAAGCGTCAGCCCCCGCCGCTTGTACCGCTTCCGCCATCTCCGCCCCGGCCCCGCCGCAGACGGCGACCCGCGTAACCATGCGGGTCATGTCCGCCCCACCAACCCGCAGTATGCTTGTCCCGCCGCAGCCCAGCGCGGACTCGACAAACCGGGCGAAATCTGCCAGGGGACGCGGGTACGCCAGATCGCCGATCCGGGGCAGAGCCGCGATGCCGTCTGGGCCGAGCGGCTGAGTCCCGGTCAGTTCCAGACACTCCGCGAGTGTGTCGTTGATGCCGCCAACCGCCCGATCCCAATTCGTGTGCATGACGTACAGAGAGATATTGGCCTGAACAAAAGTCGTTACCGCCCGCGAGACCGGGTCTGTCCCCAGGCGTTTCAGGGGCCGATAGATGAGGGGATGATGGGCGATGACAAGCTGCACACCCGTCAGGACCGCCCGAGCCGCCGTTTCCGGCATGGCATCGAGGCAGATACCGATTTTCGTGATCTCGCGCCCATCGCCGGGAAGCAGCAAGCCCACCGGGTCATCGGGGAGCGCGGTCTCTTCCGGGGCCAATTTTTGCAGGGCGGCGAGAATTTTGTCGAGTGTCATAGGACTATGATACGCACAAATGTCCCTTTTCTCCTCCCCACTTTTTTCTCGCACCTTCAATTCGCAACAAACGACCGCCCAGGCCCGTATTTTAACTTGGAGAGACCGATGCCTAAACTTTTTGCCCCGCTTTTTTGCTTGTTCCTGCTGCTCGGCGGCATGGCTGTCCGAGCGCAAGAGGGCACGGGAATTGATCCCGTGTTCCAGACGCTTTCGGCGGAGAATACTTACGTCGACCCCCGAATCGGCGGTGTCGATGCCGCGCGGCTGAATTCGGCGGCGATGCAGGGGCAGGACCATCCGCATACGCTTGTTAAGATCGCCCTGCTCGCGACCCTGCCTGCCGGGGAGCGCAGCCGGGGTGGCTACGCCGGGAGGCTGCACCAAACGCTGGGACTGGAGAAGAACGGCTTGGTGCTGGTCGTGCTGCAGGGTCGCGGTAAAGGCGTCAATGTCGTGACAACCGAATTGGGGAGAGACGAAAACGACCGGCTGGCCCGAAAGTTCAGCTCGGCGATCCTGACCAACCCCACTGAGGGCACGGCGCAGCTGGCGGAGGCGGTGGCGGCGGATGTCAACGGCAAAGAATACGGCAGCTCCGCCTGGCTCTGGGTCGTTTTTCTGGCCGTAATCGTCGGTATTACCGCCCTGCTGGTCTCCGGCTCCCGGCGCAAAAAGCGGGAGCTGACTGCGGCACGCGGTCCGATCGATGCCCAGCGCGACCACGTTCTCAGCGGCATCGAGTATATCGACGGCTACGCCGATGTCCTGCCCAAAAACAACCCGGACTCCGACCAGGTGCGTATCTTCCGCCAGTCGGCGTCGGCGAAGTACGAACAGGCTGTGAAGATACTCGACCGGGCCTCGGAAATGACCGATCTGGGCCGGGCGCAAAACCTGTTCGCGCAGGCACAGATCGATCTGGACCAATCGCGGAAGTTCCTGGACCGGGCGACCGGCGGCACGGGCAACATTCCTGGCGACGATGCCCTGCGGCCCCCGCCGCTGCCGGAAACGCAGCCGGAGGTGGAGAGCATTCCGGCGAATCAGCGCGGCGTTTCGTTCTTTTCGTCCCGTCCCGCGCCGCTGTCCTCGCTGGTGCCCGTCACGCTGACTATCGGCGGCCAGAGCCGTCAAGTGCTGGTGACTGCCGACGAAGCCGACTCCCTGCGTCAGGGCCGCATGCCCGAGGTGCTGGCGTTCCAGCAGGGCGGCCGTAATGTTCCCTGGTACGAGTACAACAATTACGATCCCTACCGGGACTACTGGCGTTACGAGAACGCCGGCTGGGGCGGCCTGGGAACGGGCCTGATGGCGGGCTTCATCGGCGCGGAGCTTTTAGGCGGGCTTCTAGCCCCGGCGTATGCCATGCCGGGGTACTCTCCCTATGCCTACGCGACGGACATGCCGGGCTATCAGTCCTACGATAACCAGTCCCAGGGCTTCGATAACAACCAAGGTTATGATAACAATCAGGCCTATGACGGCGGTTATGGGGCGGACAATGCCGGCGGCTCCGATTTTCCCAGCGACACCAGCGGCGGCTCCGATTTTGGCGGGAGCGACTTCGGCGGCGGCGACTATGGCGGTGGCTCCGACTTTGGCGGCGGCGATTTCGGCGGTGGGGGCGGGGGCGATTCGTAAACGGCCCTTGACGCGAAATAGTCACCGTGCTACAATATGGCAGTGCAATTTTCCGTCACGCCGCGAAGGAGTTTCCATGAAGACACGTTTTCTCTCGCTTTCCCTTGTTCTGGCCACGACCGCTTTGTCTCTGACACTGCCCACTCTCGCTGCCCCGAGTGCTCCGAAGCATCCCGCGCCGAGTGCCCCAAAGCATCCCGCGCCGAGTGCGCCGGTGGTCCGTATGGTCACCACCAAAGGGGTTATCCTCATCAAGCTCTTCCCCAAAGATGCGCCGCTGAGCGTCGCCAACTTCGAGAAGCTGGTCAAGAAGGGCTTCTATAATGGCTTGTCGTTCCACCGGATCACTGACCTGGGCGCAGCAGGTGCATCGAAGATCGTGCAGGGCGGCGACCCGGCTGGGGACGGCTCGGGCGGACCAGGTTACACCATCAAAGGGGAGTTTCCTGAGAACGGCGTCAAGAACCCGCTGACTCATGTGACCGGGGCGGTCGCGATGGCCCGGACGGGCGAGCCGGACTCGGCGGGGTCGCAGTTTTATCTTTGCGTCAACCCGGTGCATTTTTTGGATGGCAAGTATGCCGTCTTCGGCCAGATCGTCAAGGGTTTGGATATCGCCGGCAAGCTGGTCATAGGCGACAAGATGACCAAAGTGACCATGGCCCACGAGTAGTTCACACGTCAAAGCCGACAAGGGGAGAAAAACACGATGACTAAGCGCGTACAGGCCCAGGTCTCGGGCCGGGTTCAAGGGGTAGGGTACCGTTATTACGCGGCTCATGTCGCCACGGAGATGGGGATTGTCGGCACGGTGCGAAACCTCTCCGACGGCGGCGTGGAAGCCGTGGCCGAGGCGGAGGAAGCCTCCCTGCATGAGTTTCTGAAGGCGCTGCGGCACGGCCCGCACGCCGCGGAAGTCACCGAGATCGCGACCGCCTGGGACTCGCCGACTGGGGAGTTCTCAGGATTTGCGGCGGTGGCTTAATAACGGGTCGCAAATAAAAAACAGACGAAGGCAGGGCGAAATCCCTGCCTTTGTCTGTTTTGCTGGAAGCGGTCCCTACTTTTTCAGCCGTGCCAGGCTCTCTTTGGCGACGGTCGATGCCGGATCGAGGACAAGGGCTTTCTGGAAGGCGGCGATCGCTAGGTCCGTCTTGTTCTGCCTTTCCAGGACCAGCCCCAGATTTTCCTGAAGCGGCGCACTGGTCGGGTCGCCCTGGGTTGCGGCGGTCAGAAGTGTCGCGGCTTCGTCGAGTTTCCCTTCCGCGACCAGCATCAGAGCTAGATTTGACTGGACTGGGGCGGCAATGCGCGGCTTGAGGCCCGGAGCGGCCAGTGCGCGTCGGTATGCCGCTTCGGCCTGGGGCTTTTTGCCGGCTTTTTGGCTGAGGGTGCCGAGGTTGGCGGCGGCTCCGAAGTCATCGGGCTTGGCATCGGACGCGCTCTGGAACTCCGCGAGTGCGTCGGCCTCTCTCCCGGTGGCCGCGTAGGCGTTGCCCAGGCTCATGTGTGCCGCGAACGGATTATCCGTTCCTTGGGCCAAAGCCCGCTTCAGGTAAGGGATCGCCAGCACATTGTTGCCGAGGTTCTGGTTCAGCGTCCCGGTATAGAGGGCCGCCCTCGGATCTTTGGGGCTGAGATCGGCGGCACTTTGGAAGGCCGCAGCGGCTTCGGCATGCTTGCCGCCGCCTTCGAGGGCAACACCCAGCTGGAGAAACGCGCCGGGGTTCTTCGGGTCCAGCCGGACGGCCTCTTTCAGAGCGACCACCGCCTCGTCGGTTTTACCGGCCTGCGTCAGTGCCAGGCCTTCATACAGGGCAAGCTGGGCATCCTTCGGGCTGCGCTGTCGTGCGGCGTGGTACAGGGCGGCGGCTTTGCCAAAGCTGCCCGTCTGGAGGTAGGCCGCACCGAGGTTATCGCGAGCTTCGGTGTCTTTGGGAGAAAGCTTTAGGGCCGCTTCCAGCTCCGGCACGGCGAGGGCAGACTGGTTTTCCTGAAAGTAAGTATTCGCCAGCATTTTGTGCGCCTGCACATCCTGTCCGTTCTTTTTGAGATATTTAGCAAAAAACTCGGCGGCGTCTTTGTAGTGCTTGCTGTTGAAGGCGTCGATGCCTTGATTATAAACCATGGCATCTTCTTCACTGCCATGGGTCCCGCTCTGGTTCTGCATGGAATTGTTCGCGCCGATCCGGCCACCCGACGGATCATTGATCTGGGCCAGGGCGGTTCCTGTCAGCAGGCTGAGCAGCAAAGCAGCTCCGGCAATCGTTGTTTTCTTCAAGATTTCTTTCTCCTCGATAGTGCGCACGCCTCGGGGCGACTTAGGCTTTTATTTTACACCAAATCGGCCCAAAGCGTGCAGGTATTGACAAATCACTCTCCTGCCGACTATAATAACGTAGAAGAAAACCAGAGGGTGCGGGAGTAGTTCAGTGGTAGAATGCAACTTTCCCAAAGTTGAGGTCGCGAGTTCGAGCCTCGTCTCCCGCTTCTGATGTTTTCTACCGATAGCAATATTAAGATGGTAATTATGGCGCCGTGCCCAAGTGGTAAGGGAGAGGTCTGCAAAACCTTTATGCACCAGTTCGATTCTGGTCGGCGCCTCCAATTTTCGATGACAAAAAGGCCGCCCCAATTCTTTCACAGAACTGGGGCGGCCTTTTTATGCTTTAGGCAAATCTAAATAATTTCAGGCACGGGAGCGGTAGGTCGCGATCGCGTGCAGGTAGACAGTGACTTCGCTGCGGTCGGCGTGAACCAGGCGCAAAGCCATATCATCGTACCAGCGGATCGCGCCTTCGAAGGTCTCGCCGCTAAGCAGGGTGACGGTCAGAGTCGTGCGATTGTCCCGGTATTTGATCAGCTCAATTTCACGCGGAGAAATGCGCTCTGGGTCGGACTGCATCGGGGTCATTCCGTTCTGGTCAACAACAGCCTATTTCGCTTTGGGCGCGGCTTTGACATCGGCCTTATGGCGGGCTTTATGGCGCTCTTCGCTGCGCTTACGGGTGCGGCGAAGTTCTTTGGCACGGATTCGCATAGTTATACCTCCTTGAGAAGCTGGCGCAGACGAATTTCATCGACTTCGTACTCAAACAAAAACGTTCCATTCAAGGTCACGACCGGGATGTGCTCTCCATATTCGGCGAGCAGAGCGGCATCATCTTCAATATTGACCGCTTCTAGGTGAAACGGCTGGACCGCCTGGACTCGCTGCAGGATTCGCAGAGCATCGTCGCACAGATGGCAGCCAGGTTTCGTGTACAAAGTGATAAGGGACATAACGCTATCAGGCAGTATAGCCGATACTGTGGGGTGTTGTCAACCAGGAATCGCCTGTGCCAGGCGGTCCAGCAGTGCCATCAGGGCAGTTTCTTCCGCCTTCAGGGCGGAGGGCATCTGCGCGGCGGCACTGACTTTCTGCGCGAGAGCCTCCGCCAGCGTCCCCGCCAGATATGAGTCCAGCACGGCGGGGTGGACATAGCATTTGCGGCAGATCGCCGGGGTGTTTCCGAGCTGACGCGAAACGAGCTTGATCACCTCGGTGACGTTGCGCTTGGCCTGCGCTTCGGTCTCGAATGCCGCGCACTCCTGCAGTGCAAGCGAAGCCTGAACGGTCCCGGCCCAAGTACGGAAGTCTTTGGCCGTGAACTCGTCCCCGGCGACCTCGTGCAGGTACGCATTCACGTCCGCCGAGTCAACGCCGCGCGGTTCTGCGTTCTCATCGAGATAGTGGAACAGCTCGTACCCCGGCAGGTCCCGCAGACGTTTAACGATCCCCGCCAGCCGCCGATCATGGAGGGCGATCTCGTGCTGCTTGCCGCTTTTTCCGGTGAAGTGAAAGCGCAGTGTCGCCCCTTCGACCTTTAAATGGCGGTTGTGCAGCGTGGTAAGCCCGTAGTGATGGTTTTCCTTCGCATACTCTTTGTTGCCGACCCGGATGAGTGTGGTTTCCAGCAGGCGAACAATGGTCGCCAGCACCTTCTCGCGGGGGAGTCCCGGCAGCCCGAGATCGTGGTCCACACGCGCCCGTATCTCCGGCAGAGCCTTCCCAAACTCGCGCATATGGCCGTACTTGGTCTCGTCCCGCGTCTCGCGCCAGTGCGGATGATAGCGGTACTGCTTGCGGCCCTTGGCATCCCGCCCGGTCGCCTGAAGGTAGCCGTTTGCCAGTCGGCAGATCCAGACATCCTCATAGGCCGGAGGGATGCCTAACGCTTTGATCCGCGTCAGCGTCGCCTCATCTTCAACAACTTCGCCCTCTGGGGAAAGGTAGCGGAAGCCGTTGCCCTGCCGCTCGCGCCGTATCCCCGGCTGGCTGTCTAAGACGTAGCGCAGCCCGGCGGTGCGGATTTCGGCTTTGACATCGGCTTTGACTTCGGCAGGTGAGTCAGGTCGAGATTGGGGATTAGGGGTACTCATAGTAAAGAGTATTCCCAAAATTAAGAGGTTTTAGTAGAGGAAACGCCACGGATTGGAAATCCGTGGCTTCTGCTTCAATCCGAGGCTTCCGCTCGGGCTTATCTGCTGGATACCTGTGGCGCGTGACTAGGGATTAGCTCCTGTCAAGAAAAAGCCCCCGGCCAGGTTGGCCGGAGGCTGATGCGTGACCAGCACTAGAACTTAGTCGTTAAATCACTGATCAAGTTTGCTCCGTTGAACGTCCCCAGCCCGGTCGCCAGGTCGTAGCCTGGGACAGCAAGATAAGGGATGTTGTTGCTGCCGTCGGCGATGTCATGGAAGTCCGCCGCGTAGCGCGAAGCATTTTCGCCACCTGGTGCCAGTGAATACAGGGCCGGGTTGACAAAGCCGATGGTTTCTTTCCCCGCTGCGGCACGCTTCTGGTTCACCAGGGCCGTGAAGCTCGCCCACAGGGGCGAAGCCGCACTGGTTCCGCCATAAGTAACGAAGCCAGGTCCCGTTCCGGGATCGGACACGTAAATGATATAGCCGGTGTTCGGATCTGAGTTTAGCGAGATATCCGGGGCATTTCGCATCTTTTGGTCCACCTGAGCACTCGCCGGCGCAAGCCCCGCGGCCGCCACCTGATATTCGGGAATCGGCCAGATAGAGCTGATGCCGCCGCCGCCTGCCCCGTGTGATGGATTATTGTCGAAGTTCCAGGTCGTTTCCGAGAGGTAATGCAAATCAAGGCCAGGATTTTTGACGGTCAAAGTGGTGCCGCCAACCCCGCAAACGTAAGGCTGCGAGGATGGGTCCTGCGGGGAATAATTGCCGGTCTGCGCGTCTACGCCTCCGGTATCCCCTGCCGCCGCGAACATCGACTGCCCCTGCATTGCCATCTGGGCAAAAGCGTTTGATTCGGGTATGACGTACGCCTCAATTGCATTGAAGTCCGCCGGGAATCCCACAATGTAGATGTCTTCGAACAAAGCCCAAGAGGTACTTATGGATTTCGCGCGGTTATCCGTGGCTATCTGCTGATATTGGTCTACGACACCCTGATTTGTGTTCGGGCCGATATAAACCAAAATCTTTGCGGCTCCGGGAGCCAGAGCCGCCTGCATATCGATGTCCAGCACGACTTCACCGGTTCCTGCGCCGGGAAAGCTGGGGAAATTGGGGTCCGTGACATCCACCAATACGTTTTCAAGTGGAACCACCGGCAGACCAAAGGCCCGCTCGTAGCGCAGGATGTCTTTGGGAGAGTAAGTGTCCAGCTCAAAAACGCCGAGTGTCTGTCCGGCCCCGGTGAGACCCGTTTTGTCGAGGTTGTAGGCAATGCGAATGTCTTTAGGGGTGAGGCCACCGTTGAAAGCTGAGCCTGGGGACGGCGGCGGTGCGAAAGGGCGTACCCCATCCCCCATCCGGCGAACGTTCGAAAAGCGCCGCTCGGCATTGTCGAGACCGACAACTGTCGCGATTTTCCCTCCCAGCGCAGCGGGGATTGAAGGAGTCGCAGTAGGGGCATGAAAAATGATCCCATTGGGGCTTTCGTAGTTTTTCAATAACACGGCAAATGCATTCTGCACGGCACTGGCCGGTCCGGTGACATCCACGAGTGTCCGCTCAGGGAATGTCTTGGTCACAGTCAGTCCTTGGGATGTCGCGAACGCAATCACCGCATTATAGTCTCCTTGGCTCGGCCCGAACCGGGCGGCGAACTGCGCAGTGGTGAGATACTGGTGGTAGCTCGGGCTGCCCGGAGCGTACAAGTCATGCAGAAGCTGCTTGACCTCGGTTTGATTACGCAGTGGCAGTGAGATCGCCAGACCGATCCGTTCGGTCGGGGAAGTTGATCCTTTAGGTAGTGACAGGGAGAGTACCTTAGGCTGCCGCATGGGCAGGGCGACGCGCGACGGGGTGGCAGTCAACGGGGCGGCGGCCAGGGAAGCGGCGAGGGTCGCCGTGCTGCCAATTGTGAGAGCAAGAGTATGAAGTAATGTCATAGAAGTTGTCCTTTGAAGTAGAGCGCAGACAATAAACTAAACCGACGGCGAGGCATCCCGGCGGCGAAGCGTGAAGAGCACCAGACCTAGGATCACTCCCCCAATTGCCAGCGAGACGCTTGTCGAGGCTTCTGGGACGGCATCCGTCGTGGCGTTGAACGAAAAGCCGAGGAAAGATCCGGTGCTGCCGACCTCGTTGTCCGTCGTCGTCAGCGTCCAATCACCGAAAACATTCATACCGTCAAACGCGCTCAGACTGCTGAGCGACTGATAAGTGCCGCCAAAGAGTGGGAAATAGTCGACCGAAGGATCGGCGGCGTAAGAATCGACGGTAGCCTTCGCGACCTTCGCCAGATCGGCACCCTGGTCGGCAAACGTATACTTTCGCGTACTGTTAAATGCCGCCAGCGACCCGAAGTTGTCACTGGTCGCCGGTTTGTCCGGCCGATCGAAGAGCGTCACACTCACCCCGTTATGCGCAAGCGTCGCTGTGAGATCGCCGACGGCGTCATGCTGCAGACCGGCAAAGGAAAAGCTGTTAAAGCCGGAAATGGTACCGGTGCTCGAGACCTTCAATGTCTGCGCGGCTTGTCCGACGGTGCCCTGCGTGTTGGCATCCGGGATAAAAGTCGTTGACCCGTTGTTCAGCTCTTCGATCGTGGTGTTGGAAGTTCCGACACTGACATGACCCGCCGCTGTGTCGACTGCGTTGTAGTAACCGGTGTTGACGAGTGTCAATGCTGTACCCGCGCCAATATTCACCGAATACTGCAAGTCTGTTCCGGTGGGGATGTTGGCAAGGGTGGCATTGACCAACGGCTTAGTCGGGTCGAACGTCGGCACGTAGATCATCTGAAGGAAGTTCTGCGGATCGTACCCTGTCGTCGTCGTGGTGATTCGGTAAGCGGCATCGTCCGCCGCCGTGAAACCGTGCGTCCCGTAAGCCACTGCCTTTCCCAGACCGGACAAATTTGTGAACGTGGTCGAAGTTCCAGGCCGAGCGAGGGCGGGCCGGTCAAAGGTGGGGGAACTGGCATTAGTCGTCACGGAAAACTGGTCTACATTCGTGTAAAAGGGATTAACAACCTGAGTGGAATAGTCCTGGGTCGTCTGTGCCGAGGCGGGGTGGATGCCTGCGGCAAGGCCCAGAAGCGTCAGGGCAACCCCGGCGCGTGTGGAAAAAAACATTTCGCGTAGCCTTTCTAGAACAAGACAAAAAATGCCGGACCGGATCTGTGGCAGGAAATCGGCGGGACGGCGCGTACACGGCACCGGCGTTGGCACTGTACTGCTGTGTAGAGAGGCAACGCTGCCACGAATTGGCTTATCATAGCACTTTTGGTCGAAAAAGTAAATCGTATTCGATAAATTTGCAGGCTTCCAGTATTTATACTGATGAAAACCAATTTCTTGGCACTCTCTTGACACGAGTGCCAAAAACCGGGATAATAAAGGCCGTCACAAGATATTCGGACACCCACCGAAGGAGGTCAAAACCATGTTGAAACCATTAGGCGACCGTATCGTCGTCAAGGCTCTGGAAGCCGAAACTCAGTCCGCCGGCGGGATCATCCTGCCCGACGCCGCCCAGCAGAAGCCTCAAAAAGGCGAAGTCCTGGCGGTCGGTCCCGGCAAGACCCTCGACAGCGGCAAGCTGAGTGCCGTCGATGTCAAAGTCGGCGACAAAGTCGTTTACTCGAAGTACGGCGGAACCGAGATCAAAGTCAATGGCGAGGATGTCATTATCCTCCGCGCCGACGATGTTCTGGGCATTTTGAACAGTTAGGGCCGCCCCTAATATGGAGGAGAAAAAAGTATGGCAGCTAAAGATTTGCTGTTTGATGAGCAGGCACGACGCGCTCTCGAGCGCGGCGTCAACATTCTCGCCGATGCGGTCAAAGTCACCCTGGGACCGCGCGGCCGCTACGTCGTTCTGGAAAAGAAGTTCGGCTCGCCGACTCTCGTCGACGACGGTGTGACCATTGCCAAAGAGATCGAGATCGAAGACAAGTTTGAGAACATGGGAGCGCAGCTTGTCCGCGAAGTCGCCTCCCGCACCAACGATGTCGCCGGTGACGGCACCACGACCGCGACCGTGCTGGCCCAGGCCATCGTCCGCGAAGGTTTGAAGAACGTCGCCGCCGGGTCCAACCCGCTGGCGGTCAAAAAGGGCATCGACAAAGCCGTCGAGCTGGCAGTCGCTGAGATCAAGCGTCTAGCGACCAAAGTCGAAGGCAAAGAGTCGATCACGCAGGTCGCGACGAACTCCGCCAAGAACACGCTGATCGGTGATCTGATTGCTGACGCGATGGATAAAGTCGGCAAAGACGGCGTCATCACGGTCGAAGAGAGCAAGGGCACGACCACGTCGCTGGAGCTGGTCGAAGGCATGCAGTTCGACAAGGGCTACATTTCGCCGTACTTCGTCACGGATGCCGAGCGTTTGGAAGCCGTCCTCGAAGAGCCTTTGATTTTGATCTTCGAGAAGAAGATCTCGAATGTCCAGGACTTCCTGCCCGTGCTGGAGAAAGTCGTTCGCCAGGGCAAGCCGCTCCTGATCATCGCGGAAGATGTTGACGGTGAGGCTCTCGCCACGCTGGTCGTCAACAAACTGCGCGGGACATTCAACGTGGTCGCAGTCAAGGCTCCCGGCTTCGGCGATCGCCGCAAAGCGATGCTCGAAGATATTGCCGTCCTGACCGCAGGCCGCTTCATCACCGAGGACCTCGGCCTGAAGCTGGAGAACGTCGACGAGACATTCTTAGGCTCCGCTAAGCGTGTGACCGTGACTAAGGACGAGACAATCATTGTCGAGGGTAAGGGGTCCGCCGCTTCGATCCAGGGCCGGATCGCCCAGATCAAGGCGCAGATCGAGAAGTCGGACAGCGACTACGATAAAGAGAAGCTCCAGGAACGGCTCGCCAAGCTCTCGGGCGGCGTGGCGGTTATTCAGGTCGGCGCGGCTACCGAGACCGAGCTGAAAGAGAAGAAGCACCGGATCGAAGACGCGCTCTCGGCCACCCGCGCGGCGGTCGAAGAGGGGATCGTCCCCGGCGGCGGCACGACGCTGATCAAGATCATCACCGCGCTGGACAGCCTGAAGCTGGAAGGCGATGAGCAGGTCGGCGTGAACATCATCCGCCGTGCCCTCGAAGAGCCGGCTCGGCAGATCGCAAACAATGCGGGCGTCGAAGGCTCCGTGATTGTCGAGAAGATTAAGCAGACCGGCCTCGGCTACAACGCCGCCACCGGCGAGTTCGGCGATCTGGCAGCCCAGGGCATCGTCGACCCGGCGAAGGTCACCCGCTCTGCGCTGCAGAACGCGGCTTCCATCGCAGGCCTGCTGCTGACGACCGAAGCGTTAGTCGCCGAGCGTCCCGAAAAAGCCTCTCCGATGCCTGCGGGCGGCGGTGGTGGCGGCATGGGCGGCGGAATGCCGGGTATGGGCGGCATGGGCGGCTTCTAAGCCGACTTTCCTAAATTGCAATACGACACAAGAAACCGCCGGGGGCCGATTGGCCTCCGGCGGTTTTGTTTGCGTGCGTGCTTGACAGTCTGGCAGAAATTATGTGCAATGGTATGGTATTAGATAAGTGCCTGACCTGAAATAAGTTAAACTATCAGCCTCGCAGAAAACGTCCAACATGAGAGCAAAATGCAGTTGGCTCGACATGGAATAGTTTAACTTATTTACGTTCAACTACTTAGCAAAGCTACATCAAATCAATTTCGTCAAAGATTTACTGAACTAGGAGCGTCGGGTGACTCAGTTCGAAAATGTATCGCGTTTTTCTTAGCCGCAGCAAAAGAAGCGGGATTAGAACTCTCGCCGTATATCACAGAGACCATAAGACAAGTCACTGACAGTAAACCACGAAAGCCTGTAACTAGACAGACACAAGAACGGCAAACCCTTAACAGCAGGGACCAAAGTAGCCGTACACTTACACAAGATACTGCGAATGTTTCCTGGGAACAAATGCTATTGTCAAAATTTCCCAGTTTTGATCCCACCTGGTCTGATGATGTTAAAAAGGAATAGTTCACGGCATTTCACCAAATGATGAAAATAGGCAAGACGGTTGACGATTCTGATAGAGACGCTGTGGAAGAAGACGCGGAATATGAAGAATAATTACCTTGGAGGTCCGGCACTATGTACTTGCCAAACGGTGAAAATGCTGTCGTTTCAATTGAGAAATTGCGTGATTATTGCTTAAACGCAGAGCATCCCGTCGGCAAGCACAAGGCGAAGGTCTTCGCGCGGGTTTTAGGCTTCACGTCAAATAATGCCTCGGAATTGCAAGAGATTTTGCGGGTGGCGGCGTCGACTCAGGAGGCATACACAGGCGAAAAAGGCCAGTATGGTCAGCGTTACATTTTGGATTTCGCAGCCGTAGGTGCATCGGGATCAACTACGGTGCGCAGCGTTTGGATAATTCATACCCACCAAAATATTCCGCACCTCGTAACGTGTTATGTAAATTAGTGGTACAATACGAGTATGAAGCGTGGTTTTCAACTCTATGACGTCGTCACCTTGACAGAGGACTTGCCTCAACATAGCCTTGTGCGCGGCCAGGTCGGCACGATTGTCGAGCAGTACTCGCCGAGTGCTTTTGAGGTCGAGTTCGTTGATAACAGCGGACACACATACGCGCTTGTCACGCTGCAAAGCAGCCAGCTTTTAGTTTTGCGCTACGAGATGGCGCAAGCCGCCTAACCCTGTACATCCGCAGTGAAGAACCGCCGGGGCCATTGGCCTCCGGCGGTTTTGTTTGTTTGCGCTATGCTATAATGATTTGGGTGAAGCAAGGAGATACATATCATGCCGGTTAGTATACCGTTCACGCGGGAAGAGAACATTGGCACCGATAAAGCTGTGATTGCTTATTCTGATGCCATCGACAACTTGCACGCTATCTTTGAGATCGATGCCTGGGCGCGTTCGCATGGCTACGTGCGCAGCCGTGAGAGTGTGTTGAACATCAAGCAGGACAAGGCGGGTCACCGTTACTTTTACTGCGCATGTTATCATCTGGACGAAGATGATATACGTGCCGCCGATGCGGATCTGAGGAGAATTCGCGAGCGGCGTGAGCGGATGCCCCTGACTACATCGTCCGACATCTTGCTTAGACAAGAGGATTAAGGTGTTATGCTGCGCTACATTGTTCCCGACACCAGTGCTATTGCTGCCGCTCTGTACCGCGAAACTTACTCTGCTCAATCCGAGCCACTTCTGCGAGCAATCAGAAAAGGGAATGTCGAAGCGGTTATGCCCTCCTCCGGTTTTACCGAGTTTTTCAATGTCAGCCGGAAAAAACTTGTTTCCAGTGCAAATTCGCCCGCCCTTGCTGCTGCCGATGTTGAGGCTGTCGTATCAGATTTTTTGACTCTTCCCATACTTTGGTGGGGTATTGATTCTCTTGCACCAGCGGCGTGGCGATTCCATCGTGATCACGGATTGGAGACCGGCGACGCATTTTTTGTTGAAGTCGCGCGGCAGTGGGATGCCGAGCTGTGGACCATCGACGATCAGTTTTATCAGAAAGCAGGTGTGATCTACCCCAGAACCTTCGATCTGAGAGTGACGCCGTTCGCTTGACTGACGGAGTATTTCGTCAGGAGGTAACCGCCGGGGCCATTGGCCTCCGGCGGTTTTGTTTGCGTGTGCTGTGCTATGATAAGGTATGCCTGATCGAGATTTCTGCCACGATGCTGTCCGACACGCCCTGGTCAAAGACGGCTGGACCATTACGCATGATCCATTCCACTTGCAATGGGGTAGCAGCAATATGTTTGTTGATTTAGGAGCGGAGCGGCTCGTTGCGGCGGAAAAGCAAGGAGAACGGATTGCCGTTGAAATTAACGGATTGCCGTTGAAATTAACGGATTGCCGTTGAAATTAACGGATTGCCGTTGAAATTAACGGATTGCCGTTGAAATTAACGGATTGCCGTTGAAATTAACGGATTGCCGTTGA
>JANXNV010000212.1 GCA_025353925.1 Armatimonadota bacterium
GCCGATCCCGCCGCCGCCGCACGCCGAATCAACGCCGAGACCGCCGGGAACACGGCGTAGCGGCCAATCGTCCTGTATGCAAACACGTTCAGGAGACCTCCATGCGAATTACCAGGCTGTTTCTCACGGCATTGCTGCTGCTGGGGTGTACCGCGTCGGTGCGGCCCGACCCTCTTCCCTTCGAGCCGAAGGCTTTTTCGCAAGACGGGGTCCTGGAAAAGATCGACGACGAGCGTGACCGCGTGATCTTCCGCGCTGACTCCGGGCAGCGTTACACGCTGGACATGACCGACAGCGAGATCGCACTGGCAAACTCCTCGCGCCGGGGCAGACTGCCAGATCTTAAGCCGGGAATGCGGGTCCATGTCGGCGGCAAACTGCTCTCGCCAAGTATCGCTGAGGCCCTCCAAGTACGGGTCCTGGGTCCCAAATCGGCTAAATCCGTGAAACCCGCCCCCGATCCTGTGAAACCCATCCCTGACCCCGAAGCCCCCGGCGTGTTTACCGTACGCGGCAATGTCACGCTTGTGGATACGCAAAAGGGCAGCTTTGTCCTCGCCGTCCAGGACCACACACGGATTGTCCTGCTGGCCGACGATACCGACCTGTCTGGGCTGGGTAAACTCGAGCCATCGGTCTTCCCCGTCAAACTCGGCGACCGGGTGACAGTCGCCGGAGCCTTGCAGCCCGACGGCACGGTGCTGGCGGGGGCAATCAGCTTCCGCCGGGACATCGTCCTGCCCCGCCGTCCGCGTCCGACACGCCCTTTGTCCCCCCAGAGTCAGATATTGGTAGGCCGAGTTTCGTCGCGCAGTGACCGGTATTCGAGCCGGGACATTAAAATCCGCCTGGAAGATGCCACGGAGGTGAAGATCAAAGTCCCGCGCGGCGTCTCGATTCGCCGAGAAGGCGCTCCAGTCTCTGTGCATGATTTACGGGGTGGGGATCTGCTGCGCGTATCCGGGAAGTACGAGGGGGATAACTTTCGGGCGACGCGGGTGGAGGTGGTGCGGGAGGAGGGGGAGGGACGGCCGAGCGGGGGAGGGAGGCTATAGGACTACCTCACCCTGTCGCTCCGCGCCGACCCTCTCCTTCAGAAAGGAGAGGGTCGGCGCGGAGTGACGGGGTGAGGTTCTTCCCCACCGGCAGCACAAAAGTCATCGGCACCGCCTTCAAATCCACCCGCTGCCGAACAATCACCGGGAAATTGGCGATCACCTTCGGCAATGGCTTATCCGAATGAAACATATACATACTTCCGTTACCATTCCCGCTGGAACCATTGGAGGAAAGTGGTTTGGGAATGTCACAGGAGAGTGACACTACCCCTTTGAATTTCTGCCAGAGCGGCGACTTTGGAAGCGACCCGGGCAGAGCCGACGTCAGCCGAACCATGATGGCAGTCGCATCAGGAGAGTTCATGTTGTGCGCGTCTTTGTCTGGGCGCGGATCAATCAGTGTCGCCGTGACGCCATCGGCTGTTGTCGCGGTCGCCGGGCGATTATCGCCTGTATGGACAAGAAATTTATTTCCCTGTTTCGTCTTTATTAAAGTCAAGTTGTGAAAAATAACGGTCTCGTCCCGCGTCTCGAACTCTTGCAGCTTTGCTGTAAGCCGCGCCCAATGGGTGTCTTGAAGATAGGGGGACGACAGTGTTCTGTCGTAATAGATGGGGTCGCGGGTTGCCTCGAAGTGCGTCACGCCATTAACCGCTCCGGTTCCCCAAGTAATTTTGCTGCTAAGTGCAGTGAAGCCCGGAGGTTCCCACTCTCGTGTAAGTGTCATCGGCCTAAGTTCCCACTGATGCGGCGAAGGCTTCACGGTCCCGTTGAGGTCGCAGAGCAGAGCTTGCCCCTTGATATTGCCGTTTGGGTCCTTGCCGACATAAGCACGTGCGACGGCATGGATCGCTCCCGACTGGAACGTCGTCTGCGCGACCGTGCCGAGTCCCAATACGTGCTGCATGGGGGGCAGGTGCAGGATGCGCCAGGTGGCCTGATCGCCCTGGTGGTCGTCGACTGTCACATCGGCCCAGCGGATGGTATCCGGGTACCCGGCCGGAATGCTGACGAGCAAAATGATGTCATCCGCGGTGTTGCGGCTGTCTGTCGTGCGCCAGCGGAGGGGGATGGTGAGACCGTTGGGGAGGCGGGCGGTGGCAGTGAGGGTCGCGGCGCACTGATTGTAAGTTGAATCGCTGCAATTGGGAGCGAGGCTAAAATTAGACGGCATTTTGACCCAGAGACCCGTATCCGCTTCAATGCCCTGAGCCGGGATGCCACGGCTGTGCGTACTCCTGTCGGCGTAGCTGTAGGATTGATCAGGGCTGACATTCTGGATGTCCAAGAGTGTGAGGCCATGCTGATAGGCGGGAGTAGCTTTTGCGACTTGTGCTACGCCGGCAGGGGAAGCGAATGTGCGGTGGGCGGCCCCGCTGACCTGCCAGATAATAAGTGCGGCGACAGCAAGAGCGGCAGTGACGGCAGCGAGTGTTTTGAGGCGCATGGTGGAATTAACTCAGCCACTCCTCGACTTTCCCCAGCGGCAGCCCGAACGGCTGGGCCACCTCCGCGAGAAAAAACTGCCCGTCAGCGGCATTTAAGCCCTTTGCCAGCCCGGCATCTTCGCGCAAGGCTCTTTTCACCCCTTTGTTAGCAAGTGCCAGAAGATAGGGGAACGTCGCGTTCGTGAGCGCGTAAGTCGAAGTCGCCGGGACGGCACCGGGGATATTCGCGACACCGTAGTGGATGACTTCGTCGACGGTGAACACCGGCACGGCGTGTGTCGTCGGGTGCATGGTCTCGATGCAGCCGCCCTG
The DNA here is from genome assembly GCA_025353925.1 of Armatimonadota bacterium. Lineage (GTDB taxonomy): Bacteria > Armatimonadota > Armatimonadia > Armatimonadales > Capsulimonadaceae > JANXMY01. The sequence continues at coordinate 2,819 of JANXNV010000212.1, forward strand.
GTCCACCGCCACGTCCACGATGACTGAGCCGGGTTTCATGCGTTTCAGATCGGCCTGACTAACCAAAATCGGGGCACGGGCACCCTTGATCAGCACGGCCCCGATGACGACATCCGCCGACGGCAATATCTCGCGGATATGCAGGGGGTTGGAAAAGTAGGTGGTAACATTGGCGGGCAGAACGTCGTCCAGGTAGCGCAGCCGCTCCAGATTGATATCCATAATGGTGACATTCGCCCCCATACCCGCTGCGATCTTGGCGGCATTGATGCCAACGACCCCACCGCCAAGTATAACCACATGGGCTGCGGGGACACCGGGAATACCGCCGAGGAGTATGCCGCGTCCGCCTTGCGGCTTTTCGAGGTATTTGGCCGCTTCCTGCATCGCCATTTTCCCCGCGATCTCGGACATGGGGGTCAGCAGGGGCAGGGTGCCGTCGGGGGCCTCGACAGTCTCATATGCCAGGCAGGCCGCGCGTGCCTCCTGCATGGCGTCAGAAAGCGCACGCGAGGCCGCGAAGTGGAAGTAGGTAAAGAGGGTGTGGTCGGGCCGGATAAACGGAAACTCCTCCGGCTGCGGCTCTTTCACTTTGCAGATGATGTCCGACGCCACCCAGACCTCCCGCGCCGCAGGCAGCAGAGTCGCCCCGGCGGCGGCGTACGCATCGTCTGTCAAGCTCGTGCCGAGGCCCGCGCCCACTTCGACAAAGACGGCATGGCCTGCCTTTGTCAGCGTCTCGACTCCCGACGGCACGACCGCGACGCGGTTTTCGTTGTTTTTGACTTCACGCGGCACCCCGATATTCATGCGAATCAACCTTCCGGAGAATAAATGCCCCCAGGTTAGAGGCGAGTAAGAGGGCGGGGGCAAGCCACGCCCCTACAATTTCTTCCCAATCGCCGAGGCGATGACGGCCATTTCCTGCATCAGTGTCTGGAAGGCGGGGATGGTAATGCTCTGCGCTCCGTCTTTCAGTGCTTTTTCGGGGTTCGGGTGGACTTCCACGAGTAAGCCGTCCGCACCGACGACAAGGGCGGCTTTGCACATGGCTGGGACCATGGAAGATTTGCCGGTGCCCTGGGAGGGGTCTACGACGATGGGCAGGTGAGACAGCTCGCGGACGGCTAGCACAGCGGAGATGTCCAGCGTGTTGCGCGTGTAGGTCTCGAAGGTGCGGACGCCGCGCTCGCAGAGCATAACGGCCTCGTTGCCGCCTTTGATAATATATTCGGCGGCCTGCAGCCACTCTTCGATTTTGGACGACATTCCGCGCTTCAGCATGACCGGCTTTTTGACCTTGCCGACTTCGATCAGCAGGTCGTAGTTCTGCATATTACGGGTGCCGATCTGAAGAATATCAGCGTACTTGCAGACCAGATCGATGTTGCCCACGTGCATGACTTCGGTGATGACTGGCAGGCCGGTTTCTTCGCGGGCCTGAGCCAGCAGCTTCAGACCGTCCTCGCCCATGCCCTGAAAGGAGTAGGGGGACGTGCTGGGCTTGTAGGCACCGCCGCGCAGAACGGTCGCCCCGGCTGCCTTGACGGCGCGGGCGGTCTCCATCAACTGCTCTTCAGATTCGACGGTACACGGTCCGGCCATCATGACGAAGCCCTCGCCGCCGATCACGACATCTCCGACCTTGACAACGCTTTTCTCGGGCCGATACTCTTTGCTGGCAAAGCGGTAGGGCTTCAAAATCAGAACGGCTCGTTCCACCGCGGGCAAGGACTCCACCTGCTCGGACACCCGCGCTTCGTCCTGCGTGGGGGCACCGACAGCGGCGATCACTGTCCGCTCCACCCCGTAGATCGGATGTATCTCGTAGCCCCAGGTTTGAAGTGCCCCCTCGACTTCGCTGATCTGAGCCGCCGTTGCTTCCGCCTGCATCACAATAATCACTCTAGTCTGCTCCTTGTGTCGGTTTCGCTGTGTTCGTTCCGTTGAGTTTTAAGTATTTATCCAGCCATGCCAAATTGCGCTGCAATCGGTCCAATCGCAGGTCGGGCGGGCCGCCGCGCGAAAGGCCGTGGGAGGTCTCCGCCGGATAGCGAACGAACTCGACCACCTTGCGCTGCAAACGCAGGGCGGCGAACAGCTCTTCCGCCTGGCTAATGGGGCAGCGCAAGTCACCGTCGGAATGGATCAACAGCAGGGGCGTGTTAATCTTTCCGGCATAGGCCATCGGCGAATGCCGCCAAAGGTCCGAGGGGTCGTCCCAGCTGTTGCCTTGGTAGTAGGTTCCATGCGACCACGGGAAGTCGCAGGTCCCGGCCATGGACTGCAGATTGTTGACCAGCCGGTCCGCAATCGCACAGGTGAACCGGTCCGTATGCCCCACGGCCCAGGCCGTCAGGTAGCCGCCGTAGGAGCCGCCCATGATCGCAGTCTTTGCCGGGTCGGCGTAACCACGGCGAATGGCCTCATCGGCGATACACTCGATGTCGGCGAGGGCCGGGCCGCCCCAATCACCTTTAATGGCCTTCGTATGCGCTTCGCCGTAGCCCTTGGAGCCGCGCGGGTTGGCATACGCGACGACATAGCCCTGAGCGGCCAGCCATTGCAGCTCGTGGAAAAGTGCATTGCCGTACTGCAGATGCGGACCGCCATGGACGTAAATAACCAGCGGCGATGTGCCGTCGGCCTTGAAGTTTGGAGGGGTCAGGAACCACCCGGGAACAACGCCGCCAACACCATTCGGAATGGCAAACGGCTCCGGCGTCTGCAGCGCGATCTCATCCAGCCAGGGCTGATTCAGATACGAAATCTGACGATCACCGACAAAGACCTCGGCAGGTGTTGTGGGCCGTGATACGGAAGCGGCAAAAACACCACGGGCCACGCTGAAGCTGCCGACGACTTGATTGGGCGGCGTGAGCATCGTTATCTCGCCGCTTGTCACGGTCAGCCGGGTGAGTCGAACATCGCCGCTGCTGCTGACGAGCGTGTAAATCTCTTTTCCAGACTCACTCCAAAGCAGCTCTTCACCGCCCCCGCCTCCAATGTCCGAGATCGCCAGATTGCCGACGGCCAGATCCGTGTGGCCCGTCAGATCTCGCGCTACGCCGCCGAGGGTAGGAAGTACAAAAATGCGCTCGTTGTTCGTGCCCCATTGGTCCAACCCATCCGGGTTGCTACTGTAAGCAAAGTGATTATCGTCAGGCGACCAGACCAGACCGCTCTTACTCCCGACCGGGGCCGATACTTGCCGCAAATTGCCGCCGTTCTCAGAAACCGTCCAGACCTGCGTGTCTTCTTCGAGGATCGCATCACCGTCAGGCCGCCGGTCAGAGAGAAACGCAAGCTCGCTGCCGTAGGGCGACCAGGTAACACTGCCGCAGTGGAAGTCGCCTTCCGTCAGCATTTCCGTCTGGCCACTTGTCGCATCGACAACCGCCACCTGCCAGTACGAACCGTCGAAGTAGCCGAAGCCGTCCAGCCGGTAAAAAAGGTGCGTGTGGACCCGGGGTGGGGTAGACAGCCCTTTTTCCTTACGCTCCTCAGCGGCCTTCTTCGTGTAATCCGCCGGGGTCGCCCGATAAATGAGCGCGATCCGATCTCCATCCGGCGACCACTTTAGTTCCTGAATGCTGCCGGACGGAAGCGTCGTCAGCGGGGCCGCTTCGCCGCCGTCCGCCGCAATCAGAAAGACTTGCGCCGCTTCTTCAAGCCGGTCCGAGACGAACGCGATCCGGGTCCCGTCCGGCGACCAGCGCGGGTTCGAGTCGTTCCACTTGCCGCCGGTAAAGCGGCGTGGCGGACGGCTGCCGTCGCTCGGAACCAGCCACATCTCGTTGCGATACTTGTTCTTTTCGCGGTCGGTGATGCTGCGGACGAATGCGACCTGCGACCCATCCGGCGAGATCTGCGTGTCGCTGACGGTTTGAAGCGTCAGAAGGTCGTCAGGGGTGATGGGGCGTTTGATTGCAGTCATACAGAGTTCTCCACTGTTATTTTGTCCCCTCGGTCCGCATAGTTTGTAGCTGAGCGATAATATCTTCCATGCTCACTTGATCCAGCCACTGATGCCGCTCTTCTGTGTAATTTCCGTGACCTTTGTCAAAAAGGAGCAAAAATCGCGTTGCATTGACGACTCCCATCTCACGCTGAAGAGCTTGTAGACCGAGCCTCCGGATTTCTTCATCTGTTGTATTCGCATTTATCGTAGGATTACGTTCCATAATTTTCCATTTCTACGAGCCAAACTACTGGATTAGTTACTCTGACGAACAATTCTTGGCTTACTCTTGCTGCGAGCCGGAGCATACGGTCATCGGTCGTCAGTAAGACATCCGCTTCTGCCGACTCTGCGCAGGCAATATGGAGAGCGTCCAATACCCCGAATCCCATTGCTGACAGGAAATTGCCTCGCTCGATTTGCTCTTGTCTAAGCACGACTATTTGTGTGAACAAGCTTTCTTGCGCCTGAATATAGGCTTTGCGTACTGAGTCGGAAATGCGGTAGGTCTCCAATCGAACCGTTTCACTCCCTATTCCGGCATAAGATCCTGTCCTGATCCGCTCGACGATAGCTTTGATGGCAGCCGTTTCTAATTTGACGCGATCTTGCGACTGATCATCGAATGGGCGACTTAAGCAGCAGACATCGAAGTAAACTTTTGGCAGCCCTATCTCAGCACCTCTCGAAGTGCGGCAATAAACCGCTCGTTCTGCGGCATGGTTCCGGTCGAGACGCGGATGTGGTTTGGGAGGCCCATGCCGTGGGCGGCGCGGACGATGACTCCCTTGTGCTGCAATGCCTCAAAAACTTCGCGGCTGTCGCGGCCCACATCGACCAGGACGAAGTTGCCTTCGCTGGGGACATAGGCCAGGCCCATCTTTTCGAACTCGGCGTTGAAATAGTTGCGTCCATGCGCGTTCAGCTCCACAGTCCGGGCGACATGGTCTGTGTCGGCGATCGCGGCGGCGGCGGCGGCCTGTGCGGGCACATTGACGTTAAAGGGCGAGCGGACACGGTTCAGAACCTCGGCGATCTCCGGGCGGGTTATGCCGTATCCCACGCGCAGGCCCGCCAGCCCAAAGGCTTTGGAGAAAGTGTGAAGGACCATGATGTTTCGGCCCTCTAAGATGTAAGGGCGCAGGTCGGGCTTGTCCGGGTCGGAGACATATTCGTCGTAGGCTTCGTCCAGAACGACCAGAACGTGAGCGGGAACACGGTCCAGGAACTTCTCGACTTCCGCGCGGCGGACCAGTGTCCCGGTCGGGTTGTTTGGGTTCGCGATGAAAATAATGCGCGTCTTCTCGGTCACGGCATCGGCCATGGCTTCCAAGTCGTGCGTGTAGTTTTTGAGTGGGACTTTGACTGCGACGGCATTCATCTGGAGGGCATAAATACCGTACATCGTGAACGACGGATCGCCCTGAATAATCTCGTCCCCAGGCTGGAGATATGTCTGGGCCAGGAGGTGCAGGACTTCATCGCTGCCGTTGCCGAAGACCAGCGTTTCTTCAGGCATCTGCTGTGCCTCGGCGACGGCGCGGCGCAGGGCGGGAGCACTACCCTCTGGATAAAGGGCGATCCCCGAAGCGACTTGAAGCAGGGCAGTCAGGGCATGCGGGGACGGCCCCAGCGGATTTTCATTGGAGGCCAGCTTAATGACATCCGTCAAACCCAGCTCGCGCTGGACTTCTTCGATGGGTTTTCCCGGCACGTAGGGGCGCAAGCGGGCGATATGATCAGCGGTCGTCATCGGGGCGATTTGGGTCTCGGGCATCGGCGATTTCCTCTTGCGATTAGTGTAGCATAAAACTTAATGAAAACTTAACAAAACTTTTATATAAAACTATTGACGTTTGGGTATGAAAGGTGTATAATAACTCTGTCGCAACCGTAGCGATAGCGAACTTCCGCATTTAACAGTGAGCTTTCGCGAAAACGAAACTTAGAGCAAGAAATACCGTAAGAAAATTAATTCGAAGAGACTCAACCCGCGACGTGTCAGTGGTGTGCGCGCGACGTTCCTCTGAGCCAAGAACCGACCAAGACTACAGGAGACCGCCCCATGCATCGCAAATGGAATAAAGACGCCATTGCCCTTGAAATTCTCAGTATGTACGAATCCGGCGAGAACCTGAACTATTCCAGTGTCGCCGGCAGCAACCTTTCGCTTCTTCGTGCGGCCACTCGGTACTTCGGTACTTGGGAGACTGCCGTTAACTATGCCGGGCTGGATTACGACAGCATCCGCCGCTACAAGTCCTGGACCCGCGATCGGATCGTGGCGCGAATCAAAGAGCTGCATGCCCAGGAAGTCGACCTGTCCTGGCGCAATGTCTGTTTGAACGTCGACCCGCAGCTCGCCGCCGCCGCCACCAAAAAGAGCCATTTCGGCTCCTGGCGCGAGGCACTGGAAGCCTCGGGCTTGAACTACGACGAAATTCGCCGCTACCGTGAATGGGATGACGAGCGCATCTTGACGATGGTGCGCGAGTTCCACACGAGTGGTATTGAGCTGAATGCCAAAACAATGGAGCAGGAAGACATCACGCTGATCACGGCGGCTCGCCGCCGCTTCGACTCCTGGCACAAAGCACTTACCGCCGCCGGACTGGACTACACGGAGATCGTCCACCGTGCCCCCTTCAAGCGTGGCCTCGGACGCGGGCAAAACAAGCGCGTCGCCGTCGCCAAATAGGCTCGCAGCCTGCATCGGACGAAAAACGCCCGGCATTTCCAGAATGGAGATGCCGGGCGTTTCCGCGTTTGAAGCACTACGTTTTATGGGCTGGTTTTCGCGCGTGCATACTGAATATACCGACCATCGGTGCCGCGCAGAAACATGGTTGCGTCATCATTGCCCCGGCTGAAGGTGAGCTTCTCCGGCGGAGCGGCATCCGCATATAGCGAAAGCTGCTTCTGGTTCAGAACCCACAGGAACGAGCTTTTGGCCTGTTTCCCGCCACTGCTGCCTCGATAGCCGGTGCCATTTTCATTAAAGACGTAATAATCGGTCGACTGATTCTGCCAGCGGCCAATGAGCCAGGCTATACTCGGGTTTGAGTCCGTCGTGCTCGCGGAACCCCCTGCGCCTCCGGAGAGCACCAGCGGGCTGCCATGGGGCACCGGTGAAGCAGGAATGGGCACGGCAGGTTCCGCTGTGGTCACGGCAGGTATCGACGCAGCCGTGTCCGCACTCTGATTCAAGCTATTCGCAAAGAAGACGGCTCCCAGCACAAAGATTAGAACAACTGGGATTGCGATCAGCAGTGCTTTCGGCAGGCTGAAGCGGGATGCCGCAGCTTGTGCCGGCGTATAAGCCGGGGGCAGATATCCGGAAGAAGGCTGGTAGGCTGGCGCAGCCTGATACGCCGGAGGGGCCTGATACGGAGGCATTTCTGAGGGCTGGTACTGCGGTGGGGGAGCGAAGACCTCCTCCAGCACGGGGGGAGGTGGCGACGCGGTTACTGGTGTGGGAGCGTCGGTGACTTCCGTCACAGGGCTTGCAGTCTCCGCCGCAACTGGCTCCGTCAACTCACCGTTTTCTGCTAACACGCTGTTTTCCGGCGGCATGGCTGCTTCCGGGGAGACAATGGCATCTTCGGGAACGGGGCTGTCGAATTCCGCTCCACACTGATGACACGCCGTGTGTCCCGCCGCCTGCGGGACATGACAATTAGGGCATTCATAAATCATCGATTTGGTTCTCCCGTAGAGGGCTTAGGGTGCGTTTGTTTCGTTCCAGTACTGCTCATTGCTCCGAAGGGTGATCGCCAGGGCCGCCGAGCAGGGAATACCCAGATTGCTGTTTGTGAGATCCCACATATCCTGGCCGAAACAGGTCTCCGTAGGGCGCAGCGAGCGAGCATGTCCATCGGCAAAGAGCCAGTTGCTGCGCCCGAGGTGTCCGGCAAACAGGTCGGTGTGCGAGTTCGTTTCCTGAAAATCGCAGAGGCCGCCTCCGCAGCTTGGGTTGTTGAGCGGGTCATTCGGCGGATTGTTGAGCTTCCAGCCGCCGCCACTGCTCTCCCCGATCATAAAGATCTGCGAGGGGTTATCAATAGTGCTCAGTGTCACCGGCGCAAAAACCGTCTCATTTGCCCCGTAGGAGACAGTAATTTTGTCTTCCGATGCTGCCGGTACATTGTTGTATGGGTTGGAGGGGCAGCGATAGACACCAATGCTGCGGGTATATGTGTTGCAGCTCTGCCGCCAGGTTGTCATTCCATAGCTCAGCAGCGGCAAGGCTTCATCATTATCCTGCGTGTACTGCATGATCGCCAGCCCGATCTGTTTGAGGTTCGACTGGCAGGCCGCGCGGCGAGCATTTTCGCGAACTTTCGCAAAGACGGGAAATAGAACGGCGGCCAGTAGGGCGATAATCGCGATGACCACGAGCAGCTCGATCAGTGTGAATCCTGACCGCTGCCTCTGACCCTTCTGTAATTGTGTCTGCCCAAGCCCCACCAATTTTGATCTCCAATAGCGTCTACGAGACCTCTTCTGCAAAGAGGCGGCAAATTCCTTCTCAATCGGATTGCTCCGCGCGTGTGATAGAGAGAAACAGCGTCTGCGTCGTGTCCTCCGTTACCTTCACTCTCTGAGACAGCGTGTACCCGGCGATCCAGACGAGGCCGTTTTTGTCACAAACAATCGGTACGTTGCCACGGTCGTCCCTCGGCACTTTGGCATCCGTGAAGATGTCCGAGACCTTCTTATGGTGTCCGCCCAGGCCGAAGGGATCGATCTTATCACCGTTTCGCCACGAACGGACATGCAGACTTTGCCGATCGACGGTCTGCGAATCCATCTTAGCCGTATATTCGGCGTCCTGGGGGACCAGAGTGACGTGAAGCTGCCAGTGAGCCGTGGGAACGACTGCCGCCCGCGCGAAAGTCACCGTGCCTGCAGTTAGAAAAACGTCGCAGGCAGGCTGGGGCAACAATCCCTGCAGCGTGAGGCGGCTGTTTTGGTCGCCTCGCTCCGTAATAAGGCGGCAAAGCTCCTCAATAGGGCGATAGCCAATGCCTTCGGTACTCCCGCGCACCTGCCCGACGGCAGTACGCAGAACGTAGCGCAGCAGAGCAGGGTGCAGCGGAGTCAAACTTGAAATCTTGAGAACTAATTTGCCTGTCGCGATTGAGAGTACGGCACCCGAAAGCGCAATTTCCGCCTGCTGATGCAGATAGTCGCTGTCACGCCCGGCGATCTCGGACAGACGCAAAAGCGCACCGGTGATCGCGGGATTATACTCGCGGGCAAGCTGCGGCATTAGGTCCAGGCGAACACGGTTGCGGGTGTAGTGGTCGGAGGATAGGTTCGAGGGATCCCGGCGCGGCTGCAGTCCATGCTTGAGGCAATAGGCTTCGATCTCGACACGGGAAACGTTCAGCAGGGGCCGGATGTACGGTCCGCGCACCTCGGGAATACCGCGCAGACCGTCCAGCCCCGTTCCGCGCAGGATATTCAGCAGCACGGTTTCGGCCTGATCGTCCGACGTATGCGCGGTGGCGATCTTGCTGGAACCCGAAGCCGCGGCTGCCTTGTCCAGAAACTCATACCGGGCGAACCGGGCTGCCTCCTGCATGCTGCATTTCCGGGACCTCGCGAGTGCGGCGACATCGGCCCTCCCCAGATGACAGGGAATGCCGCGCTCCCTGCACCAACCGGCGACCCAGACCGCTTCCGACGCCGCTTCTTCTCCGCGCAGGCCGTGGTCCAAATGGGCGGCTTCAAGTGCCGCCAGCCCCAGCGTATCCCGCTCGTGATGCAGAGCATGCAGGAGACTCAGCGAGTCGGGTCCGCCGGAGACGGCGACCAATACGCGGTCTTCGGGCGAAAATAGTGACCGGCGAAGCTTTTCCATAAACTCATGCCCCGCGGCTAGAGCGCGGCCAGCCGCTCATCGATCAAACGATTCACGACATCGGGCCTGGCCTGGCCTTTCATGGCTTTCATTACCATGCCGGTGAGGAAGCCTTTGCTTTTCTCGTTGCCGCCCTTGATCTTAGCGACCACGTCCGGGCTGGCGGCCAGAGCTTTGTCGACTTCGGCGGCGATCGCGGAATCGTCGGAGACCGCCGCTAGTCCTCGGGCTTCGACAATCGTGCTTGCCGACTCGCCGCTCTCGAACATTTCGGCCAGCACGGCTTTCGCGCTGTTGTTGGTGATTTTGCCGTCGTCGCGAAGCATAATCAGCTCCCGCAGATGCGCCGCCGTCACTTTTGTGTCGTTGATTTCCTGCCCTGAGGCGTTCAGTAGCTTGGCCAGGTCGCCGGTGACATAGTTCGCAATCGCCTTCGGGTCCGCCCCGCTTGCGGCCTCCTCGAAGTAATCCGCCAGCGGCCGGGAGGCGGTCAGAATTCCGGCCTCATAGTCTCGCAGGCCGTACTGAGAGGTGAACCGTTCCCGCTTGGCATCGGGCAGCTCCGGCAGGTCGGCACGGGCGGCTTCGATGTCCGGCGTATCGAAGTGCAGCGGCACCAGGTCCGGCTCCGGGAAGTACCGATATTCCTGCTCCTCTTCCTTGAAGCGCATATGATACGTCTCGCCGCTGACATCGTTCCAGCCCAGGGTTTCCTGGCGCACGGGTTCGCCCGCATTCAAAAGCTCCGATTGGCGCACCAGCTCGTACTCGATACCTTTGTAGACCGATTTGAACGAGTTGAGATTTTTGATCTCGGTCTTGACCCCGACCCCGGTCGTTCCCACCGGGCGGATACTCAGGTTCGGCTCGGCCCGCAGGTGACCCTCCTCCATCTTGCCGTCGGAAACACCGAGATAGATCAAAATCGACCGCAGCTTCTCCAGATACGCTTTGGCCTCATCGGCGGATTCGATATCGGGTGGGAACTCGGTGACCACCTCCATCAGCGGCACGCCGCTGCGGTTGTAGTCCACTTCGCTTTCATTGCCGCCCGCATGGATCAGTTTGCCGGTATCCTCTTCCAGATGCACCCGCCGGATATGGATCCGCTTGCTCCGGCCATCCTCCAGCGTGATGTCCAAATAGCCCGATTTGCCGATCGGGTCGTCATACTGCGAGATCTGGTAGCCTTTGGGCAGGTCGGGATAGAAGTAGTTCTTGCGGGCGAACAGGCAGTCCAGCGAAATCTCGCAGTGCAGTGCCAGGGCCGTTCGCAGCACCAGGTCCACCGCTCGCCGGTTCATCGTCGGCAGGGAGCCGGGGAGACCCAGGCAGACCGGACAGGTGCGCGTATTCGGTGCCCCGCCAAAAGCATTGGCGCAGCCGCAGAACATCTTGCTCTCCGTCAAAAGCTCGGCATGGCATTCCATCCCGACAATAGGTTCATAAGTGGTGGTCATAGGTATCTCTTACCGCATGTAAGGCTGCTCTAATGCAAGCCCGGTGATGTTTCGATAATGCTTAACGTTGAAGGTGCAAAGTGTCGCCCCGAGGCCGATTGTCGTGGCGGCGATCAGCGAATCAATCAATCCCAAATTCTGAGAAAGGTTCAGAACGCGAAAATCTGCCAGTGCTCTGAGGCAATCTGGTTCTGTGGGCCAGTGGAAGGGCAAGCCATGAACGAGGTTCTCGACGATCCTGACCTGGCCTGCATTTTTGGCATCTTGAATTAGCTCCATCAGCACCAAACCGGGAACACCAGGCCGTTCAGTTAAAGCATGAAACCAGATGAGGGCAGGCGGGTGATTGCGCTGAACGTCGATCAGAATGTCCGCGTCCAACAGCCGCAGGAAAGGCTGAACTAGTTTGTTCATTCGCGGTCGCGCCGCTCTGCCTTGCGGCGAATGGCGCGGGCATGCTCCAAGCTGTCAGTAATATCAGGACGAGATCCAATCACGCCCTCCCGCTGCCAGTAAGCGACCAGATCCGCACCGCTCCATTTTTCTTCGACTGCTTGAGGGGCGATCTGCTCTGCCTTCGCGTCATTGTCTTCCGCGAACAATTGCGATTTCACATAGCTCGCCTCGTCCAAACCCCGTCGCTCGGCCTCCGCACGAAGCTGCTGTTCTTGTTTAGGTGTCAATTCCAGGGTGAGTGTCATGGTTCCATTTTCTCCGATTGCTATTCCACCGTCTCAGGTGGATGTTTCCCTATTTGAAAAAGAACACGCCTCAAATTGACGAGGCCAGGTCGGTTCATTTGCAATGCTTCTACCGTGGCCCGTCCGATTGCAGTTAGGCCGAGAAGCAATGTAAAGTCGCTGCTCCACTCAAAATGATCATGCCATTGTTGATTACGCGGGTGAAAGAGCGGCACTTCCACTCCACTAATGATGTCTATCCACCGAATGCGCGTGAATTTATGCCCGTTGCAGCCGGAACACGACAGCGCGAGGTTTGCTAAGGTGTCAGTCCCACCTGCCGCTCGAGGAACAATATGTTCCACCGCAAAGGGGGCAGAGGAATACTTCTGCTGGCTGTAACAATACTCACAGCACTCGTGAGCGCGGTCAAACACGGTGCGCTTTTGCCGAATACTGATTTTTGGTTCAGGCATAAGCACGTGGCCCGATGCCCATGGAAAGCATTAAAGCGTCCAATGTTGTTCCACGCAGGCTAGCGAGTTCCGCCAACTGGCCAAGGCGTTTTGCGTTGTCTCTCTCCACAACATCAATCAGATACAAAAGCTCGCTATGTTCTTCCGCCGACAGTGTTTCCGCATGGAGCTGGGATTGCAGATCGCTGTAGCGTTTCCATATTGTATCTGACAGTCCCCTATTGATCTTCAGCATCAAATCCGTTTCCGCTTGAGTTAAATTGGACACGCGGCGCTGTGCGCGGAGGGTCAGAATGCGGTCTGTCAAAATATTGAGTTCTGGGCTATCGAGCTGGCTGGCTGCCCGCAGAAGCTCATCAGATGTGATTTGTGCGTTCAATTGCACCGTAGGCATCGTCTTCTCCTTTACAACTGCGCCCGGCCCAGATGCCACTGCGTCGCCTGCTCGTAGGCGTACGCGATCTGAAACAGGGTCTCTTCGCCAAAGTTCGGAGCCATGAGCTGCAGCCCAATGGGCAGACCGTTCGAAAAGCCGCAGGGGAGGGAGATTGCCGGGATGCCCGCCATGTTGGCGGGGATGGTCAGGACGTCGTTGAGCTTCATCGCCAGCGGGTCGGAGACTTCGCCGAGCTTGAAGGCGACCGTCGGTGCAGTGGGAGCGATAATAGCGTCGTATTTCTCGAAAGCTAGGTCGAAGTCGCGTTTGATGAGGGTGCGGACCTTCTGGGCTTTGAGATAAAACGCATCATAATAACCCGCCGAGAGCGCATAGGTGCCGATCATGATCCGCTGCTTGACTTCCGGGCCGAAACCCTCTTCGCGGGACTTCTCGAACAGGTCCACATGGTTCGTGGCACGGGCCGTGCGGTGGCCGAACCGAACGCCGTCATAGCGGGCCAGATTAGACGAGGCCTCGGCAGGGGCCAAGATATAATAGGTGGGCAAGGCGTACTCGGAGTGCGGCAGGCTGATCTCTTCGGCGATTGCCCCCTGCGCGACAAGTACGTCGATAGCGGTCCGGACAGAAGCCGAGACTTCCGGGGAGACGCCCTGAGCAAAGTACTCTTTCGGAACCCCCAGTTTCAGGCCTTTGACGCCGCCAGTGAGAGACGCCGTGTAATCGGGAACGTCCCGGACGATGCTGGTGCTGTCGCGTGAGTCGTGGCCGGAGATGAGGTTCATCAAGAGGGCGGCGTCGCGAACATCTTTGGTGATCGGGCCGATCTGGTCGAGAGACGACGCGAACGCAATCAGGCCGTAGCGGCTGACCCGGCCATAGGTGGGTTTGAGGCCCACGACGCCGCAGAACGCGGCGGGCTGCCGAATGGAGCCGCCGGTGTCCGACCCGATCGCCCAGACGGCTTCCCCCGCCGCGACCGCCGCCGTCGAGCCGCCGGATGAGCCGCCGGGGGCCGAGTCAATATCCCAGGGATTGTGCGAGGCCCCAAAGGCCGAGTTTTCGGTGCTGGACCCCATGGCGAACTCGTCTAAATTCGCTTTGCCGATAAAAACGCTGCCCGATGCTTCCAGCTTCTCGACAACTGTCGCGCTATAGGGCGGCACAAAGCCACGCAAAATCTTTGACGAACAGGTGGTCTCGATACCCGTCGTGCAGAGGTTGTCCTTCAGAGCGATGGGAATTCCGGCAAGCGGGGAAACACTTTCCCCTGAAGCTCGCGCGGTATCGACCGCATCGGCCTGAGCCAGCGCGATTGATTCGGTGACGGTGACATAGGCATGAACACGCTCTTCCGTCGACGCGATTCGCCCCAGCACGGACTGAGTGACCTCGCGGGCAGAGACCTCGCGACGAATAAGCTTTTCCGAAAGTTCGTGAGCGGTCAGAGCATAGAGTTCCAAAAGCGGGTGTCCTTCAAGTGGCTTCGCAAGATGATTACAGGCGATTTTACCACATTTGGGGCGTGTCAGGCAAAGGGGCCGACTCCAGCCTTTTCGTAGATGATAGATCTGCAGGGCGATGGCGTGTTGTTATTTGCTATAAATGTCAGCAGCGCACTCAGTTGTCAAAGTACAAGCTTACTCAAAGAAGGCAGGCGGTTACCATCATAACATCGATGAGTATGTCTCTCTATCCTCTTTGATGAGTTCAGTTCACGGCGGGTTCCAGCCAGGGTCCGCCACGAGAACCGGGAGGTTCTTTTTAAATTCGGCAGCTGCCGCTTCTAACGTTGTAAACCTATGCCTATTAGTAACAGCCTCCTGAAATATCATGGCGGAACAACCGCGAAGACTTTTTCGTGGGTCGGGAAATTCCATCCATCTTGACCCATCATCAATAATGTTCGTTCCGTATTCATAGGCGAGTGCTAGGCCAACACTTGCTGCTACCGCGAAGGGAAGCGGATGAATCCCACCAGTGGTTACGAAGGTATATATTCCTGCCTCTGTAGTTATCCACGGTGGATCTGGCTCGACCTCCAAATCTCCAAAAGACACTCCGTTACCAATTTCCGTTAAGCCAATTGTTCCTGG
>JANXNV010000270.1 GCA_025353925.1 Armatimonadota bacterium
CGATAAATCGCCATGCAGGTCTCTTCCCAGTGGTCCGTGAGGCTGCGATGCTCAAAGCAGTTCTCGTGCGGCTGCACCAGCACTTCCTCACTCGTCTTCTGCGATAGGATGCGGCAGCGCCAGACCGCCGCCGTCTGCGTACCTGTGGGGGCAGAGAGGTAGACACGGTCTTTATGGCGGCACGAGGCGCATTCATGCTGCGTGTTGGTATTTTTGTCCGAAGCGGGCCGTTCCAGAAGTTCCAGGGTCATAAACATCTCCCCATTTCACAATTCAGGCTGTTATTGATACTGTACCATATTCCCGCTTTAGTTTTATATAAAACTATGTTAAGTTTAGATTAAGCTTTTGCATCGCACCGATTCTGCGCCGGGAAGCCCTTCTCAGGTATAATCATTCCACTATGCTTGAGAACTCATCAGAAGCTTCCGCTGACCACCAGAAGACTATTCGTAATTTCTGCATCATCGCCCACATCGACCACGGCAAATCAACGCTGGCCGACCGGCTGCTGGAATTTACCGGCACTGTCCAGCGGCGGCATATGCAGGAGCAATTACTCGACTCGATGGATATCGAGCGGGAGCGCGGGATTACGATCAAGATGGCGGCGGTGCGCATCAATTATAAAGCCCACGACGGCGTGACGTATGAGCTGAACCTGATCGATACGCCGGGCCATGTGGACTTTACCTACGAGGTCTCGCGCTCTCTGGCCGCCTGCGAAGGGGCTGTGCTGGTCGTGGATGCCGCCCAGGGGGTCGAAGCGCAGACACTGGCGAATGTCAGCCTGGCACTCAATAACAACCTGGAGATCGTGCCGGTCATCAATAAGATCGACCTGCCCGCTGCCGACCCGGACCGGGTGGCAGAGGAGATCGAGGATGTCCTGGCGATCGACGCCACCGAGGCGATCCGGGCGTCGGCGAAAGAGGGCATCGGCACAGAGGAGATTCTGGAGTCCATTGTCCGGCGCGTTCCGCCCCCGCGCGGCGATGTCGACAAGCCCCTGCGGGCACTCATCTTCGACAGCCATTTCGATGCCTATCTGGGGGTCGTGGCTTATGTGCGCGTCGTGGACGGCGAAGTCGCTCCCGGCATGCAGATCCGGGCGATGGCCTCGGGGAAGACGTTCGACGTCACCGGGGTCGGCATCTTCGCCCCGCGCATGAAGGCTGTGGGCCGGCTCTTAACGGGCGAAGTCGGCTATATCACGGCGTCGGTGAAGACCGTCGGCGACTGCCGAGTCGGCGACACGCTAACCATCGCGCAGCACGGGGCCACTCAGGCCCTGGCGGGGTACCGTCAGGCCCTGCCGGTGGTCTTCTGCGGCCTCTACCCCGTAGACAGCAGCCAGTACCCCGACTTAAAAGAAGCCCTGGGCAAGCTTCAGCTGAACGACGCCGCCCTGACATTTGAGCCGGAGTCTTCGGCGGCCCTGGGCTTCGGCTATCGCTGCGGGTTTCTCGGCCTACTGCACCTGGACATCGTGCAGGAGCGGCTGGAGCGAGAGTTCAACCTCACTTTAATCGCGACCGCCCCGAGTGTCATCTACAAAGTCCATTTGACCGACGGCGAGACCATCGAGGTGGACAATCCGGCAAACCTGCCGCCGCCCTCCGAGATCGCCAGCATGGACGAGCCGTATGTCACCGCCAGCGTCATCATTCCCGCCACCTATGTCGGCGCGGTGATGGACCTGGCCCGCGAGCGGCGCGGCATCTACATCAAGACCGATTACCCGGCCAAAGACCGTGTGATGATCTTCTACAAGCTGCCGCTGAACGAAATTCTCATGGACTTCTTCGATCAGCTCAAGTCCCGGACCAAAGGCTATGCCTCATTCGACTACGAGATCAGCGGCTACGATCCGTCAAACCTCGTGAAGCTCGACATCAAGATCAACGACGACCCGGTGGATGCCCTCTCGTTCATCACCCATCGGGACAAGTCCCAGGAGCGGGGCCGCCAGCTCGTGGAAAAGCTCAAAGAGGTTATCCCGCGCCAGCAGTTCGAGATCAAGATCCAGGCCGCCATCGGGGCCAAAGTCATCGCCGCCGAGCGCATCTCCGCCCTCCGCAAGAACGTCATCGCCAAGTGCTACGGCGGGGACATCAGCCGCAAGCGCAAGCTGCTGGAAAAGCAGAAAGAGGGCAAGAAGCGCATGAAGAGCATCGGCAGCGTCGAAATCCCGCAGGAGGCTTTTATGAGTGTGCTGAAGCTGGGGAGTGATTAAGTGAGTCTGCGACAAACTATGAAAATGGACAAAAACGCGTTTTCGGTGCTGATTTGACCGACGAGCCAGATGAGACCGCTTGCTGGCAGACGCAGACACGGAATGCCCGGCTTGAGGCTTTGGAGTTGATGCGACAGGTAATGTAGGGCTATGATCCTTATACCGCCCGACTTGAGAGATTTTTTGAGGTTGCTGAACTTAAACGGTGTTGACCCTGAAAGGACGACAAAAAATGTATCAGAACGAACGGGTTCGGATACCCTATGAGGAATACAAGGCAATCGGGGAAATCGTGCGTGCCCATCTGAAAACGCATGAGGGCCAGCTGCGGGCTGTCGTCGCATTTGGCGACTTGGTGACGCGAGGCGGGACGTTCGACATCGATTTGTTAGAAGTTGTGGAAGGCTGGCAGGGGCAGGCCTCCCTCATATTCGAAAGCACTGCGGAACTGCCTCTACGCGGAGTTCTATGCCTGTATTTTTTGACACCGGAGGAGTTTGAGCATCCTGAACGTCTCGATTCGCCCTTCAAGAGACGGCTGATGGATCGGGTCCGGGAAGGATACGATATCGTGTACGAAGACCCCCCTGTTTATGGTCTTGACACCCTAGAACGGACGAAGCCCAGGGCTACCGGGAAAAACCCACTGAATGCTCTCCTTTCAAGCGGAGCTCAGAGCTTATGAGCGGTGCAGTCAACTCTCATTTTCCTGACAAAGATGTATTGGCGCGTGTTCTGTACACGGAGGGCATACGTCACCTTGAGGATTCGCGCGTTCTGCATAAGTCAGAGCGGTATCCGGGTGCAATCGCATCGGCGATGAAGGCAGCGGAAATGGGCATTAAGACCATCGTAGTCCTCGACGGTGCAATGGGCTGGTGGGATAAAACTTTTGTCACGCACAGCCCTCTTACCGACATCAAGGCACTGGCGATTTTCCGGCACCATGTCGCCACACTGGAAGAATATCGCAGCACATTGCTGCGAGAGGTTGTGGAAATGGAAAGTCTTGCACCCACAAAGCCCGGAGCCAAAGCGTTCGATATCGAACTGGAAAAAAATCCTGAATACCCCTTTCTCTCATACAAAGTTGATTCGGTCACAGGGTCTGGAGAATTTCGGTTGGATGCGCCGTCCTCCTATTTCTTAGGGCCAGATAGTCAAAGATATTTCAACACGGCCCAAGATTTGCTGAATGCAGTCACAACTAAGTATCCCAAGGTCAGACTGTGGAACTTAGATTTGCCGGAGAGGGTGTGACAGATTTCACCACCGCTTACCTCGGACTTGGTACCAATCTCGGCGACCGCGAAGGTAATCTTCGACAAGCCTTGAAAGAACTGGACGCTCTGCCGACAATGGAGAGAGACCGGACTTCGTCGATCTACGAAACGGCTCCTGTGGGCGTGACGGAGCAGCCGGACTTTCTCAACCTGGTGGTCTCGGTTCGCACACGGCTTTCCCCGCACGAACTTTTGGACGTCTTGCAGGGGGTCGAAAATAAAATGGGCCGGGTGCGAACCGTTCGGTGGGGTCCGCGCGTTATAGACCTGGATCTGCTGCTTTACGGGGAGTTAGTCGTTGAGACACCGGAGCTGACCGTGCCGCATCCACGGCTGCAGGAGCGCAGCTTTGTCCTGATGCCTCTGGCGGAGATCGCTCCGGCATTAGTACCGCCGGGCGGCAGCGAGGCCATAGAAAAACTTTTGGAAGAATTTTTGGCGAAACCGGGTGAAACCGGGAACATCCGGCGGCTGGAAGTCGTCTAACGAAAATACGCGAGTTTGCCTTCGCGGCAAGAGTCACGTTATGCTCTATTCTTATTCGGCTAAAGACAGCACCGGGCGGACGGTGACGGGGGCACTCGATGCCCCGGATGAGCGTCAGGCGGCGCAGGAAATCCGGGCATTGGGATATTACCCGATGCGGCTGGATGCACCGGCACCGAGTTACTCCGAACCGGCTCCCAGCGCAGGGCGGGCACCTATTTCCCCCGGTCGGTGGCTGCTGGAGCATCTGCTGTTCCCAGTCTGGTCGGGAGTCGGCCTGCGCGATCTGGCGTTATTCTACCGCCAATTTGCGGCCATGCTCGGCGCGGGAGTTCCGATCTATCAATGTTTGACGACCCTGGACCGGCAGACGAGCAACGGGGTACTGCGCGGGCAGATACGCAAGATTGCGGCGCGGGTGCTGAGCGGCGGCAATCTGACTTCGGCGATGCGTGAGTTCCCGTGGGTCTTTACGGACTTCCACCGGGCGATGGTCGCGGCGGGGGAAGCCAGTGGGCGCATGGATACTATGATGGCCCGTCTGGCATCGGCTTTGGAGCAGGAGTATACACTGCGAGCCAATATCAAGCGGGAGACCTGGTACCCGGCGGTGACGCTGCTGCTGAGTTTTCTGCTGCCGCCGCTGGTGCTGATCGTGGTCAGCCACGATGTCCACGGGTATCTGGTTCAGGCCGTCTATCCGCTGCTCTTCACCGGGGGCGTCTTGGCCGCGTGTTTTATCACCGGCAAGCTGCTCTCGCAGTTCCGGGTGGCGTTTGATGGGCTGATCGCTTCGCTGCCGGGGATCGGCGGCGCGGTACGCATGGTGGCACTGGCACGGTTTGCGCGGGCGTTGTCCTCCCTGTACGCAGCGGGGGTCGCAATCCCCGAAGCTTTGCGCTTCTCGGCGGCGGCGACCGGCAATGCGTATATGGCGAAGCGCATGGTCTCCGCCATTCCGGCACTCCAAGGCGGGCACGGCATCACCGAGGCATTGTCGGCGACACGGATTTTCCCACCCATGGTGATCTCCATGCTCGGAACCGGGGAACAGACCGGCGGGCTGGATGCGACGATGGATAAAGTCGCTGAATATTACGAGCAAGAGTCGGTGGTCCGCCTGCATCAGCTCAGTGTTTCGCTCGGGGCATTCGCGATGATGATTGCCGGTGTTCGGATAGGTATCATGGTCCTTAATTTTTATACAGGCTATTTCAACAAGATGAACGATATGGCGAACCCAGACGGTCCCTAAGATTTCAGACGCAGACTTTATTTATTTTTATCAAAATTTCGCGGAGCGTAGGATGAGTTTACAACGCAATTATTACGAAGTTCTAGGACTGCCTCCGGGCGCGACCCCGGACCAGATCAAGAAGAAATACCGCGAGTTGGCCCGCAAGTTTCATCCGGACGTCGTCCAGGACAAGGCTTTGGGACAGCGGGTGTTCTCGCAGATCAACCAGGCATACCGGATTCTAGGCGACCCGGACCGGCGGGCGCAGTACAATACGACACTGACTGCGACCCCGCCGGTCAATACGGCTGGCCCCGCGACGGCATCACCGCCTCAGTCAAGACCGACTGCCACGCCGCAAGCCAGACCAGCGACCCCGTCACAGTCGAGACCTACCCAGCCTGAGCCGACCACTCCGACGGGGACAGCGCAGAAGGCACAAGCGGTCTCCGGGCTTTTGGCGAATGCCGATAATGCGATCATGGCAGGGAAGCCGATCGAGGCCCGAGCCTTCTGCGTGAAAGTTCTGGAAATAGACCCGCGCAATGCACGGGCACTGGAGATGCTGGGGGATGCTCTGGTCGCCATCGGGCGGCCCGAAGACGCCGCCGTGCAGTACCGAAACGCCCTGCAGATCATGCCGAGCAGCTTGATTCAGTCCAAGCTGAACCGACTGGATCAGGCGGCGACGTCGACACGCACCATCCCGCCCCAATCAGAGGCCGAAAAGCCGAGCGGCGGCCTGTTAGGACGGCTGCTTGGCCGAAAATGATGGCTTTTGGAAGAGCAGTCTTCAGAGGGCACGCCGCGGGAGGGGTGCCGACTGAATGACGAGAGTGACCCAGCGGACGAGAAGAGAGAGCACACGCTTCAGCTTCTCGCCCGCTTTCGCGATTTGAAACAGAAGCACGACGCTCCGGCGATAGCGACTTCCGGCATGCTTCCAGAGGTGGGCATCGGCCTCGGCGGCGGGGAGTGAGAGGGCGGCCCGGTACAGGCGGGGAGTAGTCATCGCGACATATTCGCTTGCGACGCAGAGCATCTGAGCCTGGAAGGGGATCGACCGACCATAGCGGCCATAGGGATAGCCGCTGCCGTCCATGTATTCGTGGTGATACCGGACATAGTCGGCGGCAGGCTGCAAAATCGGAACAGCGTCCATGATCGCCCCGCCGACCCGGACATAGTCGCGCAGGACGAAGCGGTCCGCTGGGCCAGGGAGACAGGCGGAAGTGTTCAGCATGCCATAGGGAACACTGACTTTACCGATTCCATGCAGCAGAGCGGCGTATTCCAGGCGGCGCGTCGCCATGAGACTCATCCCGCACCAGCGTGCCATGAGGATCACGTAGCGAGCGGTCTGCTCGGCATGGCCTAGGAGGTGCGGCTCGCGTGCCTCGACGGCCCGGGCCAGTGCGACGAAAGTCTGCCGGTATGACTGCCGAATCTGCCAGGGGAGATAGAGCAGGACAGCAGTCAGCGCAGTCGTGAACACGAACGCCGCAATGCAGTTGATGGCGAGGAGACTTTCCGGCATGATGCTTGCTTAATTCCCCCGTGCCATGGAGAGCGAACCGATCAGCTCCGGCGGCGTCGACCAGAGCGAGTCGCTGGCTAGTCCGGCTTTTGGCTTCGCCACTTCGCCTCTGACGGCCATCGTTCGCTCCCGCTCCAAAATCTCGATAAACACTTCTACGACATCCGCGTGGAACTGTGTCCCTGCATGGCGTCGCAGCTCAGCAATCGCCGCGTCTTCGGTCATCGGCTGGCGGTAAGGCCGCTGGTCTTCTTTCGCCGGTCCGCCGACCATCGCATCGTAAGCGTCGACGACGGAGATTATGCACGACTCGACCGGAATGTCCTCTCCCTGGAGTTGGTCGGGGTAACCTTTGCCGTCCGGTCGTTCATGATGGTGGCGAATCCAGTGCGCGACTTTGCCGAGAAGGCTCATACGCATGACCAGATCGGCCCCGGTCACGGGATGCCGCCGGATCATGGCCCAATCTTCATCGTTGAGCTTCCCAACTTTATTCAAAACGCGGTCATCCACGGCCACTTTGCCGATGTCATGGAGAATGGCGGCGTCTTCGATGTGCTGCATGGAGTTTGGGGAAAGCTTCATCTCCTCCGCGATCATCTTCGCCCAGTGCGCGACCCGGTGCAGGTGCCCATGCGTATAGGGATGCGCTTCCTGCATGATCTGCCCCAAAAGCTCGACACCTTCTTTATACGCCTTCAGCCGCTTCTCGTGAGTCACGACCGCCGCCCGCATGGCATAAACCGGCACGACGAGAAAGCCCACGCCCAGCCACCAGTGCTGTCCGTACAGGGCTGCTCCCAGGAATCCGACGGGGGCCATGAGCAGCGCACTCGGCAGCATCCACAAAAAATTATCATGCCAGACAATATCTCGGCGCTTTTGATAGTAGCTACTGGTGAGGTTGGTAGTGATGATTGCACTGGCAATAAAGTCGAGGAGTGAGCAGACCAGGAGTGCTAAACAGGCCCGCCACTCGGGTGTCTGACCAGGATGAAAGCCGCCAGTTGGAAATCGCCATTTTTCGAGAAGAACGTACAAGAGGGCGGCGGAACCCATAGAAACCACACCGGTAGATACAGCAGGGATATATGGTGACAAGGAAAATCGCCGCTTCCATGACACTGAAGTAAACACCATTGCAAATAGCGAAATGACTGTCGCGAGAATTGCTGCCGAAGCACCAAACAAACCTAAGATTGCAAAGAGGATGGGAATAGAAGGAGAGGTTACAATTTCTCGACCCGGCAGGTGAACGGGCAACAGGCCAACAAAAATCGCGAGACCCATCAAGATGATAATCCCAAGCCAGTCGCGCATGTGTATAGGGCTAAGACATACAGACAGGAGAACAATTCCTAGCGTGCCAAAACATAGCCTGCGGCGTAGACGAGTGTACTTGTCCGGCAGCTCAACTTTGGCACTTGGCAGTTCAGTAGCAACTGGTTGGGGGTCGGCAGTAATTGCAGGAACAGACATGACAGGTACAAATAATCCTAACAGTCGAGTCGCGCAGTGACAATATCTCGCGAACAGTCCGCGTCAATTAAGTATCGGACTAAGAAGCATAAATCATAAGGGCCACTGGAAACGATTCGCATGAACGTTTCTTCAGTAAAATCATTGATACTTTCGTCGCTCCACAGTCTGCCACGATGAAACAAGTACGGCGCAGCCTTAATCGTGGGGCGGAATAAAAGCAAAACGGCCACAGCCATTGACGGCCGTTGTGATGGCGCTGATCATGTTGGAGATCATGTTGGTTTGGAGAACCTAGTTACTACCACGCGGACGCCCCGGCTCCCGGAGTCGATTCCGCCTTCGCTAGTGAAGTGTCTCACACTTCGGAGGTTTCCAGTGGCCCCAACCGAAAGATTATTCCATTGTCAAGGAGAAAAGTACAGTAAAATTATCGGGAGGAGAGAAGCTTTCTAATCGTCTTCGACAAACGCTTGGCTGATGCGCCGGTTGACGGCATCGAGCGTGGCATTGACTACCGCTTTCCAAAGGTCCTGACGGATCAGTGCGGAGCCGGTCAGCAGTTCTTCGCTTTTCGGAGGGGCAATCGCGCTGACCAGCACGACCACAGCTTTTCGCCCGGCCAGAGGAACCTCAGTTTGCAGGTCCTCCACCACCATCGTCCCGTCCTGATCGTGGCTGTCTTCGACTGCCCGGATGGCCGCAGCTGCAATCAGCCGAAGCTGGTTGTAACCCGAGGCATGCCCGGAAGCACTGCCGGTATAGACGGCATCATCACGCCGCAGATGCACCGTCGCTTCCGCCCGGCTGCCGGTAACCGAAAGCGCGACATCGGAGAAAAGGAGGCGAAGTCGCCCGGCCCCTGCCGCCGCCCCGCCAAGCGCGGAGCGTCCCTGAATCTGTGCGATACTGATCTTTTTGTAGTCGAGCGTGACATCAAGATGCGCCCGCAGGCCCGACTCGATATCCCGCGCGATGAGTTTCGGAGCACGCTTGCCCTGCACCAGCACATGAAGCTCATCAACCCGTCCCTGCGACCCGAGAACGGCCCGCGCGGAGACGACATCTTTTAGCTGCCGGACAACATCTTCGATCTGCTCGGCAGAAACATAGCGGCGCGAAGCCGTGGCGGCATCGCCGGGAATAGGTTCCAAAAATGTGGGTTCTCCTCAAACTACAGATTAACCCGGTCTGCGCTTACATCAGTGTTTACGTATACGCAATCGCCAACAAATCTATTGTAACACAGATTTCAGCGTTTTTGGGAAGCAGGCACAAAAAAAGAAATTATTTTTTCAGCGAAGCAGCCAGGCAGACGGCGATGGCCGTTGACAGCAGATTCACGGCATCGTTGCTGAAGACCCGCAGGCCGCGCTCCGGCGGGCGCGGCTGCGGATGCTCCGACCAGCGGTCAACTCCAATCTCCCGCCACTGCGCCTGCACGAATGCCCCCAGCAGGCTGTCGGCGAGTGCCCCACCCCACCCCGCCGCCGTCACAAGTAGGCGCGTCGGCCAGTCCGGGGCGAACAGCAGGCCGATCAGGGCGGCCCCAGCCAGCGCGGCCACTGTCCCGCCGAGGCTGACCGCGCCCGATGTGCCGGGGAGTGCCAGCTTTCCCGTGCGCAGATCGAGGGTGCGGCCACCCAAAGCCGATCCGATCTCGGTCGCCCAGGTATCCGCGTTGGCGGAGGCAAGGGCCGCCAGGAACCAAAGATGGGCCGAGGCAGCATCCGCAAAGGGAAACAAAACGGGCACGAGGGCACAGATCGCCGCCACGCCGCCGTTTGCCAGCACCTGGCCCGCATCGCGCCGCCCCCCTTTTTCGTAGCCGAGAGCGTCTTTGCGCTTTTTACGCCAGCGGGAGAGGGCGGTCGAGGTGCCGAAGAACGTCAGCAGCGCGGCTGCCCCGATCCAGCCACCCACGCCGAAAATGACGGCTCCGATACCCCAAGCTGCCAAAGCCCCGCGGCGCGTGAGTGCTCCAACCCGGTAAGAGAGAAGTGCGACGCTGAGCGCCAAAACGGAAGCCAGGAGCCACTGTGTCGGAAATATCATAGCTTATCGCCGTGAGACGTACTTGTTGCCCGCAATGTAATACCGCCAGGGTAGGTCCGCGCCCTGCGTGATTCCGATACGTGTCGTGGTTACCGTCTCGAACGGCGGATGTTTGTTCGTGAGAATTCGAATATCACTCCCCGAATCGGTTACATCCAGGCTGTTGTGGGACAAGCGGGTCAGTGCCAGGGCTTGCGCCAGCTTGCCGGGGCCATTCGTGAGCTGCCGTGTCTCAGCGATGCCGCCACGGTTCTCGCGCATCGTCTCGATCCCTTCCACCGGTTCCAGAGCGCGGATCAGTACCGCTTCCGCTTTGCCTTCGGGGCCGCAGACAAGGTTTAGCATCATATGCAGGCCGTAGGTAAAGTAAACATATGTCCTGCCCGGCGGGCCAAACATGGCGGCATTGCGCGGGGTCTGCCCTCGGTACGCATGGCAGGCGGGGTCATCGGTCAGGTAGGCTTCCGTCTCGACAATGATGCCCGAAAGTGTTTCACCCGACGGCAGTCGGCGCGAGACTATCTGCCCCAGCAGCTTCTGGGCCGCTATCCGTGTGTCCTGCAGATAGAATTCGCGCGGTAAAGTGTTCTGCGGCAAAGTGTCTTGCGATTGGCTCATGCCCACGGATCTTCGATCTTCGCCGCGATCTCCGCCCGCAGCCGCTCGTACAGCTCGCAGGTGCCGGTGGCGAGTATTTCCAGCGTCTTACCGGCGATCGCATCGCCAAAGCCGGGGACCTTCTTCAGCTCGCCCCGCGCCGCGATATCCGCTACCGGTTCGGGCAGACTTTCCAGGGTGCGGACGGCATTGCGGTAGGCCCGGATTTTAAACGGGTTCTCGCCTTGGTCCGATAAGATCCCTGCGATGGATTCGAAAACGTCCGCGACCTGGGAATTGGTCCGGGGCGGGCTGGTTTGTGGGGGCGCGGCGGCTGTTGTTTCCATAGGATTATTTACCCCAAGTGCAGCAAAGAATACCCGACCAGCAGGCCGGTCGCCCCGATGATCCAGCGCCAGAGCTGCCAGCGGCCCCAGCCGCGCGAGTCGAGGGCGAACGCGCAGGTCTGCAAAATCAGCAGCACGAGCACGGGAGCCAGGGTTTGAAGCAGTACCAGGTGTGCGGCACTGCTGCGGTTGGCGAAATGCGGCAGAGCGTGAGCGGTGAGCGCGGCGGCGCAGCCGCCCAGGGCGAGCGGCAGCAGGCGCGGCACCCAGGCGATGTCGGCGGCAAGGGTCAGCACGAAGACCGACAGCGACAGCAGGCCCCCGGCGACCAGGCCCGCAAGTAAATTGTTCGAGGCGTAGCCCGTGACAGCGGGCAGGAGAGCCGAGAGCAGCAGGGGCAGATACCACAGCACCACGCTGCCCCACGCCAGGCGGGCGGGCAGGATGCTGACCGATACGGCGATTTCCTGACGGCCCCCCGAGGTCTCCAGGACCACGGTCTCAGAGTACGCCGCCGGAGCGGTCCAGACATTTTCGGTCTGAGCAGTCAGGGTCAGGGCCTGACGCTTGCGGGTGGAGAATGTCGGCGGCTCGACCCGCACCCAGCCAGGAGCGGCGGCAACGCGGCCTTCCAGCAGTCCCCCACCCTCCGAGGAGAGTGTCAGCTTACAGCTGCGATTTTGACCCCGGCGCAGGACGCCGAAATCGACCTGGCTCTCGCTAAGCACCGCCGTCGCCCCGGCGATCTCCGCGTGATCGCGCACCAGCTTTCGCTGGGCCGGGTGGGACAGCAGTGCCTGTTCCAGCACCAGGGCCGCCTTCGAGAATTCACCGGAAAACCGCAGGGCAGCGGCCAACTCCTGGGCGTATTCCGGGCGGCTGGGGTCGAGATGGACGGCCCGGTGCAGCGCAAGTATAGCCTCGGGGTAGCGGCCATTCTTTTCGAGCTTCTGGCCGTCATTGTAGGCCCGACGGGCCTCGTCCGCCGTGTCCAGACCGGCCCGGTACAAAAAGTCGCGCAGCTTATCGTCATCGTCCCGATCGGGTTCCGCCGAAACTTCGTCCGCGACCTGTGCCAGCGGCTCCTCGCCCACTATCCGCAGCCAGCGGGCCAGCCCGCCGCCTGAGAGAGTGTCCCGCGCGGCATCCCATCGGTCCGGGGCAGCCGCCAAAAAGCCGTCGATACTCGCAAGGTCCGGCGGGAAACCCGTAGGGGCGCTGCTTGCTGCGCCCTCCCATTGTCCTGTGCCCTCCCATTGTCCTGTGCCCTCCTTTGGATGGGAAGCGGAAGAATTGGAGAGCGCGGCAAAGAAAGACAGATCCCGCAGGTCCGACGCCATTGACCCGGCATCGTGGTAGCGGGCGGTTTTATCACGGGCGAGAGCGCGGGACACAATGGCCTGCAGTTCCGGGGGCATCTCAGGGCGCAGATCGGATACTGGCGGGATGACTGCCGACTCGACCGCCATCTTCCAGGCGAAAGGGTCTTTGGACTTCGCCACTTGAAACGGGCGGCGGCCGGCCAGCATCTCGTACAAAATGACGCCGACGGCCCAGATATCCGACTGTCGATCCGACTGCTCCTCCGGGTGAAAGTCCTCCGGAGCCATGTAGGCGTAGGTTCCCGCACCCCCGGCAAACGAATGCGTTCCCAGCACTTCGGCCAGGCCGAAGTCAACGAGCTTGACCACGCCCGTACGGGTCAGCAAAATATTGGCGGGCTTGATGTCGCGGTGGACTGTGCGGAGGCTGTGGGCGTAAGCCAGACCGTCGCAGATCTGGGCGGCGATTTGTGCGGCCTGAGAAAGGGGGAGCTGCGGGGTGTCCCGAAGTATGTCCTGGAGGTTGCGCCCCCGGATATACTCCATATCGATGACGACTTTGCCGCCGATCTCGTCCACGCTGTTGACCTGAACGATGTTCGGGTGACGCAGGCGGTCCAGAACGCGGGCCTCTTCCAAAAACCGGTGCTTCTCGTCGCCCTGCGCGGAGATCTCTTTCAGTGCAACCTGCTTGCCCAGCAGCGTGTCTTTCGCCAGGTAGACAATTCCGGACGTTCCATGCCCGAGTACGTCCAGCCGCTCATATTTGCCCAGCATTTCCAGAGGCATGGGCGGCTTTCTAGAACTGCCTGCCGGTGTAGTGGCGGTAATGACGATAGCCGGTATGGCGGTATCGACGGTCAGCGGTCGGCAGCGGCGGCGGGACGGATTCCGCGAGTGCCGGATTGAAAGTCGGCGCTGCCGCCGCCTTTGGGACCACAGGAGCGGGGATCGGCGGCAGCGGCAGCATCGACGGCTTCGCCCGCAGGACTTTCAGCCGCTCGGCATCGATCAGATAGATGGTGCCGTCCGCCCCCGCCGCGATCGCCTGCGGGTTAGTCAGCGAAAGATGCGAGACCAGACCCAGAGCGACCCCATTCGGCTGATACTTCGTGACCGTTTTCGACAGGGCATCGGAAACATAGAGGTTGCCCGACGGGTCAGCGGCAATGTGCAGGATCGCACCATTAGCTCCCAAAGCCCCGGCTGCGGCGGGAGCTTTCGGACGAACGGCGGGAAGCAGGTATTTGTAGCGGACAGCACCCTGCGGGGTAAGAGCAACGACGGTTCCCGAAAGCGCCGCGACCGTGACCAAGCCGTTTTTCGGGTCGACCGTCAGCAGATCGCCGCGCACGGGCATCGGGTACAGCACCGTCGGGGAAGCATAGGCCACATGGGTCGAGTCCAGGACTTTGGGCGCGGGAACCACAACCGGACGCGGCTTCACAGCAAAGGGCGGGGTCGCCGTGAAGCGGTACCCAGCCTGTGTCAGCAGGGAGCCAAACCAAAGGGCGGCTCCGAGACTGAGGGCCGTCAGCAGGCCGACCAAGGCACCGAGAAGGGGGGCCGGGCGGGGCGGAGCAGGCGTGGTACCAGGCTTGTCATCGGCCCAGGTATTCGGCGCAGGCGCGGCTCCGGCAGAGGGCCGGATCAGATCAGCGACCTGCATCCGCAGCGTACGCGTCCCTGCTTTCAAATGTGCAACCACCGCCGTGATATTGTCCTTGCCGCCGTTTTTACTGGCCATCGATACCAGGCGGTCCGCTCCGGCCTGGGGGGTCGGCGCCTGAGACAGGGTCCGGGCAATATCGTTTTCCTCGACCATGTTGCTCAGGCCGTCGGTGCAGAGCAGGACGACATCGCCAGGCCGGACTTCGAATTCCGCGACATCGGCTTCGATAGACGGCTCAATCCCGACGGCCCGAGTGATGATATTGCGGAAGCGGGACTTGCGGGCACCCTCTTCGGAGATCGCCCCGGCACGCACCTGTTCGGCAACATACGAGTGGTCGGCGGTCAGCTGCTTCAGCAGGCCTTCGCGCAGCAGATACGCACGGCTGTCTCCGGCATGCGCGACATACAGAGTTTCGCCGTCGATCACGGCAGCGACACAGGTGGTTCCCATGCCCCGGCGATCCTCTTCGGCGTGAGAAAGTTCATAGACTTTGGAGTTGGCTTTGCGCAGGGCGGTGGAAAGGGCATCGGCGATGACGACTTCGCCTTCCCGGTGACTGTCGAGCATCTCGGCCAAAACCGCTTCCACCGTCTCGACGGCGGCGGCGGAAGCCTGTTCACCGAAAGAGCGTCCGCCCATCCCGTCAGCAATAATCAAGGCCCCGTCGACACGCATCTGCTGCTTGCGCGTGTCCACGACCGCATACAGGTCTTCGTTGTTGGCCCGCTGGCCCGGGTCAGTTTTTGCACCGGCAATCACATTCATAAGTAAGCCTAGTATAACCGCTTGGGGAGAAAAAGGCAAGCAGGGATAATTACCGGGTTAGCGAGCATCCCGTATGCCCTTCACCGAGAGAATCAACGCAATCACGCTGACAAGTCCCATGATCACGCCGTAAAATATCCGAAACGAGGGCGGGAACGGCGGCTCGTGCCCGAGCGCATACGACCCAAGTCCCGCCGCCGCCAAACAGACCCCGATGCGCGTGCTGACATCCGCCGGCCCCTGCCCGAAGCCGCGGGCGTTGCCGAGACCGCCCCCGGCCGCCATTCCCCAGAGGAAAAAAGCCGTGCCGGATAAAATCCCGACCGTCACCGCCAGCCAGTTCCAGTGAACATACGTCAGCACGGCAATGGACGGCACAGCGGCGAGCACGATTCCCATGCGCAGCAGAGCGGCGCGATTTGTTTTTGTAATTCTCATGGGGCAGGCGGCGGGACCGGAGGCTTGTCCGGACCGTCGAGTTCTTCTCCGCCCAGTGACCGCCGGGGCGGGCTGAATGAGGATGGATCCGAAGACGGCGGCTGACCAAAGGCCGGGGGCCGCGCCTCCGGCGGCGGCGGCCAGACACCGGA
>JANXNV010000190.1 GCA_025353925.1 Armatimonadota bacterium
GGTCGGGGTCGAGACCATGGCCGCCGCCATGTCGGAGGAGCGGGACACCCTGGAAGATGTCTACGAGCCGTACCTGATGCAGATGGGCTTTTTGCAGCGCACCCCGCGCGGGCGCGTTGCCACCCGCATGGCCTACGAGCATCTCAGCCTCACCCCGCCCCCCTCGGCCTACGGCAGCCAGGGCGCACTGCTGTAACCCTTCACAAAACCACCAGTTTCCCCTCCGGCCATTTCCCCTCGACCCAGCCGCAGGGGAAATGCCCCGCCTCATAAATGTCGAGCACGTCCGTGAAGAAGCGTACCGGCGGGCTACACTCACGGTAGGCATCCTCTAAAAGTGCTCCTAATAGACACCATTGCACGGTCGTGAGAAAAACTTTGGTAAGCTTATGTGCCTGGGCGATTGGCAGCATTTGCGCTTCAACCTCATTTTTTAAGAACTCCCGGGAAGCTGCGGCGAGTATGTTCCATTCGCGGTACTCAGCCTTGTGTGATCTGCTCAAAAAAGAGGTTAGTGCATTGTGAGCTTCCAATTTAGCATCCGTCCAGGCATCTGAGTGGAGATAGATGGGCACTCCATTCCAAGTATATATTTGGATGACATCAACGGGTTGTGGACCAATGAGCGGTTCGCCAACCTTATGAAACCAATTAATGCCCCGGATTCTGTCTAAGAGGGCTGGACTAAGTGCAATCATGACTATTTTCTCTTCGTAATCAAAAAAATAGTGACCCATCTGCAAAGATGGGCCACTGACCGAAAAGTGGAGATCAAGCTTTTGACGCTATTTCCGCCCACCGCTCGATGAAGTAGTCTTTGTTAAATACAGCGTGTCGACTCCAGTGAAACAAGTCGGTAAAGAAAAAGATGACGACGAATTTGTCTCCTTCCACCTCGTCACTGGTCATTTCTGGATAATCCATCCACAATGCGAACAAATTCACACTTGAAGAACCCAGATTCATGCCTGACGAACTCAGTACTTTATCTAATCTATCCCGAGCAATCGGTATATCAGCGCAAGCGCTAAAAACATCGAGCCATTTGCCTGCTTCAAGAGAGAATAGTCGCGAAATGAACTGATAGTTTTGCTCAATGCTAACTAAATCCGCAGCTATATCTCCTATCTCTTCTTCTCTAGTCAACATGATCTCTTCGTCTAAGTCGCTCATTTGTATAAATTCCTGAAAGCCTGGTACTCTTCTTCCGAGACAGGCCGTATTTTATTGCTCCTCAGCCTCCCGAGATGAGCGGGTTTAGTACGGACCGTGCCTAGTGTTGTGATGATTTTCTTCACTGTTGAATTCAATATGTGCTCTCGACCGTTTGATCCACGAACGACATATTTATCTTCTTCAAGAAAGACATCCCCCATTCTTGCTGACTGGGCATCACCTAGGGCAAGACTAACTTTTCTACCTTCAGCTTCTCCTTTTGCTGCATGAGCAGTCCGCGTGCTAGCCGACTGTAAGGCACCTTTCTCTTTGGCAATGTGTTAGTCTCGATAGAAAGCTCTCGACCAGCAGCACTGACTTCCTTGGTTAATCCCTTCGCATCTCGCGCGATCTTGAGGGCTTCTGCTCCCATACCCTCGAAAGGAATTACGGCGGCCAATGACATCCCTGCCCCGGCCCAGTCGCCCTTGTAGGCGGATATGCCTGCACTGGTTACTGATGCGGGCACGTTGAGTGCGGGAATCAAGCCGACCGTGTCGATCGTGATCTGGGTAACGTCCAGCCAGTCTACATAACTTGCCGGGTTGTTATCAAGGGCCTTGAAGCCGTTGATGTTGCTGCCGCGTGTGACAAAGCGGCCCTGTTTGGCATCGTAGTAGGTGCCGCCGACGGAGAGCAGCCCGCCAGGAGAGATCGAGATGGTCTCCCGGCCCGTGTAATGGCCGCTCTGGCCCAGATACCCGACACTGTCACGGCCCGGGTATGCGCCCCCGTTCAGCCCATCAACATCGGCATCCAGAATGCCGAAAGCATCGTAGATGGCGGTGTCCGCCCAGCTTACAGCAATACTTCTGCCGAAAATAGATGGCTGCCGGTAGAATTGCCGGCTTGACAACCATAACACGGAAAAGCTTCCCCGTCAAGAAGTATTTTGCAGCACAATTTTAGCCGAACTATGGCTGCGCCGCCAACCACTCCAAATCTTGCGTCCCCCCGCCGTATGTGCCATTGACCAGCGTCCGCCGCCGCCATTTGGCATGACCGTCGGCCATGACCAAGACGAAGCCTTCATTGTGGCGTGGATAGCCGTCCTGGGACTTGCCGTTGACGGAAAGGTGCGTGGTGTCGCGGCTGCCGAGCTGCCAGTTGATTTCGTGGCGTCCGTGGGAGAGGTCATTGAGCTGATTGGATGCACCCGCTGCCCCAGCACCGGTATCGGTGGTGCCGGGGGCATTGTCGGCAATCAGCACGGTCGTTGCAGGCGCATTGACGGCGGCAAGGCTCTGCCCGGCGGTGCCCATGTGCTTGCAGGCGGGGTTGTCGGCACCCGCCGTGCAGGCGGCACTGCTGTCCAGGATGTCATTGATGCCGTAATGGTAGGACCACTGCTGGCTGTAAGTCGTGGCCCCCGTCTTGAACTGGATCGGGTTTGGGGCGTCGGGACAGGTGAGTACGGCCCAGCTTTTGAGGTACGGCTGCAGCATATCCCCCCAG
>JANXNV010000301.1 GCA_025353925.1 Armatimonadota bacterium
TGCGCCGGGACGACATCCGTAGTGCGCCAGTGCAGCCGAGCGTCTGGGGCCTGCCACTGCTGGTAACTGGTGTGCTTTTGCAGTCGGCCAGCTACTTACTGCAGGTGAAGTACGTTGGGATGTGGTCTCTCGCTCTGACCCTGACCGGCGGTGTGCTGATGCTGTTTGGTCCGGCGATGCTGCGGATCGTCCGCTTTGCCATCGTTTTCTCGCTGCTGGCTAACCCTCTGCCGCACTCACTACTCAGCGGCATGACGGTCTGGATCCAAAATGCCAGCACTCTTGGGGCGGCGGGGATCATGGACTTGCTGGGATTTACACTGATCCGGAATGGGAACGTGATCCAGGTGCCGGGAGCGGTGCTGGAAGTGGCCGCGGCATGCAGCGGCTTCCATAAGTTTCTGAGCCTCAGTGCCTTTACGCTCCTATACGGCTACTTGTTCACCGACAGCAATCGGATCCGGCTGGTCCTGCTGGTCTGCGTGCTTCCGATCGCGCTGATCGCAAACGTTCTGCGCATCGCGGGTTTAATTGCGGCGGCTTCGAGCGGGGGCCTCAGTGCCCTGCATGCGGCGCATGATATGGCGGAGTATATGGCGATCCTACTCGCTTTTGGTCTGCTGGTACTGCTGGGAAGGAGTTTGGGATGCCGAAGTCTTCGTTTCTCCCTGTGATCGCCTCCGCTATGATCCTGACGGCGGCGGGTGCGAATTATGGCCTCGGGAAACTGGATGTGCCGAAGCCGCATCGCCTGCCGGTGGAGACTTTCCCGACCAAGGTCGGCACCTGGACCGGTGGGCCGCTGCGCGAGGTGGACATCGACATTGCCCGCGCCCTTCCGACCGCCAAGATCGTCGAGCGTGTCTACACAAGTGCGACTGGTGAGCAGGTAGATCTGATGCTGCTGACGGCCACCGAAGACGAGGATATGCACAGCCCGCAGGCGTGTTTCCCTTCCCAGGGCTGGACACTGAGTAATATTCAGGCAGTACAGGTGGATGGCGATCCGGCGACTCAGATGAGTGCGCAGCTCGGTGACCAGCGGCAGGCGGTTCTGTACTGGCTGACCGGGTACTTTCCGCCCACCATCCCCTCGAATCCCTTTGTCCGCCATGTTGCGGACGCACGAGGAAAGTACTTGAATCGTTATAAGAATATGTCTCTTTTCGTTCGGATGATTACTTCCGACGACCCGCGCGGGCACAAAGCACTTGCAGATTTCACACTTGCGCTCAAAGAGCCGCTTGGTAAGCTTAAGGCAACTGTCAGCAGCGATTCGAAATCCCACCAGACACCGTTCAAGTTCTAGTCTTATCTCAATCCAAATCCTAATCCGAAAGTGTAATCTTCCATGTCAATCCCCGCCTTGCCCGGCTTCAGCAAAGACAAAAACCTCACCGCACGCGAGCGTGCGCTGCGTGCTGACCTGCC
Source organism: Armatimonadota bacterium (assembly GCA_025353925.1). GTDB lineage: Bacteria > Armatimonadota > Armatimonadia > Armatimonadales > Capsulimonadaceae > JANXMY01. Next base: position 1,432 of record JANXNV010000301.1, read on the forward strand.
CAATGCTTCTCCGGTAAAACGTTTCACCCCCTGGCTTCTGGCCGCACTGGGATTGATACTCGGGTTTGGCGGTGGTGTCCTGGTCACGCGGCATCGTCATGAAGCCGCCGAGAGCGTTGCCGCCGTCAACGGCACAAAAATCACCTCGGACCAGCTTTTCACTCGCCTGCAGAATGTGGCGGGGCCGGCAACGGTGCATCAGATCGTGCAGGAACAGCTTCAGCTGCAGTTCGCCGCGAAAAAAGGCGTCTTGCCGACCGACGCCGATGTGGAGGACAGGTTCCAAAAGATGCATGTCAACCCGAACTTTCCCCGAGAGCTGGCGGCCAGCGGCCAATCCGCATTGCAGTACAAAGACGGCCTGCGTGTCAAGCTGGCACAGGCCGCCGTGCTGACGCAGGGGGTTGCCGTCACCGACGCCGAAGTAAAAAAGTATTATCAGGATCAAACTAATCCGCGCAATCCACGCGCCTTGTTCTATCAGCCGGATACGCTGTTTGTCCGTGCGATTGGTGTCGCGACACCCGCCCAGATGTCGAAAGTGCAGTCGGAGCTGGCGTCCCGTAACCCCTTCGAGCAGGTCGCGGCGCAATACAGCCTCGATGCGGACAGTAAGAGCAAAGGTGGTCTCCTACAGCCTCTCATACGCGGCCGCTCGCCCCTCACCGCGACCCCGGCACTGGAAAGCGCATTGTTTGCGCTGAAGATCGGCGATTCTTATGGCCCGATCTCGTTTCATAACGGGTTGTGGCTGTTTCGCTGCGAGGACAAAAAACTGAGCCAGACCAAGTCGTTTGCCGAGGTCAAAGACGACTGCACCCTGGGTGAGAAGATCGCGAAGGGGACGCGGCTGAAGGGCGCTGCCGTGCAGGCGGAGTTCCAGGATTTTCAGCATAAATCGATATTGCAGGCATTCTGGCCTCAGTACCAGCCTGTTATGGCGGCACACTGATCTCGGCAGCGAGCGTCAACTACGGGTATGAAAATCGTCCAGTCCGTTTCCGGCAAGTTTCATCACTTTCATCTGGCGCGTCAGCTCCAGCGGCGGGATATGCTGGCGGCCATTTTCTCCTCCTATCCTCGGCAAAAACTGCGGGAAGAGGGGATAAGTGCCGAACTGCTGAAGACCTTTCCAGCGGTTCATCTGCTTTCCCTGGCGAACATGCGCCATGGCTGGAAGCATCGAAAAGCTTTGGAGCAGATCGCTCATTGGGACCGAACGACATTTGATCGGCACGTAGCGCGAAACCTGCCGGAATGCGATGTTTTCGTCGGCCTTTCCGGTTCAGCCCTGGTCTCCGGGCGGACCGCGAAACAGCGGGGGGCAGAGTATCTCTGTGATCGCGGTTCGTCGCACATCCGCTTTGCAGACCGGATACTGCGCGAAGAGTTCCAGCGCTGGGGTCAGGAGTTCGCCGGAATCGATCCGCGGAATATGGCTTCCGAGGAGCAGGAGTACGAAGAGGCCGATCTCATCACGGTGCCGTCGGAATTCGTGCTGCGCTCATTCATCGAGATGGGAGTGCCGGCGCATAAGATGCGCAAAGTTCCTTACGGTGCGGATTTGAGCCGCTTCTCGAAAGTGGCCGATCCCGATCCGGAGCGTTTCGATGTGCTGTTCGTGGGTCAAGTCTCGTTTCGAAAAGGTGTTCCGTATCTGCTGGAAGCATTTGAGGGGCTACGGCACCCTCGAAAGAAGCTGACGATCGTAGGCGGGATTTTGCCGGAGATGACATTGTTTCTGCAGGGCAAAACTCTCACCGATGTCGATTTCGTCGGGCCGCTGCCGAATACTCGCCTGAAAGAGGTTATGAGCCACAGCCATGTCCTGGTGCTGCCGAGCTTGGAAGAGGGGCTGGCGATGGTGCAGGGCGAGGCCATGGCCTGCGGCTGCCCTGTGATCGCGTCAGAAAACACGGGGGCCGAGGATTTATTCGAGGACGGCCAGCAGGGCTTTATCCTCCCGACTCGAGACCCGGGGTCTCTCACGGAGCATCTGGAAATGCTGACGCAAAATCCGTCGTTACGCGCACAAATGAGTGAAAAATGCCTGCAGCGCGTCGCCGAAATCGGTGGCTGGGATCTGTATGGGCAGCAATATGTCTCTGTCCTCGAGTCTCTGCCGACGAGGACTCCGGCATGAGCCTGCGGCTGATCAGACATTTCTTTGCGGTCGCGGGCGGCCAGATATTGAATACCATCAGTACCCTGCTGCTGCTGCCGCTTTTCCTGCGGCACTGGTCGCCGTTTGTGGCGGGCGAATGGGTGGCGTTGTCCGGGCTGACCACACTTCTGTCGAACCTCGATCTCGGCGTGAATGCTGCTGTCAGCAACCGCCTGCTGGGTGCCCACACCCGCAAAGATACGGCGGAGTACCTGCGCTGCCAGCACTCCGCCGCGGCATTTTATCTGTGCATCGCCTTTGGAGCCACTTTGCTGCTGGCACTGGTCCTGTGGCTGTTTCCGGCGGCTTCCTACGCCGGGGTCAAGCGCAGCGCGGTGCCGGACGCCCCTTGGATCCTCTGGTTTCTGGCCTTGCAGGTCGTCTGGTCGATGCCGGTGGGACTGCTGGGAAACTTCTACCAAACAATCGGAGATCCGGCAAAAACCCGCTGGATCAATAACTGCAAAGCACTTGGCGTTTTGGTCATCACGGCAGCGGCTTTGCTGCTGAACTGTTCGATGCGTGAGCTGGCACTGCTGCAGCTGATTCCGCTCGGGCTTATCGCTGTCGGCGTTCTCTGGGATATGCAGCGGCACTATCCTCTGTTCGTGCCTCGTCTGACTCAGGCAAATCTGGGCATGATGCGAGAGCTTTTGAAGCCCAGCCTGATGTTCGCTCTGATCATGGCTGCGCTGTCTCTGACGCAGCAGGGAAGCGTGCTGGTCGTTTCGTCATTTTTTGGCGGTGTGGCCGTCATCACGTTTTACGCCGCCCGGCAGCTGACGAATCTTTCCGCGCAGATCGTCCGGATGATCGCCACGACCGCCGGTCCGGATATGACTATCTTATATGCCGCAGGTGATCTGGCTCGCCTGCGTCTGCTGAACCGGCTTGTGGTGACCTCCTCGGTCACGCTGTGTGTCGCGGTCGTCTCCGCGCTCTGGTACGAAGGGCCGTCGGTCATCGCGGTCTGGACACACCACCAGATTTCGATGGATCTCTGGTTCTTCCGTCTGCTGCTGCTATATTTAGTGCTGCAGGCACCGTGGCTGGCCAATTCGAATGTCACGGCGTCGATTAACCGGCATCAGAACCAGACCTGGTCGTATCTGACCTCGGGCATTTTGGGCCTCGGCTGCATGCTGCTTCTCGCTCCGCATCTCGGTCTGCGGGCGATCCCGATCGGCCTGATTGTGGGCGAAGCGGCGGCAAGTTACCACTTTGTGATTCGAGACACCTGCCGGGTGATTGGTGAGCCGTATGCTCCTTACGCGGCCCGCCTCTGGCTGGGCCTGATCGGTGTCTTCTCTTTCGCCCTGGGGGCTGGATGGCTCGTACATCAAGTCATTTGGGGGCCGCCCGTGCTGCAGTGGGCCGAAGTGGGAGCGGCAACGCTGGCAGCCTCCTGCTTGGCCGCGCAATTTGTCTGGATCAGCCCCGGGGAGCGAGCTTTGCTGCATCAAAAGCTGGCACAAGTGCGCCTTCGTCTGATAGGGCCGCGCGTGCAGACAGTTTAATTATTATGAAAGTTATACCAATAAATAATACCGCGGACTTGCAGCCTCTTGGAGCTGTTGAACATGCTTCGTTGCCTCCCTCACATCTTACCGCACTAGATGGTTTAAGAGGATTTGCATGTCTTTGTGTGGTTGCCTATCATTGTTACAACTACGGGCCGAGTATTCCATGGCCGACGTTGACATTTGGTGCGCGAAAGTGGACCCCGACTCATTTCTTGGCTTATGGGTACATGGGTGTCGAAATTTTCTTTGTCTTGAGTGGATTTTGCCTCGCCTATCCATTTTTCAGGCACTCGAGTCCTAACTTTGATTGGAAACGCTACTTCCTTCGCCGGGCCCGCAGGATATATCCGGCTTATTGGGGAGCTCTGCTACTGCTTAGCATATTTGCCTTGATCATTAGCCACTTACACATACCTTCGCTAACAAACTCAAATGTTTTAGTCATGCCTTCTTTTGGAAGGTCTCTGCTTTCGATTATCAATCCTGAAACATACTTAAACGGATCATTTTGGACACTGAAGGTCGAACTTCGGTGGTATATTCTTCTGCCACTACTGTTGATTCTGCATCGCAAAATTAAGTCACTTGGTCTGGTCGCTGTCGCTGTCGTTTTGAGCCTTTTGTATGCTCAAACACTCGGACAGCATCCAGATTCAAGAATCAGTACGCTCATCAGTTCCCTCCCGATATTTCTGCCGTTATTTGCTGGCGGAATTTGGGTTGCACAGATAAGGGCAGCAAACGCGCCTGATCGTATCGAACGGCTCTTAATCAGGTCTTCTCGCTGGGGAATAATTGTGGCATTGGGTTTGGTAGCTCTTTGGGCACCTGCACATACCGAGGGAGGCATACACTATAACCGAGTCGTTCCGGGGGGGCTTCTTGCTTTTTTCCTTTTGTTACTGAGTCTATATGACCCGGTCTTTCGAAAGCTCCTTACTTGGCGACCTTTGGTTTTAGTCGGGTTGTTTTCCTACAGCCTTTATCTCATTCATCAGCCTATCATTATGTTGTTTTCTGCTGTGACTCGGCCTTTGCATTGGTCTGGAGCCATACAATTCTTCTTCTTTCAAGTTGTCGTCTTTTTGTTTTGTATTATGATCGGTTTCTTATTTTTTCAGCTTGCTGAGAAACCATTCCTTGGGCGTACCATATCTACGAAAAAATAAAACTGTTGAGCAAAAAATATCCAAAAGTCTCCGTCGTGACGGCGATGTATAATCATAAGCCTTACCTGAAGCGCCGAATCGATTCGGTCCTGCACCAAACACTGCAGGACTGGGAGTGGATCATCGTGGATGATCGTTCCCCCGACGGCAGCTTTGAGTGTGCACGGGAGCTGACCCGCCACGACCCGCGCGTCACCGTGCTGCAAAATGAGACGAACAGCCATATCGCTTATACCAATCAGCGCGGCATCGAGCTGGCGCGTGGTGAGTTTCTGTACCGCACGGACAGCGACGACTACTGCGATTACCGCTTTTTGGAGCGCATGGTAGACGTTCTGGAGAAGCATCCCAATGTCGTTATGGCCCATTGCCGGGGGCTGTATTTGGACCAGAACGACTGTTCCTGGGGCGGCTGGCCAAAAAAAAGCGGGTACGTTTTGAGCGGCTGGGAAGAATTCCGGCGCATTCTCGTTCAGTATCATATCAAGTCACCCACAATCTTGTTCCGGCGCGAGATGGCACTGGCCGGGGGAGGCTTTGCGACACTCCCGCTGCTCTGCAACCATGATTGGTACCTCAGCCTCCGCACGTGCCTTTTGGGTGACATCGCGTTTATCGATGAACCCCTGGCGGCGCATCGGCGGCACGGCGGCAATCTCTCCGAAGATATGGTGCGCCAGACCGATGCCGCCCAGATGGAGATTGAGCTGTTTGGCGTGATCGACGATGTCCTTTCCCGGGTCCCTGCGGAGCATGCCGAGGAGATCCCCGAGCTGCGGGCAGCTGCATACAACAGGGCGGCAGCCTCCGTTTACTCGGTTGCTTGCTGGGCCAGAGAGAATGCCATGCAGACGCAGGCCGCCGAAATGGAGTGCATGCTCCAAAAATACGTACCGCTGGCGGATATTTCAAAGACGGCGAAGCCTAACAGCGCGAAGCAGTGGGTCATGCGCCTAGGGCTTCCGCTGATCAAGCCATTGACATACAGAAAGCTGCAGCCGATGCAGGCTTCGGACCCCGTACACTCGTTGGCACAATGAACATTCTCTACTTAGGCAACGATTACGGGACGACGAAGCATCGGATCGAGGCCCTCCGGCGCCTGGGCCACACTGTGCAGGTAATAGACCCGGAGATGCTGGTTCCAAAAGGACGGGTGACGGCACGGCTGCACTGGGAAACGGGCGGGCTGCTCTGCGAGAGAATCGTGACTGCCGCTGTGCTCGCCCGGCTTGATGGTACCCATTTCGATGTCGTACTATCGAATAATGGGCGATATGTCGGGCCGTCATTGGTGCAGGAACTGCAATGCCGGTTCGGCCCGGTCATCAGCTACAACAATGATGACCCTTACGGAGAACGGGACCGTTTTTCCTGGGCATTGTTTCGCCGCACCGTTTCTTTTTATGACCTAGTCGTCGTGCCGCGCGAAGAAAACATTGCCGAAGCGACGGCGTATGGAGCAAAGAAAACACTGCGGGTGTACTTCAGTGCGGATGAAGTCGCCCATGCCCCGCGACTTCTGTCGGAGGCGGACCATGCGCGGTGGGACAGTGACGTTATCTTTGTCGGAACCTGGATGCCGGAGCGGGGGCCGTTCATGGCGGCTCTCCTGGAACGCGGTGTGCCACTGACGATTTATGGCGGCCGCTGGCAAAAGGCCAAAGAATGGCCAATGCTTCAATCCGTTTGGCGAGGTCCGGCGACGACCACCGACGACGAGTACGCCAAAGCAATTCAGTGCGCTAAAATCTCTCTCGGGCTGCTCTCTAAGGGCAATCGAGACCTGCAGACCACGCGCACGTTCGAAGTGCCCGCCCTAGGGTCACTCCTCTGCGCGGAGCGGACGACGGAGCACCAGCACCTTTACTGCGAAGGCGAAGAAGCGGTCTTCTGGAAGAGTGCCGCCGAATGTGCGGAGGTCTGTTTCAAGCTGCTGAGTAACGAGAGCCTGCGCAGAGAGATCGCGGCTCGCGGGCAGCTCCGGTGCCGGCAAAATGGAACACTGAACGAGCCGGTTATGGCCCGTGTGCTGGCACAGGTCAATTTAGGGAAATCTTTATGAGCATTGTCATCACTCCACAACCCATGCCGCGTTATTCACTGGCACCTGCGACCCCGAGGCGTGCCCCTTTCTACTGGCTGGCTGCCGCGCTCGTTCTGTTCGCCTTCCAGATTCTCAGTGGGACACAGACTCTGTTCGCAGCACTTGTATTCGTCTTTGGGGTGCTGACCTATTTCGCAGTGCGAGCGGCGGG
>JANXNV010000030.1 GCA_025353925.1 Armatimonadota bacterium
TTAGTGTCACAATACTGGGTGCGGTGCTGCTTTTTGCCGCTTTGCCGATACTGGCAAAGACGACGCCGAAGAAAGCCGCCGACGAGACGGCACTGATCGAAAACAGTGGCTCGACGAACACTGCTGGGTACACAGTCACCGTCTCGTCGCGGGGCAGTGCGTCCTACGTGGAGGCCGGTGCAAAGCCGCGTGTACAGGCTCTGCTAAAAGAGGATACGGTGAGGCTCTTCAAGGCTCTCGCCGCGGCGATGCCGCTCACGGCGCTGCCGGTCCGGCATGGTATGCGCAGCGCATCTTTCGGTACGGAAACTTATATTACGTACAAAGGACAGAAATCGCCTGATTTGACCACCCCGTCCGGGCCGCAGGCACTCGCTCTGTACAATGACATTAAGGCCATCGAAGTGGCGATGCATGCCTCGAATCACGCACGCCGACCGCTGGCCCCGACGGCAGCACATTAGGCCCGCAGTATCATATTAGAAAGTAAGTATTATGTCTGATCAGAAGACAATTGTTCTTAAAATCAAGCGCCGCAAAGATCAGGAATCTGAGGCCTACTGGGAAGAGTTTGAGATTCCCTACCGGCCTGCAATGAATGTCATCTCTTGCCTGATGGAGATCCGTAAAAACCCGGTGACCCGCGACGGCAAAGCCACAAGTGCGCCAGTGTGGGAAATGAACTGCCTGGAGAATGTCTGCGGCTCCTGTACCATGCTGATGAATGGCAAAGTCGGCCAGTCCTGTGCGACCCTGGTGGACAATCTGACCCAGCCGATCACACTGGAGCCAATGAGCAAGTTCCCGACTATTAAAGACTTGGCAGTAGATCGCTCCCGGATGTTTGCGAACCTCAAGAAGATTCGCGCCTGGATCCCAATCGATGGCACGTATGATCTGGGACCCGGCCCGCGCATCGCAGAGCGTGACCGGCAGGAAGCGTATGAGTTCGCCCGGTGTATGACCTGCGGCTCCTGCCTCGAAGCCTGCCCGCAGGTCAGCGAGCACTCCAACTTCATCGGCCCGGCGGCGATCGGGCAGGTTCGGCTGTTCAACAGCCACCCGACTGGTGCCATGACGAAGGAAGAGCGCCTGGAAGCGATCTCCGGGGCGGATGGCGTTACGAGCTGCGGCAATGCCCAGAACTGCGTGAAGGCCTGTCCGAAGGAAATCCCTCTCACGGAAGCGATTGCCGAGATGAACCGGGATGTCACTCTTTATAAGTTCAAGCAGTTCTTTCGCGGGAAGTAGTCAGAAGCCCGGTGCATCGCACCGGGCTTTTTTGTATTTGCAGCAAAGACAAACTTTTTGCCAACCCTCTTTCTTCCATTTGTTCGCGGTCTTGGCCTCGGCGCAAGCCTGATTATCGCTATCGGGGCGCAGAATGTGTTTGTTTTGCGTCAGGGTCTGCGCCGGGAGCGGGCTGGGCAAGTGGCTTTGATCTGCGCGGGCTGCGATGCTCTACTGATAGCACTGGGCGCGGCGGGATTCGGCACCCTGATCGCGCAGGTGCCCGGGCTGGCACGACTAGCTTCCTGGGGCGGGGCACTCTTTTTGCTTTTCTACGGTTTGCAGGCGTTTCGCCGGGCACTGTCTCCCCATCAACTCGAAACAGCCGAACCCTCGGCTGCGCCGCGCGGTGTGATTGCCGCCGCGTTCTCGGTCAGCCTGCTGAATCCGCATGTTTACCTGGATACTGTTGTGCTGGTCGGAGGGCTGGCCGGCCAGTACGCAGCTCTTCCCCGTCTCAGCTTTGCATTCGGCGCAATCTGTGCGTCTCTCCTCTGGTTCTTCATTTTGGCCTATGGGGCGGCGTATCTCACCCCCTTGTTTCAGCGACCAAGATCTTGGCAAGTATTGGACTGCCTCGTCGGAGTGATCATGTGGATTCTCGCGTTTACTCTCGTACGGGGCTAACCAGCACGGCTTCCGGGTACACTGTGCTGACAACAAATGGAGGATGATTTATGGCACTGCCAATTTCGTTTGATTATGGGTATCTTGCCCCGGACGTTGACTTTGACGAAGTAACGTCGTATCAAGACAACGTTGATCTGGCGCACAAGAAGGTGACACAGGGTGGGGGACTTGGCTCGGACTATCTCGGTTGGGTCGATCCGGGCAAGATTGTCAGCCCTGAGGAGGTCCAGAAGATCAAGGACCTGGCAAAGCAGATCCAGGACAACTCCGATGTGCTGGTTTCTATCGGGATTGGCGGCTCGTATCTGGGTGCGCGGGCCGTGATTGAAGCGGTCGCCATGCCGGGGCAGGGGCCGGAGGTGATCTTCGCGGGGAAATCTCTCTCGGTGCATGAGCACTACGGCATGCTTCAAAGGCTGCACGGCAAGCGGTTTTCCATTGATGCCATCTCTAAATCCGGCACCACTTCGGAGCCTGCGATTGCCTTTCGCCTGTTTCGGGATGCTCTGGAGAGATCAGTCGGCAAAGAAGAGGCTCGCAAGCGGATTGTTGCGACCACCGACGCCTCGAAGGGTGCCCTCCGAAAACTTGCGACGGACGAAGGCTATGCCACTCTGAATATCGCTGATGATATCGGCGGTCGGTACTCTGTGCTCTCCCCGGTCGGCCTGCTGCCCATCGCCGTGGCGGGTGTTGATATTGACGCTTTGCTGGCCGGGGCACGGGATGTCGCCGCTGCCTGCGCGAACCCTGACGTGACAAAGAACCCTGCTTACTATTACGCTGCCGCCCGCAACTTCCTCTATATGAAGGGCTACACAATCGAGATATTCGCGACATTCGAGCCGCGCCTGCATTATGTGGCGGAGTGGTGGAAACAGCTATTTGGCGAGAGCGAAGGCAAGAGTCATATTTCGTTCTTCCCGGCATCGGTGGAGCTGACCACGGACCTGCATTCCATGGGCCAGTGGATCCAGCAGGGGCGGCGGACAATCACTGAAACGTTTGTGATCGTGGATGGCGGCGAGCCGAACCTGCTGATCCCCGCCGCGGATAACAATCTGGACGAGCTGGATTACCTGGTCGGCACCTCGATGGCGGAAGTCAATAAAGCTGCTTATCATGCCACGGCACTCGCGCATCGGGATGGGGGTGTTCCAAACTCCACCGTGCATATGACGACTCGTGATGCGTACTCGATGGGCGCACTGCTCTACTTCTTCGAGCGAGCGTGCGGCGTCTCAGGCTACTTAATGGGCATCAATCCCTTCAATCAGCCGGGAGTGGAAGCCTACAAGACAAATATGTTCGCCCTGCTCGGCAAGCCGAAGTTCGAGAAGGAGACGGAGGCAGTGAACGCCCGGCTCGCGGCCCTACCCAAAAACACGGTGGTGGAGTTTTAGGACTTCTTCGCCCGGGGATGTGCTTTGGCATACACTTCCTGAAGCCGCTCCGTAGTGACATGCGTATACATCTGGGTCGTGGCGACGCTCGCATGGCCCAGAAGCTCCTGGATCAGCCGCAAGTCTGCTCCATTGGAGAGTAGGTGCGTCGCGAATGTGTGGCGCAAAACATGGGGTGTGACTTTCAGATGCGTCGAGGCGGCCGCGCAGTATTTGTCGAACAGCTTGCGTACGCCACGGTCGGAGAGACGCCCACCATAGCGGTTGACAAACAATGCCCCCCCGTCCTGAGCAATGGACAGCACCAGCTCAGGGCGGCCTTTCCGGATATAACGCTGCAAGGCAAAAAGTGCCTGCCGCCCGAGCAGTGTCACCCGCTCTTTATCCCCTTTGCCGATGACTTTGATAATTCCCTCATCGTAATCAATATCGGACAAGGCGAGAGTCACCAATTCCCCTGCACGCATTCCCGTGGCGTAGAGCGTTTCCAGCAAGGCCCGGTCGCGCAATCCGAGGGGCTTCTGCGCGTCCGGAGCGGCCAGCAGAGCCTCGATTTCATCCGCACGCAGGAACTTCGGCAGACGCCGCTCCTGCTTGACTGTGCGCAGCCCTGCGGCGGGCGAGATAGGGAGAATGGATTGTCGAGTGAGATAGGCGAAAAAGGATCGGAGCGAGGCTGTCTTGCGGGCACGAGAGGGTCGGGACAGCCCCGCATCCTGCAGGCTGACTAAATAGGCACGCAGCAGGTCCGGTGTCACCGCGTGGATATCGGTGACACCGGTGCTTTCCGAAAAATCCATGAACTGCCGCAGGTCTTCGGCGTAGGCTTTTATCGTGTTCGGCGACGCCCCCTGAACGGTTTCCAGAGACTTCAGGAAAGCATCACCGCAAGCTTCGATCACAGAGGCAGAACGGCTTCGAGCGCCGCCAGACCGCGTTCAGCCAGAAGATTGTTTTTCTCTTTTTTGTCTTTGATCCGTTCCGGCAGCGGCGGGACGATGCCCCAGTTAGCATTCATCGGCTGGAAATCTTTGCCGTCATAATGCGCGACATAATTTGCCAGAGCACCGAGCATAGTCGTTTCCGGGAGTGACCGAAGCGGCTGGCCCAAAAGATGCTTGGCGGCATTGCGGCCAGCCAATATGCCGGTGGCTGCCGACTCGACGTAGCCCTCGACTCCCGTGATCTGCCCGGCGAAAAACACATTGGGATAAGCCCGCATCTGAAGCGTATCCGCAAGCACCTGCGGCGACTGGATATAAGTGTTACGGTGGATAACACCGTAGCGCACGAAGTCGGCGTTTTCAAGGCCCGGAATCATTCGGAAGACGCGCTTCTGATCGCCCCACTTCATTCGGGTTTGAAACCCGACCATGGAGTATAGCGTCGCCGCCCGATTCTCCTGCCGCAGCTGCAGGCAGGCCCAGGGCCGATGCCCGGTACGCGGGTCCACCAGGCCCATCGGCTTCATTGGGCCAAAAGAGAGCGTTTTCGGGCCGCGAGCCGCCATGACCTCGATAGGCAGGCAGCCCTCAAAGTAGGGGACTTTAGCTTCATGCTCCTGGAGCGGAGCGAGTTCGGCACTTAGGAGTGCTTCGTAAAAGGCTTCATACTCGGCTTTGTTGAACGGGCAGTTCAAGTAAGCCGCTTCGCCTTTTTCGTAGCGTGAGGCGAGAAACGCGATGTCACGGTCAATAGTCGAGGCGTCGATGGTTGGGGCGACGGCATCGTAAAAGAAAAGCTGGGTCTGGCCGGTCAGGCGTCCAACATCGAGGGCCAGCGCATCCGAAGTCAGCGGGCCTGTTGCGATGATGTGTACGGAGTTCTCATCGATAGTCGTCACTTCGGCTCGGTCCAAGGTAATGTTCGGATGGCCTTCCAGCTTGTTCGTGATATACGCAGCGAAGAGGCTGCGGTCCACGGCCAGTGCTTCTCCGGCAGGGACGCTGGACAGATCACCGGCGGCGACAATCAGCGAATCCAGCCGCCGCATCTCCTCTTTGAGCAGCCCGGCCCCATTGGTCAAGAGATTCGACTTGAGTGAATTGGAGCAGACCAATTCTGCGTACTGGTCTGTCTGATGGACAGGCGTGGGCTTGACCCCGCGCATCTCCACCAGGCGCACTTTGGCTCCGGCATTCGCGGCCTGCCAGGCGGCTTCACTGCCCGCGAGGCCACCGCCGATGATCGTGATTTCGTCAGTCATTATTTAAAGCTCATATTCATCGATAGGAGAGAAATAGATTACGGTGCAGATATCCGATTCGGTGACATCCCGGCCATAAATGCGCGAGAGTAATGTCATGACTTCCTCTTTTGTCCGCAGCTCCGGGCTTTCCCGCTGGACATCGCGGGGTGACAAATCGCCGCAGGGCTTGACCTCGACTGCATCGAGGATGGCACAAAACATCTTCTTTCGCCGGGCAAACCGCTGTCCGACCGTCACCCAGACGATCTGACCGGACTGGTATTTGTCGCTTTTGTCACCGAGGCGAATAGTCGCCGATTTCCGTCCCTTTTTCAGGGCATCACCGTACAGGTCGTGGTAAAAATTCAGTGCCAGCATGAACTCGTGTCTTCTCCTCAGAGTATTATACTCGGGCCATCAAGCTGCCGCCAGCTCTCGCTCACTGACGAATTCGACGACCTCAGCTTCGTCGCTTTCTTTTGCTTTCGGCGGCGCAGCCTCTTTGTAATCGCACTCGGCGTTATGGCATTTGATACCGGCGATGCGGCCCCCACGGAACGTGTTCTCCACCAGAATACTTTCGCACCTCGGGCAGCTTCGGCCCACAGGCTTTCCCCAGGCGACGAAGTCGCACTTCGGATAGTTCCCGCAGCCAAAGAAGGTCGCACCTTTTTTGCTGCGCTTCTGCACCACTTCCCCGCCGCATTTGGGGCAGGGGACATCCACCTTGACGGCGGAGATCTGCTTGGTCGTCTTGCACTCCGGGTAATCGGTGCAGGCGATGAACTTGCCAAACCGACCGGCACGGGCCTGCATCGGCTTGCCGCATTTCGGACATTCGCCCTCTGATTCCTCGGCTTCAGGCCGGACAATCGTTTTACACTTTGGATAATCCGAGCAGGAGACGAATTCTCCGTAGCGGCTGGAGCGAATAACCATCGGCTTGCCGCAGGTCGGGCAGTCCTGCCCGGCTTCACGCGGTGGAACTTTCAGGCTCTCCATCTCTGTCCCGGCCTTCTTGACGCTCTCAGCAAACGGATCGTACCAGCGGCGCATCATCTGCACCCAATCCTCTTTGCCTTCTGCGACGCCGTCCAGCTGTGACTCCATTCCCGCGGTGAACGTGATATCCATGATGCTGGGAAAGTGCTTAACCAGCAAGTCGTTGACAGTCAAGCCGAGCGCGGTCGGTCGGAACTTCTTCTCCGCCAGCTCGACATATTGCCGGTCCTGGATCGTCGCGATAATCGAGGCGTAAGTGCTTGGGCGGCCGATGCCTTTTTCTTCCAAAGCTTTGACCAGCGTCGCTTCCGTGAAGCGGGGCGGCGGCTCTGTAAAGTGCTGCTTCGGAGTTAGTGCCAGCAGCTTGAGTATCTGCGCCTCGGTCAGCGGCGGCAGGGGCTGCTTGTCCTCGTCCTCTACTTTGTTGACATCGTCCCTGCCTTCCGTGTAAACACGCAGGAAGCCGTCGAACTTCATGGTCGAGCCGGTTGCGCGGAACGTGTAGTTCACCGCCGCAATGTCCACGGTCACGACATCGAAGACCGCCGGGGCCATTTGCGAGGCCACGAACCGCTGCCAGATCAGCTTGTACAGCCGCTCCTGATCACGGTTCAAGAGCTGCGAGATACGGTCCGGCAGGCGGTTGACATCGGTAGGTCGAATGGCTTCATGAGCATCCTGTGCCGCGCCGCCTTTTTTGTACTGCTTGCCCAGGGTCGCTGCATACTTTGCCCCGTAGGTCTCAGTAATCAAGTGACGCGCCGCCGCCTGAGCCTCATCGGCGATCCGGGTCGAGTCGGTACGCATGTAGGTAATCAGGCCGACATGACCTTCCCCCGGCACATCCACGCCCTCGTAGAGCTGCTGAGCAACGCGCATTGTCGTCTTGGCATTGAACCCGAGCTTGCGGGACGCTTCCTGCTGCAAGGTGCTGGTAATAAACGGGGCTGCCGGGTTACGCCGCTTTTCGGTGCGCTTGACGGATTTGACCGTGTACGCCGCCCCCTTCAAATCTGAAAGTATCTGATCCGTGGCTGCTTGATTGGAAATCTCCAGCTTCTTGGCATCCCGCTGAATCAAAGCCGCGTCGAATTTGTTTTTCACGAGGTCCGGCGTCAGTGAGGCGGTGATGGACCAGTACTCGACCGGCTTAAACGCCAGTATCTCTCGCTCCCGGTCCGCAATTAGCCGAACGGCAACCGACTGCACCCGGCCCGCCGACAGACGTGGCTGCACCTTTTTTGCCAGGATTGGGCTGATTTTGTAGCCGACGATCCGGTCCAGCTCGCGTCGCGCCTGCTGGGCATTGACCCGGTCCATGTCAATCGTGCGATAGTTTTTCAGAGCCGCTTGCACGGCGGTTTTGGTGATCTCGTTGAACTGGATACGCCGGGGATTGACGAGACCAAGCGCTTCCTGTAGATGCCAGGAGATTGCCTCCCCTTCGCGGTCCGGGTCGGAGGCCAGGTAAACTTCGCTCGCATTTTTTGCCGCCGCAATCAATTTGGCGACGACATCCTTGCGCTCGGGGATAATCACATAGGTCGGCGCAAAATCATTGGCGATATCAATGGAAAGCTTTTTCTCCGGCAGGTCCCGTACGTGCCCCATGCTTGCTTCGATTTGGTAGTCACTGCCCAGAAACCCCTTGAGTGTCTTGGTCTTGGCCGGTGATTCAACGATGATCAACTTCTTTGCCATAAATGCCTTAATCCTTGTAGTCCCTTTATTATAACACTCAAACGGCATTTTTTGTTACCGGCACCGCTCAGCAGCACGATCACGAAACTTCCCTATGCGGCTTGCTTTCTATTATCGCCTGATTCTCGCAGCAGCTTGAAAAACATTTCGCGAGACATCACGCCGCGGCCTTCCATTGTTCGCTCGGCAGAATGAATATCTAAAGCTGACACATACTCGCCCGCAGCCCCGGAAGGGACGAGTATAATGGCGTCATATTCTGTATTCTCATAATGTAAGTGTTGGATACCGAAGGCATTCACTCCAATTCCTTTGTCGAAATTAGATGAGCGTAGGACCATATCCAACTGCTGAAAGGTGATGTTAGATTTCTTCATGGGTTTTTCCCTGCATTTGCCGAACCATCAAATCGCGAAATTTGGCGAATAAAAACATCGCGTTCCAGTCAAGGTTATTATCAACTGGAATTCGCACTGTTATCGTCTCCGGTGCCGAAAACAGATTGAAATTATCCGACTGCTCAAAATGCCTCTGCACATATAGCCAATAGGCACAATCTTTTTGGGCATCGTAGACGATCAGGATAACAGGAAATTGATCGTAAAGCCACCGTGCCAGGTCAGAGCGTAATATTCGCCACGAGATAAACTTCTTATCTTTGAGCAAAAGAAGCGAGTCGGTTGCCTTGAGCTGAATCCGCACTTCACCACTTTCCGGTTCTCCGTTCCAATTGTACGTAGAAAGCAGCAGATCGTATCCGTAGTCGTTGCGTGGGTGCTCCACAGTGAACCCACAAAGCAGCGCGTGACGCTCGGCATGGTTGACGCTTAGGTCGGCGATGATGTGCTCCCGTGTCCGGCGTTTCCGAACGAGTGGCTTGTGCATTTATAATACCATGTTTACGACAGCACCCGCACGAAGGCGTTGCCGGGGACGCGGCGGGCTAGGCCGCGCATCTCCAGCAGGGTGAGAATACCCATAACCTGCGGGACGGTGAGGCCGCTTTCGTACTGCATGCCCTCGACGATGCGCGGCTGGAGCGTGAGCAGGTCCAGGACGCGCCGCTGCTCAGGCGGCAGAGGCGGACCGGGGAGGGGGAGGGAACCGATGGTGCGCATATCCGGGGAGCGAAGCGACAATTCACCTAGCTCGCTCAGAATATCGTCGACACTCTCGACTAGCTTGGCACCGTCCTGAATAAGCTTGTGGCAGCCGGTATTATGACCGAAGCCGACGGGGCCGGGGACCGCGAAAACGTCGCGGCCCTGCTCCCCGGCGACACGGGCCGTGATCAGCGAGCCGCTATTGACGGGACTCTCGATGACAACGACGCCCAGAGAGGTGCCGGAGATCAGTCGGTTGCGGGCGGGAAAGCGCCAGGGTTCCGGCAATGTCCCCATGGAAAACTCGGAGAGGACCGCTCCGCTGCCGCAGGCGATATCGTCGAAGAGGCCTCGGTTGTCGCGGGGGTAATCGTGATCGACGCCGCAGCCGAGATACGCAAGTGTCCGGCCACTCGCCTCCAACGCCCCTTTGTGTGCTTCCGTATCGACCCCGCGTGCGCCGCCGGAGACGATTGTCAGACCGTGCCCGGATAGCTCCCGTGCAAATTGCTTCGCGAGCGTAAGACCGTAATGGGTCGCGCCGCGCGAGCCGACAATCGCGATGCTGAATTTATCTTCGGGGACCAGCTCCCCGCGTACCAGCAGGACCGGCGGGGCATCGGGTAAAGGGCGTAAATTGGCAGGGTAATTCGGGGAGTCAAACGTGACCAGGGTGGCCCCGCATTTATCAATCGCAGTCCAATGCGGGGTGAGGTCAAGTGTTCGAAGAGCGACGATTTGCTCCATCCGCTTGCCGGTGAACTTCGGAAACCGTTCGCACCATTCGTCGGTCGAGGCCGAGAAGAGGGCCGCAGGGTCCCCGTGGAACGCTTCCAAAAGCGTATGCTTCCGGTGGGTTGCGATCTCAAGTAAACTTAATTTCAGCCAGGCGTCTTGTGCGTCCTGGCCATCCGTAGCCAACATATCTCACTCCTTGTTGTCGAAAGTCCGTAGACGCCTAAAAGCTTAGAAGGGCGTGATTGGCGGCGGGGGCGGGGGTGCGTTCGGATTGCGTCCGCCTGCGCCGCCCTGATAGCGCGGATCCCCTTGGTAACGCGGATCGGCGTAACGAGGGTCCCCGCCGTTATTTCTGCCCGGCTGGGTATCTGATCTGCCGGGATTGTCATCCACAGTAAAGCTCCAAGTTTGCGTGGTGGTATTCCCGCGCCAATCCGCGGCCTTGACTGTCACCTCGTGTTTGCCCTCTTTGAGCGGCGTGGTCGGCGTACTGTAGATGGCATTCTGGGCTGGATTGTAAACCGATTTGGCCGTGATCTGGCCGTCCAAAGCGAGGCTGACCGTGGCCGGGTCGATTCCGGTACCGGCATCCACGAGATAGGATCCGTAGGAGAGGTTTTGGCTGGAAACCGTAGCCCCAGCGTCGGGGACGCGCTGGGTCAGCTGAGGACCAATATTATCCGAGCCGTCGGCACGGAAGGCGCTGAGGGAGCCGTCGTCGCTAACCACATACAAAGTGCCACCGGCCAGGATCGGCGCAGCATACACGTTGGCCGAAGCGTATTTCGGCTGGCTATCGGTTGCGGTTGCCTGCATTACATACTGCCAGAGCAGCTTGCCGCTGCCGGCCTCATAGCTGGACATCACACCGCCTTGTGTGCCGATGAGCAGCAAATTACCTGCCAGAAGCGGCGGCGCGGTCGCAGCTCCACTGAGGGTGATGTGCCAGCGGGACCGGCCCGCCAATGAGAGGGCGTAGAGAACGTTCGTCTGCGTGATTGCGTAGATCGAGTCTCGGCTGATTGTCGGCGGCTGCAGCAGGTTTGTCGGCAGGTTCAGCTTGGAGCGCTGTGCCCGGTTGCTCGGGTCCAGACCGTAAATGGTGTCACCCGCCGTCACATAGAGCGTGGTGCCGTCGAAAACGACAGGTAGCGTGCTAGGGTCGGCATCAAAGGCCAGAGACCAAGCTTTCTTGCCTGTCCGCGTGCTCAAGCTGTAAACGTTGTTATCGCCCGAGGCGAACACGACCAGTCCCCCGGTAATTGTCGGCGATGTCGTGATTGCCCCTTCGGTCTTTTCATCCCAGACAATGCCTCCCGTGTCCGCACTCAGGGCGTAACAGTGACTGTTTCCGCTGCCGAAGTAAACAACGCCGCCGCTGACGATCGGCGCGGAGCGGATCGCTCCGTCGAGCCTTTTTGTCCATACTTCATGGCCCGTCGCAGCGTCTAGCTTGTAAGCTGCCCCATTGTCATCTGTGAGATATAATGCCCCGCCCGATAGGGCAGGGGTGGTGGCGAAAAATGTGCTTGACTTCGCTCCCGAGGGATACTGCCACTTAATGGTACCGTCGCTGGAATTCACAGCGTAGGCGAAGCCGCCGGACACAAAATAAACGGTTGAGTCTCCGTAAACTGCCGACGCCGGATTGTTCTTTGCCTGACTTGTCGTATGCCGCCAGAGAAGAGAAAGAGGAGCGGTCAATTTGTCCGTGGTAACTCCAGTATGCCCGATGTTGCTGCGATAGTATTCCACCGGAGAAGGGGCAGGGGCCGTCTGAGCAAGTGCGCCGCCCAGCGGCGCGGCCATGAGTAGAGCAAGCGTGATGCGTGTGGTCACATTTCTTCCCTTCGTGTGTTCGTCTTTGAACCGTTTTTGGTTTGTATCAGCGCCGCCGCTTTTCGTCGTCGCGCCACTCCGGCTCCGAATCGGAGAGGCCAGAGTTGCGCCAGAGTTTTTCCAGCTTGCGCCGGTCCCGCCAGTCCCGAATCCGCCCGGCAATGTCGAACGGCTTAGGGCGAAGCGGCGATCCATCGCGTGTCGTGCGAAATGACTGCCGACCCGCTGGCTTCGAGGGCCGCATGTCCATCCGCAGGTCCGGTCCGCGAGGAGCGCGGCGCGGCGCACTGTAAGAGCTGATATCGCCCCAGGAGCGGCCAAACTTGACATACAGAAATGCCGCTAGGATGCCGCCGCAGGCAAATAGGTTGAGGAGCGGCCCCATTCCCGCCATGAAGTAGCTCAGCAGGGCGACGATCCATGCCACATAAATTGCCTTTATGGGAACGAAATAAAAGTTGAGTGTCAAATTTGGGTTCAGCATACAAAAGGCGACAATCATTCCGCTAAGCGGCAGCGAAAAACCAAACATGGGCGGTATGGCTTCGCGTCCTGCGAGAGAGTAACCCAGCAGCAGCGAGAGGGCAGTGATTGCCGTCAGGGAAAAGAAAAAAATCGCGTACCGCTGACTTCCCCATCCCCGCTCCAGACTTCCACCGGCCAGCCAGAAGAAGAACCCGCCAACCAGCAGATTGAAAAAGCCCCCCGCCACGATCGGGTAGGTGAAAATTGTCCAGGGTGCATGCAGGATATTGTACGGCAAAAAAGCGACATAGGATACAATAAAGCGATCTAGGCCCTGCGAAGTGAAAAACGAGCCTAAAAACAGTGCCACGCTGCACACGAGCAGCGTCATGGTGACCGGGATACCGCCGCGGGTCATGAAGTCTTTTAAATTGTCAAGCGGTGTGGTCGGCGTGTTATAACGCATTTTCTAAACTTTCCAAGAGCAAAGCATTTAAAGTGGCTCGACTGAGACTTCGCCGCCCTCAGTCATTTCGACCTGAAGCAAAGTATCCTTCAGAAGCGTCGTACCCAGCAGCGGATCGCCTTCCATGACGAGAATTTCGGTTGGGCGAGCCTGACCATCCCAATCAAGCATAATTTGATATGCCGGACACACCAATAATTGACCTGATGCCAGTCTGCGCTCCTGCAAAGCAATCAAAATGCCTTCGAGCTGGTTCACCAGCCTTGCAGGTAAAGCGAGGTCACCGGCAAATCCTGTGTCAACAATAAACTCTACTTCCACCCGACTGCTTTTTCCCGGCAGAGCGATACAAACACGTGGATGGTCATCCCGGAAATTACCAAGCGTCACTTTATCTGTCCCGAAAGTATTTGACTCCCGAGCATCCGCATTGTCAGCGAGTCGATTCGCGGAGGACCTATGTCTAGGATGAGCGCAAGCGTGCCAGGGTGCCTTGCACGAATGGCTCTGGTTGCAGTCGCAGAGTGCTTGGCAACTTCGTAGTCACCCGAGTCTACATGGATCGCAACAATCTGACCGTTAAATTGCGGTTCCAATATGGATTTCAACTTGCTCTCATAGATTGCGTGGGCTTTGCCTGTAAGCAGCTTAATTTCCTCTTCTGTAGGCATGTCAGTCATTTTGGATTTATCCCCACAACTTTCGGTCCAGGGCGCGGTACTGAATCGCTTCGGCGACGTGTGCCAGTTGAATATCGGCTTGGCTGTCCAGATCGGCGATGGTTCGAGACAGCTTCAAGATACGGTCGTAGGCGCGGGCCGAGAGGCCAAGCTGCGAGATCGCTGCTCGCAGCAGATCTTTCACATCGTCGGTGACGGCGCAGAAATGCTTGATCTGTCTGGCCCCCATATGCGCATTACAGTGTAGGTTCGTGCCCTCAAACCGGGCTTTCTGCACCGCGCGGGCAGTGAGAACGCGGTCACGGATCGAGACTGAAGGCTCGCCGGTACCGCCGCCGTGAATCATTTCGTCCTGACGCAGACGCGGAACCTCGATATGAATGTCGATCCGGTCTAGTAGTGGGCCGCTGATACGCTGCAAGTATTTCGCGATCATCGGCGGTGAGCACGAGCAGGTCTTGACCGTATCTCCATAGTACCCGCAGGGGCAGGGATTCATTGCGGCTACAAGCATAATACGCGCTGGATACGTCATAGTTCCCGCAATCCGGGCAATCGTCACATGGCCGTCCTCGAGCGGCTGCCGCAGAACTTCCAGAACATCGCGCCGAAACTCAGGCAGCTCGTCGAGAAACAAGATGCCGTTATGTGAAAGTGAGACTTCCCCCGGGCGCGGGACTGCACCGCCGCCCGCGAGAGCCGCATTGGAAATCGAATGGTGCGGTGCGCGGAAGGGCCGCTTTGTGACCAGCGCCGTCGTGCCCAGCAGGCCACCGACCGAATAGATCTTAGTCACTTCCAGCGACTCGTCAAGGGTCAGCGGCGGCAGGATTGAAGGCACCCGGCGGGCCAGCATGGTCTTACCGGAGCCTGGCGGGCCGACCAGCAAAATGTTGTGGCCTCCGGCTGCCGACACTTCGAGTGCCCGTTTGACATGCTCCTGGCCTTTAACTTCGCAGAAATCCAGCTCATCCGCGCCGACGATCTGCAGCAGGGCTTCCGGGTCGGAGGTCAGCGGGATGTGCGCGTCGAAGTCACTTAGGAGCGTCACGACGTCCGCCAGCGTTTTCACGCCGTATACGTTCACATCGCCGACTATCGCCGCCTCGAGAGCATTGGCGGCGGGGACGACCAGAAAAGGCCGTTTATCCGTTCGCGCCTTGATCGCCATGGGCAGAACGCCGGAAACGGGGCTGACGGCCCCGTCGAGTGCCAGCTCCCCGACAAACATCCCTCCGGCGATGGTTTCGCTGCGCACCTGCCCGGTGGCGGCAAGAATCCCGATCGCGATCGGCAGGTCAAATGCCGGCCCCTGCTTCTTGATATCCGCTGGGGCGAGATTGATCGTAATCCGCCGGAGCGGAAAGTCCAGGCCGGTGTTTTTAATCGCGCTCCGAACTCGCTCCCGCGACTCCTGAACGGCGGCATCGGGCAGACCGACAATAGTAAACATGGGCACGCTGGACGAAATGTCCACTTCGACCCGAACGACATAGGCATCAATGCCGAGAATGGCACTAGAATCGACTTGAGCGAGCATGGTAATCCTCCTGAACCGTACAAACATCCGTGTGATAATAAAGACTATTCGGCCCGGCGCGGTCGATTTCCTCCCTACTTATCCGAGAGAGATAATACCAGCGACGGGGTCGGGATAGTGTGATCGGCACGGGTGGCAATAATGCTGGTCCCAACGGCGAAATACTCGATCACGTGGCTGCCCCAGCCGTGTGAGTTTTCTTTGATGGTCGCCCCGACGATGCCGTCCGCCCCTAACTGCTCAGCCTCCGCCTGCATGCGGGCCAGCGACAACTCGCGGGCATCGTAGATGGCCTGCGTGTAGGTCGGCATCTCAACATTCTGGCCGATCTGTGAAAACCAGGCTTTCACGCCCTGGTAGCCGACGTGGTAGACGCAGTTGCCCATGACGAATGAGATCGGACGATAACCCGCTTTGGTCAGAGTCCAAAAATCCTGACCGCTGAGGTCCGATGTGAAAGGCCGACCGTTGGGTGCCCGGTGTGATTCGCCGCTTCTGGCTTTAATGGCGGTTCCGATAGCGATAAACTCCGCCAGATTCTCGCCCCATTCCTGCCGCCCAACTTCCAGCCGGACCCCCACGATCCCATCCGCCCCGAGGCTGTCCGCTTCCTCTTCCATGCGGGTCATCGCCAGCTCACGCGCGTGATACATGGCCTGGGTCAGTGTTTCCAGCTCCATGCTTTGGTTCATCGCCGGCTTCTGCCAGCCGATGTGGTAGATACTGGAGCCGACCACCAGGCCAAGCGGGTCGAACCCGGCTTCCTTGACCAGCAGAAACTCATTGACCGAAAGGTCGCTGGTAAACAGTCCCTTCTGGTTCGCCCCCGGCTTCATCGCCGCCAGGCGGTTCCGGGCGTGAACCGGCAGGCCCTCCTGAGAACCGGGTGTGTAGGGTGTTGGCATAATAACTAGTCTCCTTAATCTGTGAGCGGCAGCGCATAATTAACCGCCAGAGTATCCATGCCTGCGGTGACGATTGCGGTCCCGAGGGCTGTAAACTCGACGATCAGGTCGCGGCGGGGCGTGTTGTTGACTTCGACCTCGTGGGTTTGGATGGACTGCTCGACGGTCACACCGACGATGCCTTCTGCGGAGACATGGGCGGCTTCGCGGGTCATCTGAGTCATGGCAATGTGGCGGGCAGTGTAGATGGCCTGCGTGTAGTCGGTCAGCTCCATGTTCTGCAATGCGCCGACTCCGAAGATGCCGCCCTGCGTTACCCACTGGTTGGACGCACTGGCGACGTGGTAATAGGTGCAGGTGCCGAAGGTGAATCCAACCGGCGAAAAGCCGCCGCGCCGCAGCGCGTAGTAGTCCTGCCCGGACAGGGCGCAGACGAAAGGGTGTTCCGGGACGGGCATCCCCGGCAGAGCAACGGCGGTTCCCCGAGCCGCGAACTCAATCAGGTTCTCGCCCCAGGCATAGGCCTGCCGCTCCAAACGAACGCCGATCACCCCATGCGCCCCCAAAAGCCGGGCCTCCTGCTGCAAACGCGAAATCGCGAGCAGCCGGGCCTGATACTGGGCATGGCTGAGGGCCACCAGCTCCGTGCTGTGGTACAGCGGCGTGTACTGCCAGCCGACATGATAGATCGTGCTGCCCATCACCTGCCCCAGAGGGCGGACACCTTCAGTCGCCGCGAGTGCCAGCTCATTGACACTCAAGTTACTGGTGAAGAACGTACTATTTTGGCGCAGCGAATTCAGGCGATGCTCCGCCCCCAATGGCAAACCGCCGCGAGCAAGCCGGTCCTGGTCGGTTTTCGCCCGCGTGTCGACTTCCGTATTGCGCTTGCCGAAAAGGGACATGTGTGTTACTCCCGAAAACGAAGAACCTAACCCCGCCGCTTCGCGTCGACCCTTCCCTAAGAGGGAAGGGTTGAGAGCTAGGAAAAGAGTTAAGACGGCAGCGGAAGGCTCTTTCTTGACTTCTCTCCTGACTCCCCACCCTTCCCTCTTAGGGAAGGGTCGACGCGCAGCGGCGGGGTTAGGTTCTTATTGGAGATCACCATGTCACTGCACCCCCGCCTCGGCGTCTCCTCCTG
>JANXNV010000043.1 GCA_025353925.1 Armatimonadota bacterium
CTGACCCGCTCCGAGCATATTATCACAATTGAAGACCCGATTGAGTTCGTGCATAACCATAAGCTGTCTATCATCAATCAGCGCGAGCTGGGTATGGACACGAAGAGCTTCTCCAATGCCCTGCGAGCATCACTCCGTGAAGACCCGGATGTCATTCTCGTCGGCGAAATGCGTGACCTGGAAACAATCGCGCTGGCGGTCTCTGCGGCAGAAACGGGCCACCTCGTGTTCGGGACGCTGCATACCAACTCGGCGGCTTCTTCCGTAGACCGCATGGTCGATATCTTCCCACCAGGGCAGCAGGGGCAGGTGCGTTTGCAGCTTTCGAACAACCTACAGGCGATTATCTCGCAGCAGCTCATTCCGTGTACGCCTGGATATCAAGCGCAAACGGGCCGGGGTCGTGTCGCTGCTCAAGAGATCATGATTGCGAATCCAGCGATCCGAAACCTTATTCGTGAGGCGAAAGCGCATCAGATTACGTCGATCATTCAGACTTCTGCGAATATTGGCATGATTACGACGGATGCTTGCCTGCGTAAGCTTTACAACGAGGGTAAAATTAGTTACGAAAATGCTCTGTCCCGCGCCCAGAACGCGGAAGAGCTGAAGCGGATGCTGGCCGGTCAGGATGCCGACGGCGGCACGTCCGCCCGGCCAGGAGGCGGCCCGCCGCCGCGCATCCCAGGGCGCTAAACGAGCGCAGGGAAATAATCCCAAGTCTTTTCGCTGAGCGCGAACCGATTTGACGTGATCGCGCGTTCTAAACACAGAGCAGTCTTTTCGCTCACTAAGGAGCAGCACACTATGGCAACATATGCATACACCGTCCGAGACGCCGCCGGCACCATGCGGAGCGGGACATCGGAAGCGGAAAATCCGGACGTTCTCGCCCGTCGCCTGCGCGAGCAGGGGTTTATGATTTCGGAAATCAAGCCCGCCAAGGCCAAAAAGGGCCTGGGCGGAAACTGGTTTGAGAACATTCAGAAGGTCAAGCTGACGGAGCTTTCCATCTTCTGCCGCCAGTTCTCGACGATGATCGATGCGGGTGTCTCGCTTGTCCGCTGCCTGGATGTTCTCAGCCAGCAGCAGTCCAACCCGAAGCTGAAGCGGATCATTTTGGATGTCCAGAAAGAGGTCGAGGCGGGTAACACACTCTCGAAAAGTCTGGCTAAGTATCCCGGCACGTTCAGCAACCTGTTTATCGGTCTGGTCCGCGCCGGTGAAGTCGGTGGAGTTTTGGAAGAGACCTTGCAGCGGCTTTCGACGTTTCTGGAAAAGGACGTCGAAATGAAGCGTAAGATCAAGTCCGCCATGACGTACCCGACAATCGTCATGGTTGCGGCCCTGATCATCGTGCTGGGTCTCTGCCGCTTTATCGTGCCGACGTTTTTAGGTCTGTTCGAGACGATGCTGCCGCATGGACGGGCGGACTTCCCGGCACTGACCCTGGGGCTGGTTGCCGTTTCCGACTTCCTGATCTACAAAGCTTGGGCGGTCGTGCTAATATTGGTCGCCGGGTCGTTCGCGTTCAAAGCGTTCATCTCCACCAACTTCGGGCTGCATGCCTGGGATAAGTTCAAGCTGAAAGTGCCGGTCTTCGGCAAGCTCAACCACAAGGTGGCTCTGGCTCGATTCTCTCGAACGCTGGGAACCCTGCTCACCTCCGGTGTCCCGATCCTGCAGGCTCTGGAGACAGTCGCTGGGACCGTCTCGAACATCGTTATCTCTGATGCGATCATGGAAGCGCGTGCCCGGATCCGCGAAGGAGACCGGATCGGTGACCCCTTGATCAAGTCCAAGCTGTTCCCGCCGATGGTGGTACAGATGATCTCGATTGGCGAGGAGTCCGGTTCGCTGGACGCGATGCTTGCGAAGATCGCCGATTTTTACGAAGATGAAGTCGACGCCGCCCTGGCCGCACTGGCGGTTGCCATTGAGCCGATTCTTATCTGCTTCCTGGGCACGGCGGTTCTGCTGATCGTTCTGGGTATGTTTATGCCGATGATCGTCCTGATCCAGTCCCTCTCGGGCGGCGATGGAACGGAAAAGGGCGAGAAGGAATAGAGAGCCTGCCGTTATCTTTCTGGCTCGTCACCGCCGCGCTGTACGGGATCGCCATCGGCTCATTTTTGAACGTGGTGATCTGGCGGCTGCCGCGCGGCGGCAGCATCTCGACCCCAACCTGGTCTTACTGCCCCCGGTGCGAACACCGCCTGGGGGCTTTGGACTTGTTCCCCGTCTTCTCATTTCTGCTCCTCGGAACGAAATGCCGCTACTGCAAAGCCCCAATTTCTTGGAGGTATCCCGGTGTTGAGCTGCTTACGGGAGCGTTGTTCACCCTGATCGCCAGTTTTCTCTGGCACCGGAACGGCTCGTGGCTGGATGCGGTCTTTTTCTGCCTGTTCACGGCTCTTCTGCTCTGCGTTTTCTTCATCGACCTGGAACACTTCGTTATTCCTGACGGCCTCAGCGTCCTCGGCATTTTGGTGGGCCTGACTCACGGTCTGCTGACGCATTCATTCGGGGACGCGCTGGCAGGAATGCTCGGCTATGCCGCCGTGATATATCTCATCGGCCTGCTTTCCTATGTCTACCTCGTGGCGATCCTCAATAAGCGCAAAGGGATCGGGCAGGCTGCCGGGGAATATCTGCGGGAGAATGCCGACGACTGGGCGTATGTGTTCCTCTCCTCTCTGGCGGTCGTCGTGCCGCCCCTGCGCCGATCCGTCGAGGCCCGCTGGGGGGAGGCCGCGCCGCTGGAAGGTTATACGTCGGAGGAGATCGAGGCCGACGAAGACGCCGGGGGCATGGGTGGGGGCGACGGCAAGCTGGCGGCGGCGATCGGGGCAAATCTGGGCCTGGCTCTCGCGTTAGGGTCGCTCGGCTTCGCGGTCTTTCTGGGGGCTTTTGCCGGAGTGATCGTCATGCTGCGGCAGCGGCGGCGTTTGGGTGAGCTGATTCCCATCCCCTTCGGTCCGGCGATGGCGGTGGGAGCACTTTTGGCCTTCTTCTTCGGGCATCCGCTGGCGGCCTGGTATGCCCACACGTTCTGGGGCAATGTCGGCACCGGTACGACAATTTCCGCCGGGCCGTGGGGCCTCTGACCTCCGCGGAAAATAAATTAAAAAACTTTAATAAAACTGGGAACATTCTTTCCGGTTCATTCGTCAAGCAACAGTTACCCTTGTAAGTCCGGTGTCAAAATCCATTTTCGACACCCTCCCAGACATCAGGAGCACATCATGGCACGTATTTCTCGCTCTCGTTCCCTTCAAGCGTTTACACTGATCGAACTGCTCGTGGTGATCGCGATTATCGCGATTCTCACCGCGATTCTGCTGCCCGTGTTTGCGACGGTGCGGGAGAATGCCCGTCAGAATGTGGCGATCTCCAACCTGAAGCAAATCCAGCAGTCGATGGCGCAGTTCAAGCTGGATAATCATCGGTATCCCGAGGTGCTTTTTGGGTATTCGGATGGTGCTGGAGACATGAAGGGTGCTTTGGGCCGGGCACAGACAGCAAACAAAGTGGCTCTATACTTTCCTGGTCTGTACCCCGCGTACATCAAAGACATCGAAGTCTTTAAAGACCCGAACAACCCCATTGATGACAACAGTGCGGCTCAGTCTACCGGGCTGCTCAACGTGAGTCTCATCGCGCCGTGTAGTGCTGCGAATGATGCAACGCTTGGTGGGACGGCAGGAGCACTTTGCTCTGGAACAGCAGGCGGCGTCGTGCCTACAAAGCGAAACTTCTACACGCAGGATGCTTACGATAGCGGTCCGACGGTGACCGGGACGAATGGAATCAGTGCGACTTTTTTGCCTCGTTACCAGATCGCCCGTGAGCCGACCGGCAGTGCAGATGCCGACTACAACCGGCAGCTTCGGTGGCAGAACCCGCCGTCGGATACGGTGGTTGCCCTGACCAGCTACCATGTCAAGAACGCCGACAAAGTTTTGGTGCTGTTTGAGAGCGGAACGGTTAAGAAGATGACCGGG
>JANXNV010000071.1 GCA_025353925.1 Armatimonadota bacterium
GTAGCTGTCGATTTTCTGCATTTCGATCTGTCGCTGGAGAACCGCAGAGCGACTCAAAATGAAGTAGTGCATGCAGCGGCACGGGCGATGAAGCAGCATGGGCTGGGTATCAAGGCGGCGACGATCACGCCGGAAGTCAAGGGCGATGTCGGCTCCCCGAATGCGATCCTGCGGGCGGAGATCGATGGCACCGTGATCGTTCGCACGGGGCGGCGGCTGCCGGGGGTGCTTACGGTCGGCGGCGTTTCAGCCCCCATGTCCGTGGTGCGGATGGCGGTCGGCGATGCTTACGGCGCGAAGGAATGGCGCGAAGGTGAGGGGTACGATGAGATCGCGCACCGCACGGAAACCATCGACCGGGGCACCTGCCGTATGGTCTCCGAATTCGCGTTTCGGCAGGCCCGCAAGATGGGGGCGAAGGTCTTTGGCGGTCCGAAGTATACGGTTTCGCCGATTTACGAGGGCATGTTCAAAGAGGAGATGGATGCGGCATCCAAACGCTTCCCTGATGTCCGTTATGAGCCGCAGCTGATCGATGCGACCTACGCCCTGCTGCTGGCGCGGGCCTCGGAGCCGCTGGTGATCCCCGCTCTCAACCGCGACGGCGACTGCCTCAGCGATCTGGTGCTGGCGTTCTACGGCAGCATCGCCGGGTCCGAGTCGCTGCTGCTGGCATTCGACGAAAACTTCGAGCCGAAAGTCGTGATGACCGAGGCCCCGCACGGCACGGCCCCGTCCCTACAGGGCAAGAATATCGCGAACCCGCTGGCGATGATTCTGGCGGGGGCCTCCCTGCTGACATTCCTGAACACCCCCGCTGCGACCCGTGCCTCTCGGGCGATTTACGAGGCGGCCTTCGAAGCGATCCACGACGGCATCCGTACCTCGGACCTCGGCGGCGGGTCCACCACCAGCGAGTTCACCGACGCCGTAGTGCATCGGGTGCGGAGCAAAGTCGAAGTGTGGGAGACGCTGGGGCAGCGGTAGGGAAGAAAGTTTAAGAAAGTCAGCCCATGCCCCTCATTGCCGACAATCCATTTGCCAGTCTAAGTCTCATCGCCGCCCCGGCGGTGCTGACGAATGCGTCGTCGGTGCTGGCACTGGGGACCAGCAACCGCTTTGCCCGTGCGATTGACCGGGCGCGGGCACTTTCGGTTTTGCTGGAAAAACAGCAGGTCAGCGGCGATCCGATGACGATCATGCGGGTGCATCAGCTCAATCGTTTGGAGCGGCGCTCGCTGAT
This sequence comes from Armatimonadota bacterium, assembly GCA_025353925.1. Lineage (GTDB taxonomy): Bacteria > Armatimonadota > Armatimonadia > Armatimonadales > Capsulimonadaceae > JANXMY01. The sequence continues at coordinate 1,244 of JANXNV010000071.1, forward strand.
ACTGCTGCATGCCCTGCGCCTCTTTTACCTCGCGCTGGCGTCGTTTGCGGCTTCGGCGTTGATCTCGCTGATCGGAGCCAGTCTGATTTCCTCCACGCATCATCTGCTGTTTCGTATCATCCTCGGGATCGGCCTGGTGACCGGCGGGGTGGGGGTGGGGAGTCTCGTTTTCGGCTGCTCCCTGCTGGTGGGCGAAACGCGGCTGGCGGTGCAGAATGTGGCGGAAGAGGCAAAGATGGTCCGGGAACGGTTCAAAGATTACTTGACGGTTTCCGAAAATGCGGGTGAGCCGGGTTAAAGTCTCCAACAAGCCGGGTACAATCGGTCCATGCTTAATTCTCTCCCATTGCCGCCACGTGACTATGTCCGGGCCGGGTTTTATCTGGCCCTGGGCGTGGTTTTGCTGGCACTTCTTGCTCTCATTGTCCACCGCTTCGGCGAGGCGACGCTGGCAGTCATTACGCCGTTCGCCCTTGGGCTTGTACTGGCCCTGCTGCTGGATCCGCTGGTGCAGAAGCTGCTCCGGTGCGGCCTGGGCCGGATGCCTGCGACGGCCGTGGTCTTCGTAGGATTTCTGCTGCTGATTGCCGGTATCGGCTGGATGACTGTTCCCTCCCTCATCAATCAGGCAGGAGATCTGGCCCAGAACGGGCCGGCCTACATTTCCGGGGTGCAAAAATACACCAACGATTTTCTCGCGGCGCACCACAAGATCGGCCCGGTTAAGATGCCGGAGAACTTCGACCAGATCACGCAGCAGCTTTCAAGCCGTGCGTCGGTGCTGGTGCAGGATGCGGGCGGCAAGGTTGTTACCTTTCTGGTCGGTTCGGCTACGGTATTGATCCAGCTCATTTTGACACTGATTATTGCGTTCTACTTCCTTTCAGACATTGATCGCCTGCGGGCGCGGCTCTTTTACCTGGCCCCGGAGAAGTCGCGCAAAATGATGGCCCAATTCGGTGGCGATGTCGGCGGGGTGTTCTCGGATTACCTGCGCGGCCTCCTCATTGTCTGTGCCCTGTACGGCGTTTTCACTATCGGCCTGCTGTACGGCCTGAGCATTTTCCACCACCCGATGGCCCGGTATGCGCTCCTGGTCGGCGCGGCGGCGGGAGTCCTGTACGCGGTGCCGTATCTCGGCGCGTTTTCGACCGCGGTCATCACCTTCGTTGTCTCGTTTGCGGCGGCGACTGCGGACCATCAAAGTGGCCTGGCCTTCGGCGGCATTGCGCTGGCTGCGACTCTGCTGCTGAACCAGATCTTCGACAATGTGGTGACTCCGCGCGTGGTCGGCGGCGGCGTCGGCCTGCACCCCATTCTCGCACTGTTCTCGCTGGTCATCGGCGGCGAGCTGTTCGGCATTTGGGGCATGCTGCTCTCAGTCCCCATCGCCGGCAGCATCCAGGCGATCTTGTTCCGTCTCTATCCCCGGCTCACTACGCCGACCCCGGCACCGTTTCTGACCGCGCAGGGCGTTTCTTTGGAAGATATGGAATCCAAAAAGATACTGGCAGGGGATACGTCGGTGACGACGGAGCGGAGGCAGGAAGAGGCGAAGAATTGAAGCCGAATCGGCCCTTGTCCGATATCCCTCTTGACTTCATCGGCTTCGGGTGAGTATACTAAAGGTATAACTTTATTTTGCAAAAGCAATGACGAAGACGAGTACGCGGCAATGACGCTTTGACAGAGAGCCGGGAATGCTGAGAACCGGTGGGCGACGTGCGGCGGAAAATGACTTCCGAGCTGGGCAGGGGAACGGTGCGTAAGCACTCAGTAGTCTGCCTCGGGGGGCTCCCGTGATTGGGCCAGGGTCGAAAGACTGCGCTCATTCGCGCGGCACTTGCACCCGACAAGGCGGGCCGCCGTGAGGTGTCCGCGAAGCAAGGTGGTACCACGAAGGCGCAGCCCTTCGTCCTTGACATCATCGTTTGTTTGGGGCGAGTGGCTTTTTTAATGCCTTTTGTGGAAGGAAATCTAACGTGTCTGGGAAAAAAGTAGTAGGTCTGCGCTGCCGCGAATGCGGGCAGCAGTATGACAAAGCACCGATCCATGTCTGCGAGCTGTGCTTCGGACCGCTCGAAGTGCAGTACGACTACGCGGCGGGGCCGAAGATCACGCGGGAGCTGTTTGAGAGCGGCCCTCTGTCCATGTGGCGGTATGCCGACCTCCTGCCCCTCGACGGGCCGCCGACGGTCGGTAAGCAGGTGGGCTTCACGCCGCTGGTGAGAGCAGAAAATCTGGGACGGGCACTGGGTCTGCGCGAAGTCTATATTAAGAATGACGCCGTCAGTCATCCGACGCTCTCATTTAAAGACCGCGTGGTCGCCGTCGCTCTCTCCAAAGCCCGCGAATTTGGGTTTCAGACGGTCGGGTGTGCGTCCACCGGCAACCTCGCGAACTCCGTCGCCGCCCATGCGGCGGAAGGCGGCTTCGAGGCATACATCTTTATCCCCCACGATCTAGAGCTGGGCAAAGTGGTTGGGACGCTCATCTACGGCGCGAATGTGCTGTCGGTGCAGGGCAATTACGACGAAGTCAACCGACTTTGCTCGGAAGTCGCTGGGAAATACGGCTGGGGCCTGGCGAATGTCAATCTGCGTCCGTTCTACGGCGACGGCTCTAAAACGTTCGGCTACGAGATCGCCGAGCAGCTGGGCTGGAAGGCCCCGCAGCATATCGTCTGCCCCTCGGCGGGCGGCTCGCTAGTCACGAAGATATATAAAGCTTTGCAGGAATTCAGCAAGTTCGGCGTGATCGACGGCGTTCCGACTAAGATGTATGTCGCCCAGGCGACCGGCTGTGCGCCGATTTCGACCATGGTCAAAGAGCGCACGGAGATCATGAAGCCGGTGCGGCCAAACACCATCGCAAAATCCATCGCGATCGGCAACCCGGCGGACGGTTACTACGCCGCGGAGACCTGCCGCAAGTCCGGCGGCTGGGCGGAAGATGTGACGGATGAGGAAGTGGTCGAGGGCATTCAGCTTCTCGCACAGACCGAGGGCATCTTTACCGAGACGGCGGGCGGCGTGACCGTGGCCGTGACCCGCAAATTGATCGAGCAGGGCATTTTGCCCAAGGACGAGAGTGTCGTCATCTGCATCACGGGCAACGGCCTGAAAACGATTGATGCCGTGCTGGGCACGCTGAACAAAACGATCCCAATTATGCCGTCGCTGGCGTCGCTCGAAGAGGCCCTCGCCGCTCGCGCCCATGCTGTCCCGGCAGCCCCGGCGCAACGGCAGGAATTAGTCGCGGCTTAAGAGCGCGTCCTTACGGGTTGTCATTAGAAATACCAAGTCCATGAGAGCATACCGAGAGAATCTGGCCCCGGACGAAGAGGCAAAGTATCTGGAGATGCGGGCTGCCGATGCGGAGTCGCCCCGGCAGTTCGTCAATTTCGCGTTTTACAAGCTGGACCCGCTGTTCCGGCGGGAGCTGACCGAAGCCGAGCGGGCTGAGGCGGCCTGTGAGGTGTCCGCCCTGGTGACGGAGGCCAAAAGCAAGTTTTTGGTGTATCCGTTCAGCACCCTCGGCATTCGGCCCGAGTGCGACTTTCTACTTTGGCGCGTTTCGTACCGACTGGAAGACTTTGAAGAAATGACGGCGGCTTTGATGCGGACGCGCATGGGGCAGTATCTCTCGACGCCGTACTCCTATCTGGCGATGACGAAAACGAGCATTTATGTCGACGAGCATGACTTTGAGGACCGCGAAACAGGCCGTAAACAGATCGTGATCGGCGGCGGCAAGTACCTGTTCGTTTATCCGTTCGTCAAGACACGGGCCTGGTACCGTCTGAGTGACGAAGAGCGGCGCCGGGCGATGCGCGAGCATATCACGGTCGGCCATGATTACCCGAGTATTAAGCTGAATACGACGTATTCGTTCGGTTTGGACGACCAGGAGTTTGTCGTGGCATTTGAAAGCGACTACCCACAGGACTTTCTGGACCTGGTGCATAAGCTGCGCGAGAGCGAAGCGAGTGCCTACACCGAGCGCGACGTTCCCGTATTTACCTGCCTCCGGCAGGACATCGAGACGATTACCAAGCATGTCGGCGGCGTGAAATAAAGCACGGCTTCGTCGGCGGAATGAATGAGGAGAGACAATGCCCGTCAGCGTATTAATACCGACCCCCCTGCGTAATCTCACGCAGAATTTGGATACCGTTGAAGTGTCGGCGGAGACTGTGACCGGCCTAGTGGACGTGCTGGAGAGCACCTATCCCGGCATGGGCGGCCGCCTGCGCGGCGAGGACGGCACCCTGCGCCGCTTCATCAATATCTACGTCAACGACGAAGACATCCGCTTTCTGGCGGGGGCGGAGACACCACTCAAAGACGGCGACCAGGTTTCCATCGTCCCGGCGATTGCAGGAGGGGTTTAGTTTTTATGGCCGTCGAACGATTTAATCTTACTTTCAACACGCTGATGTCGAATGAGCCGATCCTTTACAATCTGGGCAAGAAATACCGCCTGGTAACGGTGATCGAGCGGGCCAATGTTTCCGAGGAGGCGGGCTGGATGCAGATTGCCTTCAACGGCGATGGTGACGAGATCCAGCGGGCGATTGCGGACCTGAACACCATCGGCGTCGTCGTGACTCCCACGGAGATCGATGCGCTGACGTGATTGGCACGCGGCAAAGAAAAAAAGCCCCGGCACATCCGTGCCGGGGCTTTTTCAGGTCTCAGTCAATGTTCACTCAATCGTCTGGCTGACTTGCTGCCAGGAGACGATCGTGTAGTCATGTCCTGTGGTCGGGAAGAAGGGCGGCGGATTGTTACGCATCCGGGCATCGTAGTTGAACTGCGTATTGAAGCCTTTTTTCAGCTTCAGGTCGCCGCCGAACTCGCCGAATGTCCCGACCGTGCTGGACAGGTACCCGCCCATGTTTTCCCAGAGACCGACGGGGCGGCCATCGAAGTGGTCGGCATCGTAGAGGCCGGAGGCCAGCACCGTGCCATCCATCTCGAACTTGTTAAGCGGATTGCCATTGAAATCGGTCATCGTGACTTTGACGTCATTCGAGATGATCCCGAGCGTGCCCGCTTTCCCGACCGTCCCGGCAAAGTTCGTGTCTTGGTCCTCGGGAACAAACGTCGGCGTACCGGCATTTGGGTCGGTCGTGCGATTGCCGTCAACATCGACATAAATGGGATTTCCATTGATGTCTTTGGCGATCTTGCGTCCCGTGTTGTAAGTAACGCTGCCGTCCAGATTACAGTTCTTGTCCTGGGGGGTGGCGATTGTCCATTTGTTGTAGTTATTGATCGCGCCGCCGGTGACGACGTTATCGGCGACGGTCCCATGCAGGCCGCCGGTTTTGGGATCACCCTGCGCCCCGATATTTCCGTTGACGTAGACAACGCCATTGGTCTTACTGCCGGGCAGTGTTTCCAGTGCTGTCCAGGTAAGATCCGGCTTCTGCTTTTCGAGGACCGTATTTCCTGTCGCCTGGTCGATTGTGATCCGCTGGGTCAATGCTCCCTGTTTCAAGGTGATGACCTGGTTTGTATTGTTTGCTCCCGCGGCGGACAGGACCATCTCATCCACATCCCCTTCAACATAAATCCCGCCGCCGGGACAGAGAGAGGCCCCAGTGGAGTTGAGACTGGTGCGCGTATTCGTGGCCGCATTCTTCTGAATAGTGCTGTTCTTCGGGAAGTCAACGACCGGGGTGCCCGATTTGACCGTACCTGCCCCGCCAGCAGCAACGTTCAGCCACTGATCCGTTTTGCTGCCATCGTTGTTCACGATGACGGTCGGTGTGCCCGCACTATTGAACGAGTCTTTCCACCAGCTTACGCCGGTTGGGCTGGACACGGAATAGGCATCATCACCAGTATAAGTAAACATGGGAGGCGTGCCCGCCGCGCTTTTCCAGAGGATATTTTCCGGCTGGCCGTCGGGCGGGTTCGGATCGCCGTCTGCGCCGTGACCATCCGCACCAATATTGTTGTCATGCACTGGGCCGTCGAAGGTCGTCAGGCCGCTGACCCAGAAGTTGCCGCTGTTGTTCCAGGAGTTCAGCAGCACCAAGTACTTGCTCAAGCTGCTCTGGCGAACGTAGACTTGCAGGATGGTGGTCGTGCCGCCACTGACGCCGACCGATTCGATCAGATATTTTTTGGAGATACTGGTCGCGCTGTTGACATCGTTGTTGAAGCTGTCCGGGTACACACGCACCGTGAAGAAAGTGCCGCTGTCGGAGCCGTCCGGGATGATCTTTGACCGCTGGGGATTGCCCACGAGTGTGGCGCCGGGACCTCCAGCAAAGTTCAGTGCCGGAGCGAAAGAGAGTCCGTTTACCGGTGGGGCGGGCTGCACACTCAGCCAGGCCATGGTATACTGGACACCGGCTTCGGCCATATTGAATGACGCCGCCGAGCGGGTCCGGGCGGCACTGGACTGAACCGCGTTGTTGGCATTGTCCATGACGCTGCCGCCGGTTTTGCCGCCGCTGATGATACCCAACAGCATCATTGCCATGATGCCCATTAGAACAAGCATCGTGGCGACCAGGCCCATGCCTCGCTGCGTGCGCTTTCGCCGACTTCTTTGTGAGTTGTATTGATTACTCTGCATGACTGCTGTCTCCTCGTGACGGGCTGCTGCCTAGTGGTGCTTGCTGCCTAGTTATGCTGGAACGCGTTATTACTGGACTGCGTGCCTGCCGACGGGGGAGCACCTTTCGTATCGTGGTCGCGCATATAAACGCACTTCCCGGAAAGCTGGCTGACACCGTTGCCGCCCTCCATTGTCTCGGTTCCGTTGATCGGGCTGTAGTAGCCGCTGATGATCTTAATCTCCACCTGCCACTTCTCCGGCGTTCCCGGAATCCGTGGAGGGCCTTTGACCTCGCCATATGCCGGGCGAACGAACTGCACGGCATTCGGTGCCATCGAGACACTTTTGCAGATCACGACAGGATTCCGCAGCTTTGGATCAGGGTCGGCGATCTTACTTAAGGTGAACGTCTGATCCGCTGGGATCGCGTACTGCCAGAGATACGTGCCCGCTTTGGCGACGGTACTGGTATCGGGCTTTGCATCTGGGGTGCCGTCAGGGTCGCCGCGATAGATCAAAACCGTTCGCGTCGAGCCGCCTGCCGTGGACTCATACGGCTGGCTGGGGATGGCAATCGATGCAGACGCATTCTGGACTTGTATCAGTGCGCCATTTGCGGCGGTGTAGCCGTTGGCCGGTCCACTAAGTGCCGGGGGCGATTTCAACTGCAGCCCGGTGTTGATGGTCTCCGTGCCGAATGTGGTGCTGAACTTGTCGAGCGTGGCCCCTGTCAGCGGAATCCAGCCCTCTTCGCCCTGGTTGTTGACACTGCCGGTGGGCAGGGCGAAGGACTGTGCTTCGCGGAGCTGGCCGACGACGTTCTGAATGGAGTTTGCGGCGTCGTTGGTCGCATAGATCTGCGCCTGTGTCCGAACAGTCGTGCGTGTCGCCGCGATAAACAGGTTCATGACGCCGGTAAAGAGCAGGCCCATGAGCGAGACAGCGATCATCATTTCCAGCAGCGTGAAGCCGCGCTGCGCTTTCGCTCGATGTGAGAGGGTGATTTTTTTCATGGCTGTCCCGCCTGTGCGATCATCGTCGAGAGAGAATAGGAACCGGTAGACACGCCGCCGCCGGACCAAGCGACTTTGACCTTAATCAGGGCGATTTTCCCGGCGGGGACGTTGGCATCCGTGGCATGATAGTCGGTAATCGCGACTGTTCCCGTGCTGCCAACAGGAAAGTAGCCTTGCACTGCGCCGGTGCTGGTAAGGTTGTCCGCTGCGGCGAAGTTAAAGGAGCCGTCACCGTTTGCAATTGTGCTGTCAATAATGTTGAGGCTCACTAATGTGTTCGGCAGGACGACCTTGTTGTAGCCTGCCGATCGCAGCTGGTCCATTTTGTGCTGCGCGACTAGGGTCGCCTGCGCGTAGTTGCTGCCGTACTGCGCTCCGCGCACGGCCATGGGGAAGACGGCGCCGAACATCATCGCCATCATGGCGAATACGATCAGCGACAGGGCGATTTCGGCGATGGTAAATCCGCGCTGTGCCTTTTTGTGTCTTAGGCTTGGCCTGACGGCGGACGCGCGGCGTCTCTTCGAGTATCGTAGTTTCATGGTGTGGTTCGCCTTTTTGATTCTGGGAGGCTATCGTTGATTATGGCGTTCTAGCGCAGGGACTTTACCGGCAAAGGGACGGGGATTTTGTTAATACCCGTGGTACCATTTGCCGCCCGCCTGATAATCCGTGCTGGTCGCCGCCGTCGCCACATTGCAGGTCGGGGCCGTCACCACTGAGCCGGGGGTGTAGAGACCGCCGGAGGGGCAGCGGGGGATGCCGCGCATGTAGTTGGAATTGCCGCCGGATGTGATGAGTTGATAGTTCCCGTTCGGCCCCGGCGTGGTGACGGTAGTGCCATCGATGCTGAAGGTCGCCGTGGAGCCGGTCGCCAGCTTATTTTCAATGCTGCACTGCATCTTCGCGCTGTTGATCTGCGCGAGGGCGGCCACGCACGCCTTCGCCCGCGAGGCTTCCCGCGCCCCGATGAAGTTTGGGATGGCGATGGCGAGCAGAAGGCCGATGATCAGAACGACGATCATGATTTCGACGAGGGTGAACGCGCGTGTCAGGCGGGCAACATGTGTTTGGAAAATAGGCATGGTATTGGGTTCCTTGACTGGTAGGATTGGCAGGATGGGTTGATTATCGGCGGGGCGGGGGATTGTCTTTAGCCTAAATACGATTATATTGTGGCTGTTGGGTGTTCTGCGAGACATGGCTCCTGCGGAAATAAGAGGGCGCGGCAAGCAGCGCACCTTACGAAGCGGGAGCCGTCACAAAAAAAGAGGATGCCAGGCAACTGGCATCCTCGGGATCGGAAAGTGCAATCGGCTGCGGTTTACAGTCCGTGGTAGAACTTGGCACCCGCCACAGAGTAGTCGGTGCCTGTGCCGGAGCCGGTCGTTACAACCGAGTTTGTGGCATTGCCCGAAATGCTGCACGACGGGGAGTCCGTGATCGCAACAGGAACCACATACGGAAATGCAATTCCGGTGGATGGGCAGGATGGCTGGGTGCGCAGGTAGCTGGCTGCACCGACGAGGCCGGTACCTACGGTAGTATCGATGGTCGGCTTGCCAGCCGAGTACGAGGACGAGTTCAGCTTTTTGTCCATACAATACTGCTGAACCGCGCTGTCGATCTGCTTCAGGTTGCCGATACAGGCTTTGGCGCGGGACGACTCACGGGCCGCGACGAAGTTCGGGATGGCGATGGCGAGCAGGATGCCGATGATCAGAACGACGATCATGATCTCAACCAGCGTGAAGCCGGCTTTGTTCTTGGGCTGAAAAATCTTCATG
>JANXNV010000092.1 GCA_025353925.1 Armatimonadota bacterium
CCATTTTACTCTTTCCTTATCTTCAAATCATCCCACAAGTTGGCATCCGGCTCATAAACGGTGATGATTTTGATCAGAGGCCGCACGGGATGACTGCACTGGGTGTGCAGAGGCCGCAAACTCTGCGTGTAACCGAGCATCAGACAACTCGGCCCATATTTGTCGTTTGGGTAGTCCTCGATTATCTCGCCGCTTGCAATAGCTTCACGTATCTCTTGTACGCGAATATGCCGTAACAAAGATTGGTCCACCGCATGGCGAGAAAGTTCAAACTCTCCTGCTGCCACTTTCGCTTGAATGCTTTCAGTCTGTGTCACAAGCATCGGACTTTCTGCTGAACCTCCTGCCAGGTTGCCCCTGCGCGCGGATTTTGATGATAAGCGGCAAGCCTTTGATCGAGTTCCTGTATTTGGGCTTCAGGAGGGCTTATTTCTTTCGTATGAGCGGCAATTATATCCCAAATATCCGTCACCAGTTGGACACGCTCTGCAGTGCTGAGAAGTGCGATTTCAACTATATAATTCTTGGTCAATGTCGATCCTCTAGTCAAGACCGTGCCGTTCACGGCATGGTCTTATGCCCCCGATCTCTTTGCTTGACTACCTGCCACATGACTCAACAGCCTCGCAATTATTTCGTCGTCTACTTCGGGATGCAAATCTTCATTCACTTTATATTTCTTTATTGCTAGGGCAACAATCATATCTATATTTTCCCGCAACTGAGGATGCCCTTCCCAAAACGAAAGGGGCAGGGAAAGAACGGCATTCAAAACATCACCAGAGAACCAACCTCCGCAGAAAGGCTCATCTACGAGCCGCATTAAGGCCAGCGGTACAACGTAATCCAGGCTGAACTTTTGCCCGATTAACCGACGCAAATCTTCGTCCGTAAAATCTCTGAGCGGAACACGCCGGACGCGATGGCATTCGTGGACTAACGTACTCTGAAAAGTCGGCTCGCCCCAATCTACGCCATCTAATTCTTCGAGAGTTTTATCAAGGAACATGGGTTGAATCACCTCCTCGGCATGTGGATTAGCCCCGACACCAAAAATGCTCCGCCGTCCGGGCCGATCTTTATCCGAAGCAGCTTGCAGAATACCCATTGTCTCTCGGTGCTCCGCTTCGTCCTGCTCCATGAATGAGTCAAGGACAGCGATAACCTCTGCTGGGTCATAGTGGGACTGCTTTTCTACAAGCTGATCTTGTGTGTCATTCACAGCAAATTCTTCTTCACCACCGTCCCCGTCGGCGAATCCCCGACCGTGTACCCGAACCCTTCGATTTCGGCGCGGAGGGCGTCGGAGCGGGGGAAGTCTTTGGACTTGCGGGCGTCGTCGCGCTGCTGCTTTAACGTTACGATCTCGGCGGGCAGATCATCCGCGTCGGCGGGGGTGGCGACGGCGGCGCGGGAGCGGG
>JANXNV010000107.1 GCA_025353925.1 Armatimonadota bacterium
ACGAGTAGTTGAAAACTACTCGCTAGGTGAGGCACCCTCCGGGTGGAAGAGTCCGAATCTGACCGTCCGCAGGACGCCTCACCTAGCGAGTGGTTTTCAACCACTCGCCCCCATTCACACGCCCCTATGACTCTCCATGAATCCCCGCCACGAACAGCGTCTTCTCGTTCTGGTACGTGACCGCGCCCGCCGCACTTTTGCGCGGCTTACGCACGTATTTCTTCAGCGTGTAATCGACGGGAATCAGCGACGAATGCTTGACTTCGCTGCGAGCGGCCACGGCTTCGGCGGCTTGCTGCAGGGCGGCAGGAGAGACCGAGGCCGGGCGGTTCTGGGCGCGGATGACCCCGTGCGCGGAGGTCGCCGCCCGGACATGCAGCCAGATATCCGATGAGGCCGCGATCTTCGTCGTGAGATAGTCGTTCGAAGTCGCGTTTTCCCCGACCAGTATCTCCCAGCCGTCTACCGAGTGGTACCGCTTGATCTTGTGGCCGTCGAACTCCGGCTGAGACGATTTCAAGTTTTCGCCTGACGACGCCCCGCCCCCCGGCTGCCCCAACGCCAGCATTTGCGCCATGCGCGTGCGGATCGCCGCGACAGCTTCCGGGGTTAGGGCGGCCGCTGCGTCCCTCTCCGCCTGCAGCAGCTGCGCAGCTTCTTCCACCACCCGGCGATGCCGCTCCTTCAGTGTCAGCGCACTGCTCTGCGCTTTGCGGCTGCGCTTATAAAACCGCTCGGCATTTTCATGGATACCCAGGGCCGGGTCGAGGAGGATGCTGCGGCGGGCCGGCTCGCCGCCTGGCTGGAGGGGGGCGTAATAATCCGGCACTTCCACGGAAGGATCTCCGCGCCGGATGCTCTTTTGGTTCGAGAGCAGGAGATCTCCGGACTGCCGGTACTCCTCCGCCCGGTCTGCGTTGCGCATCCCCGCCTCAATCTCCGACACTTCCCGCTGCCGCAGCTTGCGTGTCCGCGTGAGAGCCGTCAGCAGGAAGTCTTTTGCCCGGACGAACGTATCGCGCCGAACGATCGAAGAGGACGCCAAGTCAAGCGCGGCACTCACGGATTCGCACGGGGATTGAAGCTGTTCCGGCACAGACCGCAGCGGGACGGGATAGGCACCAAGGACCTGCCCCTCCGCGTCCGTCCAAACACGGGGTGACCAGTCGCCCACGCGGACGACGGACAGCAAATGAGTCATCGCCGAATGCAGCGTCGTCGGTGACAGGGTAGTCCCGGCGACCCGCAGCACGATCTCCGACGCCAGCAGGGGGCTGACCCCCGACCAGTGCGCCAGGAGCCATTCGCGGCCTTCCTCAGGCGAGAATGTTTCGGTATTTGCCTCAAGCTCCGCCGGTTCGTAGGGCGCGAATGGGTCCCGCCGCCCGCGCTGCTTCGGCGGCGGAGCGTACGAGGCACCGGCCAGAATCTGCCGAACGCGGTTGATGCCGCGCCCGATCGTCTTAGCCGCGCCCAGAATCAGGCCTTCGCCGTCAACCAGGATCAGGTTGCTGTGTTTGCCCATGATCTCGGCGATCAGCGTGTACGGCGTGCTGCCTTCTCCCACCCGGAAATCCAGGTGCAGGACTCGTTCCCCAAACCCAAGCGGCATGGAGACATCGGCGAGAAACGCCCCTTCGAGATACTTCCGCAGCAGGCTGCAAAACGCGGGCGGAACCGGCGGGTTCTCGCGCCGCGTCCGGGTCAGATGGACACGCGCCTCCGACGAATCGCACGAAAGCAGCAGGTCGTGTTTCAGCCCGGCGTGATACACACGCAGAACGATCTCCAGAGGGTCCGGCTGGCTGACCCGCTCGATCTTCCCGCCGACCAAAGTTTTCCCCAGCTCGTCGCGGACGGCGGCCAGAATGAGTGAGTCAAATATCATGGCAAGTTACAAATTGGCAAATTACAGAGTGGCGAATTACAAAACGTCCCCAACACCGCAGACCCGGTTCCGGCCCAGCCGCTTGGCGGCGTAAAGTGCCTGATCCGCCGCCAGCACTAAATCGTCCCGAACGGCGGGCTGCGGCGGGCAGGCGGCTGCGCCGATGGAACAGGTGACATGCAGGCTCTTTTTTTCCGTGCCGCCGCCGTCGCGCACCAGCAGCGGCTGGGCGGCAACTGCCGCCCGCACACGCTCCCCGACCCGCAAAGCCCGCTCCGGCCCGGTGCCGGGAAGCAGGATCAAAAACTCCTCGCCGCCCCAGCGGCCTAAAATGTCTTCTTCGCGCAGGCAGGCACGGACACACGCGACGAACTCCCGCAGCACGGAGTCCCCAATCGGATGCCCGCAGGTGTCGTTGATGCTCTTAAAATGATCGATATCGACAAACAGCAAAGCGCAGGGCCGTTCCTCTCGGCGGGAGCGGGCGGTCTGCGTATCGAGCGCGGCGACCAGGGCGCGGTGGTTGGGCAGGCCCGTCAGCGGGTCCGTCGTCGCCAGTGCTTCCAGCCGCGTATTGGCCTCGGAAAGAGCGGCATTGGCTTCCGAGAGGGCACGATTGATGCCCGCCAGAGCCTCCGCTTCGCGCCGGTGATGCTCCACTTCCATCCGAATCACCAGCGACTTGGCACGCTCTTCGGCCTCTTCGGTAAACACTTCTTTTTCCACCCGCCGAAACGTCTCAAAGTGGCCGAGCGCAGCGGCATAGTCACCCTGCCGTTTGCAGACCTCCGCCAGCACCTGGAACGATTGGAATTCGGTCCGCCGTGCGCCTATATTCTGAGCCAGGGCGGCACTCTCCGCCGCCCGCTCCCGTGCCTGAATCAAAACGCCCTGCGTCAGCAGAATCTCCGCGATGGAAAAAAGAGAATGCGCCTCTGCCTTCTGCAGCTGGTTGGCACGGGCGATCTCCAGGGCGCGGGCGTAGCAGTCCAGCGCCTCCGGCTGCCGATTGGTTTTTCCGTAGGCGAACGCCATGCTGGTGAGGGCCACCGCCACTTTCTCCCAATCTTCGAGTGTCTCGCCCAGTGCGACCGAGCGGCGGCAGACCGCGATGCCTTCTTCGTAGCGTCCTAAATCGACATAATCGCCGCCGATGTTACACAGGCTGCTGATTTCCAGTGCCGTGCTGCCGATGCGAACGGCATGGTCCAGGCCGCGCTGATGAAAGACCAGAGCATCGGCCAGGTCGCCCCGCTCTCCATAAACGTTGCCGATATTTCCGAGCGATCCCGCGATACCGACTTGATCGCCTGCCTGCTCTCGCGCTTCCAGCCCCCGGCCATACCAGTCCAAAGCCCCACTGTAATCACAGAGACTAAACTGGATATTCCCCAGCATATTGTAGGCGGAGCCGAGATCCTCCAACTCCTGAAGGTCCTCAAAAATCTGCTGCGCCGCCATGATGTCTTCGATCGCTTCCGTATTTTCCGCCAGAGCATAGTGGAGAAATCCATGGAAGTGGCGGCAGCGGGCCTCCGTCGCCCGATCACCTAAACTCAGACTCAGTGCCAGGCTTTCTTCCAAGGCCACTCGCGCCTCTTCATGCCGCGAGAGGATTGCCAGGCAAACACCCAGAAGGCACAGGCTCGGTGCCAGGCCGGTGTGGTCATCTGAAGCCCGCGATAGACCGACAGCCTCCTCGCTCAGCACGAGACCCCGAACCGGCTCGA
>JANXNV010000109.1 GCA_025353925.1 Armatimonadota bacterium
TGTGGTAATCAGTAATACGCAAGCCGATGACTGTTTTTCAAGGCTGATAAGTGTTTTTCAAGGCTGATAAGTGTTTTTCAAGGCTGATAAGTGTTTTTCAAGACTGTTTTAAGATAAAATCAAACTAGCACCAATGGTTACATAGTTCTCACCAGTTTTTCACCGCAGAATTTTTACGTATTCACCACAAAGTTGCTACGAGCGAGTTTCGATACGTATTTTGTGGATTTAAGTGGCGTTCGAACCGGCTTTCTGCGCTTGAAGAAGAAACTGCTTTTTGATCCGGCTCCACTGCCGGCTGACCGTCTCAGGTTTCGTGCCCAGACGCTCCGCGATTGTCTGACGGACACCGGTAACAAGCCGCAATTGACCATGGAGTCCTGCGGTGACTCCTCCCTGCTGACACAGGTACTCTGCGATCTTGCAGATCTGTGTTCCCTTCCGATATCCCCTGATAACTTCCTGCCAGATCGGCACCAGGCGCTCGCGAGCAGCAAGGCTATCCGCAGCAGAAGCTATCGACGGCAAAGACGGTGAAGCTGCTCGCGGATCTGAAGCGGCTCCCGAAGAAGCCCGTGTGCGGATCGGATCGTCTATGTACTGGTCCAGAGGACGGGCGGTGGGCCGCTCTAAACTACGAGCAATGCGGCTGCGCAGGCTGCGCGGCTGACGGCCAGCAGTGGCTTTGCCAGGCTGGGGCAGGACTCGGTCATTAATCAGAAGTTCTTGCCCTGGCAAAAACTCCTGAGCGACCTCTAGAACGGCACCGGGCAGCAGTTCCCGCAAACTTTCACGAGGCGAGCAGTTTTGCTCCTTGACACCATCCCATAAACGGGTTGCCGGGGCCCCGCGCAAAGAGAGCTTGCTGTCTGCCCACCCCGCTATAAGTAAGTTGCACTCTTCTTGAAGCGCTTCTCCAGCTTTAGACTTTGCCCCGGCTTCAGCCTCCTCTCTAGCTTTCATCGTGCTGCTATCCAGCATCAGGAAAAGCGTCTCCGCCTGAGGAACATTGTTCATAGCGTAGAAAAACATCTCATAACCGGTCAGCACGGGGTCCTTCTCGTAGCGAACGGCAGCGGCCATCGCGTACTTGACCATGTCAGAGATTTTCATAGTTTCCATTGCACTGCGCTCGACGCTGAGCAAAAACTCTTCCTTACTCTTGTTGTCAGCCGCAGATAGATCCACACGTGACTGAGTGCCTGTCAGAACATCGTATCCCAGATTGTCCAGGAGGATCTGGCGATGCCGAGTCAGCTCGTTGTAAAGCTTCCCTAAAGCAAGCATAAGATAATCCCACTCTCGACCGCGCCAATTCTCTTGTGTTTGGCGCAATACCTGCTCGCGCTTGCGCCAGAAAGCACTCATTTCGGCAACTTGATGGGCAAGCTTGCCTTGACTGTCGCGCCGGCCCTCGAACTGGTTCTCGGATTGGCCCTCAGACTTGATTTCGTTCATATTCTGATCTTAATTAAGTGTCTTGTGCGAATCATTCGGGCTGGCGCAAAGCATCTTTATGTAGCATCTTCCTGTGCAGTATCTTTATGTAAAACATCCTCGTAACGTACCGCAAATTCTACGATATCAGTCCCAAGAGCTGCACAGACCTGACGAAGCTCCGGCAAGTCCAGGATCCGCTCCCCGCTCTCATACTTACTCACAAAAGTTTGATAGGTTGCCAGACGCGCAGCGACCTCGTCCTGACGCAAGCCTAATTCTTGCCGCAACTGGCGCAGGAGGTGCTGCAAAACGATCTGCTCTCGGCTGTACAAAGACTTCTTCACACAGCCATTGTAGGGAGGTGCTCTGATATTACCGTTTGGGGATATTGACAGTTATACGCATCTGGGCTATACTTGAGTATGGCACGCCCTCCACATCAGCCCACCGACAAGCCCACCGGTTTCTCGCAGGATCAGCTTGAAACTCTTCACCGTCTGAACTTTGACAGCAGTGGATTTGACAGCATTGGATTTGATGACAAAGGAAATAAGAATGCCTTCGTTTTGCTTGATGATATGCAGAAGCAAAGCCAAATCTACAAACTCACGCTGGCGGCTGCACACGGCGATTTGGAAACGCTTAGTGCCTTGCTGCAATCCGGGACGCCCGTCGATGGAAAAAATGAGCTGGGATGCACAGCTCTCTACTGCGCTTCTTATGCGGGGCAGCTAGCCAGCGTACGTGTTCTGATTGATCATGGAGTTAACGTTAACTTAAAGAGTGGGCCCGATTATACCGGCCTTGCCATTGCTTGTTGCCGAAATCAGTCTCAGGTAGCGCAGCTTCTCCTGGAAGCCGGAGCCGATCCTACGCTTGCAACCGACGCTAGCTATACACCCCTTGGACTGGCGATTTGGGCAGAGGCCGCAGCCGTTATTGCAGCGCTGCTCTCTCATGGGGTCAACATCAACGTAGCTTGCGGCTCAGGCGGGATGCCGCCGCTTGCAGTTGCCGTCAGGGCAGGAAAGCTCGAGATGGTGAAGGCTCTTATAGCGCATGGGGCTGATTGCACGCCTAATCCCACGACTGATCCCCCCGGCTGGTCGCTGCTATATTTGGCGATTTGTGACCACACCGATGACTTACTGGTGTCCGAGATCGTCCAAGTGCTTCTTGACAACCGACTAAGCCCAAATACACAACTCGACAACATTACCCCGCTCATGTGGGCAGCTTCCAAAGGAATGATACGGACAGCCCAGCTACTGCTTGACTACGGAGCGGATCCCACCACTGAGTTCCGCAGTGGCTGTACAGCAGCAGACATTGCAAATAATTACAAGCACCCCGAAGTCGAGCGGCTTCTGCGGAGTATTCTGCCAAAAGCTTCCCTCAAGGTAGAAGCGGACCCGAAAAAGGAAGCCAAAGTGAAGAACAAGGATGTAAAGAATGTAGAAGTGCTTCTGGCGGAACTGAATGATCTCGTCGGGATGAAGAATGTTAAAGAAGACGTAAGGCGGATCATCAACCTAGCCTCTGTGACTAAGCTGCGACAGGAAAAAGGGTTGCCCGTCCCCACGCAAAGCCAGCACATGGTTTTTATAGGCAATCCAGGGACCGGAAAAACGACCGTCGCCCGCTTGTTAGCCCAGATTTTTCAAGCCGCCGGCCTTCTCTCCAAAGGCCACCTTGTCGAGACAGACAAAGCGGGCCTCGTTGGTACCTACCTCGGCGAGACGGCAGTGAAGACGCGGCAACTGGTAGAAAGTGCCACTGGCGGCGTTCTCTTCATTGATGAAGCCTACAGTCTCCTCAGTAGCGAGACCAAAGCCGACGCCTATGGCCGCGAAGCTGTGGACACACTCCTCAAATTGATGGAAGATAACCGAGCGGATCTGATCGTCATTGTGGCCGGTTACCCAGCCCCAATGCAGACATTCCTTCGCACCAATCCCGGCTTGCAGTCTCGTTTCAACAAGTACCTGAACTTTGCGGATTATAGCTCTGAGGAATTGATGGCTGTGTTTCTGCGCTTCACCCAGCAAAACAGCTATGTTCTGACAAAAGAAGCGCAGCAGAAGCTGCAGGGCGTCTTCGAGAGCGCTTATGCGATGCGTGACGAGACTTTTGGCAATGCCCGTTTTGCTCGCAACCTATTTGAGCAGGCAATTAGTAATCAAGCCGACCGAGTTGTTTCTCTGTCTGAAGCTGTTTCTCTTTCTAAAACTGGCGAAGCTGATCTGAGCACAATTTTCCCTGAGGACATCCCCGGACAAGCAGCGGCGGCAACTGGCCTCGAACCGCTCCTGAGCCAGTTGAGCGCACTTGTTGGCCTAAGCGGCGTGAAGTCTGAAGTCACGGAACTCGTTAACCTGCTTCAGGTGCAGCAAAGGCGCAAGCAACAAGGGCTGCCAATCAGGACTCAAAGCCTGCATATGGTTTTCACGGGTAATCCTGGCACAGGCAAGACGACGGTAGCGCGGCTGATGGCACAGATACTGAGCAGTCTGGGCATCTTGAAGCGAGGCGTCTTCATTGAAGCCGACCGCTCGCGGATGGTAGGTCAGTATTTGGGGCAAACCGCACCGAAGGTGCAAGACTTAGTCAAGGCAGCCCTTGGCGGCGTTTTGTTTATTGATGAAGCATACAGCCTGACGCAGCGGACCGGGCCGGAGGGGGATACTTACGGAGAAGAAGCAATCAGCACCTTGCTCAAGCTAATGGAGGATCACCGGGAAGATCTTGTCGTCATCGTTGCCGGCTACACAGGCCCCATGCAGAAGTTTTTACAAAGCAACCCTGGCCTGGAGTCACGTTTCACACGCCTGATCCGCTTTGATGACTACTCGGCCAGTGAGATGGCGGCTGTTTTTCGCCGTTATGCAGAGAAGGATTGCTACGAGATAACCGCGCAGGCAGGGACCCAGATCGACACGCTTTTTGAGCAACTCTGGGCCAGTCGGGATGAGAACTTTGGCAATGCCCGTCTCGTTCGCAACCTGTTCGAGAAAACCCTGAGAAATCAAGCAAACCGTCTCGCGGCCTCGGATGTGGAAGAGAGCGGCTTGAGTAAAGAGAGCGGCTTGACACTGAACTCGAAATCTCTAATTACGCTAACCGAAAACGATATTCCCACTTTGTCCTCGGCACAGAACCTATCATCGACACAAGTTGCGCCGTACCGACGCGAAGAACTACAGCAGCAATGTGATTCAGTAAATGAAAAGCTAGTGAGCAATCAATCTTTGGACAGAAGAAGCATTCAGCAACTGAGCTTGCTGAGCGTTCGACAAGATAAATCTTAGGATTATGAACATTGCAGGAAGAGTAATTGAGGAAGACCACCTATGTCTAAACAAGTAATCGGCGAAGAAGTTCTACAAAACCAGCAACAAGTCTCTCCGCAAGCAGTCTCTCCACAAGTGCTTTCACGCTTTGAGGAAGCACTGGTCTTTGCTGCCCATAAGCATAAGGCTCAGACCCGCAAGGGCACCCCCATCCCCTACATCAGCCACCTCCTGCAAGTCGCAGGCATCGCCCTCGAAAACGGCGCAGACGAAGACGAAGCCATCGCTGCCCTGCTCCATGACGTGATGGAAGATCAAAACGTCACCGAGCAGGAGCTGACCGCTCGCTTCGGACCACAGGTGGCCACCATTGTCGCCGGGTGCAGCGACTCAGATTCCGCAGACAAAGCCCCCTGACGGGAGCGCAAAGAAGCATACATTGCCCATGTTCTCACCGCTTCTGCCTCGGTGCGCCTGATATCCTCTTGCGACAAGCTCCACAACGCTCGCGCGATCCTGGCTGACTACCAGGAACTTGGCGAGGCAGTGTGGGGGCAGTTCAACGCAGGCCCGACTGACATCTTGTGGTATTACCAGAGCCTTGTGGATGCCTTCCAGGAAGCCCAGCAGCGGCAGGCAGAGGCGGCCAGCCGGGCCGTGCAGCAGCTCGCCTTCGTCGTCGCAGAACTGACCCAGCTCACGCACAACACCTAGCCCAAACCTATATTGTCGGATATTACCTTACCGGAAGCTGCCTTACGGAATCACGCCATATATTCATAACCAAATATTCATAACTAAAATCGAGGCAATACCCTCCACTGGTTCCGCAACGGGCAGGGTATACGCCGATTTCCTCACGGCGCGCAACTCTTTGACGCAGCGCACCTTTGGCCCCGAGCGTTCAGGCACAGTCGACCTCGACGTTAGCCATATGAAAGATGGGGACTTTACGGGTCTGGCCGCTTTGCAGCAGAAGTACGGGTTCGTGGGGGTCAAGAGGGTCGGCACCGCCAAATCAATCGTCATGGTCAGCGCCGAGTCCGGCTTCCCGGTGGAGGTACAAAGCGTGCCGCTGACCCAAAGTCGCATCCTGCTGAAGATGGACTGCGATTTCAAGGACCGAGCAGACAAAGCCTATTTTTTCTACAGCCTCGGCAGAAAGGCGTGGATGCCAATTGGGAAGCCTCTTCAGATGGTTTACACGCTCCCGCATTTCATGGGCTACCATTTTGCGCTATTCAACTATGCTACTCGGACGGCGGGCGGCTTTCTGGACTTCGACTTGCAGGCAACGCCTGATGCACCCCCGGACACCTCTAACTAAATAACTCTCGTATCCATAACTTTATAACTCTCGTATCCATAATTTTGGAAAGAAGCCTATGCACAACCACTCCTTTTTGCACGATCACCCTTTCATTAAGACATTACCAAGAGAGGCTATAAATTCAGCAGTACCGCCAACAGGAACCCCGCTACTGGGAAAGGCAGCCACCGACCCCTAACAGGCTCCGTTCGTCATCGAGCACCACCAGGAAGACCGCGCCCTCAGCGGCACCTTCCGCCCCTCGGCACGGCTCATCCTCACCGAGCGCGTCCGCACCTCCGGTCCCTGGCAGGCACTCGCCCCTGAAGACGGCAAGACCCTCGTGCTTCTCCTGACCTTTCTCACCGCCAACGGCTGGTGCCGCCCCACCCTTCCCGAGCTATCCGCTGCGATGGAGGTCTCCCACGCCAAAGCCAAAGCCCGACTGGAGCGGCTGCTTGGCACCCACTGGCAGGGGCAGCCCCTGGTACAGCTGTTGCCACGCCCGGATGGGCTGGACGCCTACCTCCCTGGAAGGCAGATCGTGGTCCATGAATACGTCTCGCCCCCGGAGCCGCCCAAAGCCCCGCCCATCCGCGCGGCGGGCCGGGACGCGGTGGTCGCCTACAGCCGCGCCCGGTATGCCAAGACGCGGGAGGAAGTGGAAAAGCAAATCGCGGACATGATGGGCTGGTCGCCGCCGGACTTTAGTGGGGACGACCCCGCCGTGGCTGAGGGCAAGCAGGGGGCATATCAGGCCATGACGGACGCCGGGATGCCCAAAGCGCAGGCCCTGGACCTGCTGGCTCGCTTCGACCTGGGAGCGGTGGAGCGTCAGATCAACTGGCTTCCGCAGCGTCATGCCAAAAACCCGGTCCGGTTCCTGGCGGCGGCCATTGAGGGCGGCTATGACCGGCCCCTCGGCTTGCGGAGGCAGACGGCCGGAAGCGCAGAGAAAACTAATACGGAGGAAACTAATACGGAGGAAACTAATACTGAGGGGCGATGTCAGAGAGGCAAGGGGCGATGTTGAACTGGAATAGGATGGCTCAAAGCAGGCTCAGAGGCTCCCTACAGGGCCGGGAGGGAGTTTGGATGAGTAAGATGACCCCTGGGCCACAAAAGGCCGCTGCAAACGCCTTCCAGGCGACTAAGGCGTACCAGGCGACGTCTTCCGGTAAGTCCCCTTTCAATCAGTCGCTCTCCTGGTACCCCATTCCCACCCGGTTGGTCGATGAGGTAATGCCGAGGCTGAGGGACACAGAGCTGCGGGTCCTTTTGGTAGTGCTGCGCCAGACCTGGGGCTGGAAGGCGGACCGCACCGAGACGGGTGGCAAAGTGGTAAGGGATAGCAGAGGCCAGACCAAGCGGCGGGACTGGCTTTCGCACCGTCAGCTGTGCCGGCGGACAGGGCGGGGCAGCGAAGCGGTTTCCGGGGCGGTGGCTTCGCTGACGGCTTCAGGCCTGATCATCGTGGAGGATGCTGGTGGCACTGCGCTGATAACCCCGGAAGAGCGTCGCCGCTGTTTAGGCCGTCTTTATTTCCGCGTGGGGAATATTGGGAATAGAGAAGATTGCGTAGGTCGAGAAGATGAATAAATCGAAAAGCTGGACATATCAAATTGTGGACAAGTGTATAAACCTGGGGAAATGTGGATAACCGGTCGATGCACTCCATCCGGGAAAACCGAAAACAACAACAGAACTGTTTCAACAATAGATACGAATTTGATGAATTGTACGGGAGTTTGCTAGGTTGAGTTGCTGACTTAATTCGCAATCGACATGCCCTTCTGCGCTTGAAACAGTGCTGACCTGCGCGTTTAAGTTGACCATTTGGGCCAAGCTAAATTAATTGGGCTAAGCCAATTGAGAGTGCCACAACCAGATTGTAGTATTGTTAGCTTAAACATCTCAATTGTCACTTAGCACCTGCCCATAGCCCGCCTCTTCCACTTGAAGCCTTTTCGCTTGATGTCTTCTCACTTAAAGTCTTTTCACTTAAAATCTTGCGCATCATCGGCTTGACGCTTGTCCACGCCTTTCCATCTTTGGCAAGCTGCCGGACTGGATCAGCAGTTTCGGCGATCACTTTTGCCCTCGCTTCCGCCTCCAGCGTGGCGAACTCTGCGGAAGTAAGGCCATCGAGAATATCTGCATCTTGAAATAAAGACGAAGTTGTAATTCCTTTCTTTTCTAATTTCTTCTCCTGAGTCTTTAAGAGGAGGACATTTTTGTCCTGCATGACCGGACTCTTTTGTCCTGCATGACCGGACATTTTTGTCCTGTCCTTTTCTAACCGGACATTTTTGTCCTGTCCTTCCTGAAAATTGGCGTTGAGCGTGGTTGAGCGCACCCGTTTCTTCAGTTGTGGCCGCTCACTATCATAGAGCGCATAGGCATCTTCAAGGATGTAGATATTAACCATGCGCTGCCCCTGACGGACCGGTGTAACTAGGCCGCGCTCATGCAACTCCTTTAGAAGTCGCCGGATCGTGCGGTCATCTTTACCGAGATCACTCGCCATTTTCAGCTGGCCGCACTTGAAGCTTTCACCCTGAAATGCGTACGACAGAAGAATGCCATAGAGCCGGACAGTGCCGTCGGACAGTGCCGGATCGGTAAGAACGGCATGTGGAATTTGGGCAAACCCCTTGCGCTGCGACGGGCTACGGTGAATAACAACGACATCCGGCTCTTCGTTCATGTTTTCATCCCCCGACTCACTTTTCCAGTCCGCCTTCCACAATCAACTCGAAGTAGATTCGAAGCGCATCGGCAATAATGTCTTGCTTGTCTTTTTTTGTCAGTGTCCGTGCATACTCCAATCGCTCCCAGATAGGTTTTGGTATTTTCACCGATGTCACTGTCATTGCCCCCTCTGCCATATCATCTGGGTACGGTAGTGACAGCATCCCCATCATCGCTTGATGGACTGGATCGCCAAGCCTAGAGCTACCTGATTTCTGCACAGTAGTGCTTCTAGGTTTCTGTGCATCTGACTGCTTGGGCTTCTTTGCTATCGCACTACTATCTGTGTTGGTTTCTGCGCTAGTGTCTGTCTGCGATACCACGATACCAGTAGTGCTACCATCTGTATCTGCAATAGCCTGAATGTCTGGTAGCGCAGTAGTTTCAATTGCACTACTCGGTGGGCTGTCCTGTTTGAGCAGTTCCTGCATTCGGGCTTGAGGATTAGCAGAAGCACGTAGGGAGCGGGTGGGGACATCGGCGACGGCAACATTCGCGACTTTCGTGTCTGGCATTACTTATCTCCCTTCACTTCAAATTCACAATCTTTAGCAGCCTGAAGAACAGCGTCCACATCCGCACCGGGTAGGCTACGCGCGTAAGCGTTGAACAAAACGTTGTGGCAGAGAACGCAGATTTTCCGGGGAATACCCTGCGTGGCTGCCCAAATCGGGCGATGGGTCTCTGCAGGAAACAACTGGTCGAAGTCGCCGCCGGCGACAGTGACGCGGTGGCGCATCATATCCACAGTGTCAGAGGCAATTAAAGGGTCGAGTGTGCCGCGCGTGGCTATGCGGCTGGAGAGTGCTGGTTGATAGGAAAGCTTGCGGTCAAAGTTCGGCAGCGCAAGCAGCGCGATCTGTATCAGTTTTGTCGTAGCCGTTTGCAGGTTCGAGAGGTAGAGCAATGTCCCCATGTTGGGTGCGCTGATGGTCTGAGCTTCATCAAGGAGCACAACCACTGTGCGACCTGCTTCATACTCATCGAGGAGGAAGCCGCGAAACAGATCTTTATTAACCTGAACGTAACGCGAAGCCTCTAAGCCAAAGGCACCGACCAATAGCCGCATAAACTGCGCTGGCGTATACGCGCTTGGATCGTCAATAAGGACTGTGCGATATCTGGCTGGTTCTTCAGCCCAAACTTGGGTGAGAAGATGGGCAAGCGTGCTTTTCCCAGTGCCTATATCGCCCTTGAGCAGTGCTAGGCCCATCCGCTGCTCTACGCTATCTTGCATGCGCAGCAGGGCAATCTCATGGGCACGGGTCGCAAAGGCAAAATCGGGATTAGGAGCTGTGTCAAAAGGCATCCTTTGCATGCCGAAATGCTTCACGTAGCCGCTGGGGGCAAGAGTTGTAGCCATGTTTCCTTCTTAGTCGAAGTTTGAGGTCTCTTCGAGGGCCAGTGTTAGTCTCTTAACCCTGCTCATGAAGTTAATTCTAGCCGGAGAGAAGCGATCCAGAATTGATTCAGGTAAATTGCCAGTGTTGTCAAAAATCTTCGAGGAGCCGGACTTTACCTACTCAAGATTAATGCAGCGATATAGACATCCATGTTTCAACATACTTGAATGTTTGGAGATTATGACAGGGAAAGTAAGCAGAGTCAAGAGAATATTCGGCGTCAAAGAAATTTATTTTTTAGCTGGTATTTGACTCAAACTATAGCACGAAGCCAAGACATGGTCACAGCTTGAATACAGGTTCTAGGCTCTCTGTGCAAAAAAGCGCATTTGTGACATCTTTCACATTGACTAGGTGACATACTTTACAAGCTTAGCACCTACATGAGACCGCCGCTTAGGTATCATGATTAGGTGCTTAAAATCTCTTGAAAGAATCATGCTTTCTCGATGAATGAGAGATGGCTTCCAGCTCGATGAAAAATAGTTTTCGGTTTCCAGGCAAAAACCCTTGCTTTTTCCGAGCAGGCATGATAGGATAGTCTATCCTCAAGACCGGTTGTTTAGGCTTGATGAATCTCTGCGGGTGTCATTCCCCGGTGCTTGCACCGTTACCGGTTTTGGCATACTCGGCTCTTTCAGGAGCCGAGACTCTGTAGGGTCGGCTCTCAGGCCGACAATCCTATAGATACTCCGCAGCTTGCTGCGCGAGA
>JANXNV010000181.1 GCA_025353925.1 Armatimonadota bacterium
GGCTTATTCTTTTGCTTTTGCATAGTCTTCTCCTGTGTAGACCTTCTGCTTTTGGTTGCCGTTTGTACCACGTTGTCGCTGATGTGATGCCTAGTCACTGGCGTCTGCGCCACACAGCGAAGGAGTTCCACTCCATCGTTCCTGCAACCCTACGCGATGGTGCCTCAGCGTTTAGTGGTACGACGAACTTAATTCACTGTTTGGGCCTACGGTCACAATGGCAAAGTACCCACACTTGATATTATGGGAGAGAAGAAACTTTTGACCGTCCATCAGAAACCACTCATCACAGTGGCCAAATCCCCACTCACGAGGCATGAGGAGCATGATGTATGACTTTCCCAAATGGACAGGAGTCACGCCGCAAACAAGAGGAAGCAGTAGATAAAGTGTGATGATAAGAGCTAAAGATGCGCCCAGTTTCGCAGATACGCCTTTTAAAGTATCTTTCATTTGATTTTTCCTGCGAATAAATGCTGTGCTTCGGGTTTATCAGCCAATCTCACTTGCGTTACCTGCTAGGCCTCCCGCTGGTTCGCATGGCACATTGTGTTGGATAGGCGCAGCGCATAGCTAAACTGATGGTTTGCCAAATCTGCGGTTCAAGAGCATCCAGATCAGATGCAGGACAATCTTAAACGAAATAGGTGAGACCCAGGACGAAAGTGGGAGACGAATGGCTTCCTTAAATGAAATATCCGGCGAAATCCAGTACGAAAGTGGTTTTTGGCGCAATGCCTCTTGATATTCCTTCCGAAAGGCACACACGGCTTCAGGCGAGACCAGCAAGTCTTCAAACCGCTCCGGGAGTTTGTCCCCGCTCGCAAACCCTTTGACCGGACCCAGAGGCAAACCTGCCTGCTTTGTAATCTCTTGCCGCCAGTCAAGGTAGCGTTGTTTCGTCCATGCAGTCGCCGCGACGGTTGAGTGGCAATTTCGGGGCAAGAGAGAATACAGGAGTTTTCTGATACTGGTTCCTTCCTTGCGGTCGGCAACCTCGAAGTACGGCCCTGCTATGCCCATCAGCATCAGTATGGCAGCAAACGAGCATTCCTCTACGTATTGCCTTGTCGCTTCTTTTCATGGATAAGCCACCTGCCCATCATTCTACCCTCCCATTATACCGCGCCTGCCCCCTTCTCCGCCCATTTAGAGGAATCCCCCCTCGCCACGCCGAACCCTCTCCCCAGATGCCGCACTGCGACCCGGCGGCGATGAAGGAGACCTTTCCCAATGGTGAACTGGACCCTGGACAACCCGGTGGTGACGAAAGAGCTGCGCGGGCGGATGCGCGGGGCGCGGACGTACTGGCTGCTGTTTGGGTATCTGTTTCTGCTCTCGCTGCTGTTTTTCTTCTGGTACTTAGGCTGGTGGAGTTCCCATGCCAATGCCATGCAGAACGGGGCGGCTTCGGCGGGGTTTACGGCGGGGCGGATGTTCTTCAAGGTGCTGTTTTACGCCCAGGCGGTGATGATCGCACTGATCACGCCGGCTCTGACTGCCGGGGGGATTTCAGTGGAGCGGGAGCAGCGGACTTTTGAGATGCTGCGGAGCACGGTCCTGAAGCCGCGCTCGATCGTGTGGGGCAAGCTGGTGTCGTCGGTGTCGTTTGTGGTGCTGCTGCTGACCTCCTCCCTGCCGCTGCTGTCGCTGTGCTTTCTGCTGGGCGGTGTGTCGCCGGGAGAGGTGTTCTTTGCCTATGTGCTGCTGGCGGGGGACGCGCTTCTCTTCGGCGCGATCGGCCTGTGCTGGTCGGCGTATGCGGCGAACACGGCGACGGCGACGGTGCTGTCTTATGCAACTTTGATTGTGTTTTTCGTAGCGACATTCCCCTTTGCGATCCCCGCACTCGATGACGGCGGCAATGTGCCGTTTTACGGGCTGTGCGCCTTGAACCCGGTGGGGGCGGTGACGGGAGCGGTCATGCCGGAGCATTATTTCGGTTGGACGCTGCCTGCGTGGGTCCCGGCCCTGCTGCTGAACGGTACCCTGAGCCTGCTGCTGGTGCTGGCGTGTATCAACTGTTTGGAAGATTACCCGGCCCGGCGGGCGTCGGCACTGCGTTTGGTGACCCTGCTCTTTGCCGGGCTGATTCTGTTTTTCGGGGAGGGCATGGTGCTGGGTGTGGGGCCGATGGTAGGCTCGTCGTCCTACGCTCTGGCAATGCTGGCTCTAGCGATCCCCTGCACGCTGCTGCTGCTCTTCGTGCCGGTGCTGGTAACCGGTGACCGGGAGGATTGGAACTCGGCGGCAAACTGGCCGCTGCGCGTATTTCGCTCCGCCGCTCTGCCCTCGGGCCTGCCCTTCGCTTTGCTGCTGACGGCTCTCGTGGTCGGCATCACTTTTCTGGCGTCGCACCTGGCATACCAGCCAGCGGCAGTTCCGATACGTGGGATCCCGTTTCCGGGTCGTCCCAGCGGGCCTATCGGTTTTGCAAACGCCTCCTACCTTCTGGATATGTTCCAGCAGGCGGGTCTGATGCTGCTGGGGGTTGTCATCGGCATCGCGGGCGTCGGCTACCTGCTCTCGGTGCTGCTGGGAAACCGCTGGTCATCGCTGACTCTCCTGTATGTCGGTCTTCTGCTGGCGGTCGCGCTGCCGTTTTTCTCTTATGCGAACTTGAACGGCTCGGATGCCCGGGCGGCGGCAAGCAGCCCGGCGATCAACACGCTCTTTTTCTGCCCGTACGTGCCTCTGGTGCAGATTTCGGATCCGCTGGGCCGGAACAGCGGGTTCAAAGACACGCCTATCCCCGGCATGGCGGGGTACGGGGCCGTGCCGCTCTGGGTAGGCACGGGGGGCCTGTATTTGACGCTGGGGCTGGTGTCGTATGGGGTGGCGTTTTTGGTGGTGCGGCGGAAGAAGGTTAGAAGTGAAGGGACTGGTGGGAAAGGGACAGGAGAAGCGAAGAGGGCGGGGGCAAGCCCCGCCCCTACGGGGTAAAAATGTAGGGGCGCTGCTTGCTGCGCCCTCTGAATTGCCTGTGCCCTCTGAATTGCCTGTGCCCTCCGAATTGCCTGTGCCCTCCGAATTGCCTGCGCCCTCTTGACTTATGAGTCTTTTTAGGAGGTTCATAGGAGGTTTAAGAGGGCGCAGCAAGCAGCGCACCCTACAGCGTTCGCACCACTAGCCGCGCCCGCAAATCCTCCACCGTCTTCAGAGCCTCGTGTTTTGTGATCGTCAGTGTTCGGGTCTCGCCCGGCTTCAGGTGGAAGAAGTTGTCTTCTAAGCCCTCCAGCGGCACATTGTCCGCTCGGCGCAGCCAGACATACGGCGCGAAGCGTTTGGCGGTCACTTGTACCGAGAACGTGTCCCCATCGCCCTCCGTGATCGCTAGCGAAAGGCTGGGGTCGGAGAGCTGCAAGTCTTTTGGCTCGGCGAGAAATAGGATATTCTCCGCCGTGACCATACCGTCGCTCGACGTGAACTTGGCCGACACAAATACTTCACGCGCTCGCTCCAAACCGATTGCCGCGTCGAATGCTGCTACGATAGCCGCTGCGTTTGCTTCCACGGAAACTTCGGTGGTCGTCTCGGCGAGCGTTTCGCCGTCAAACGACGTTAATGCGAATGTGACCGTTCCCGAAAGCGGCGTGAGCAGGTCGCTGACCAGATGCGCGGTGACGGTTCCCGCCTCTCGTACCAGAGAAAGCAGCACCGGGGCGTAGAACTTCCTGCAGGCGAAGTAGGCGGCCTTCGGCTCTCCCTCCGAATCGATCACGGCCCAGGATTGTGTGGGCCAGCAGTCGTTGAGCTGCCAGAACAGTGTTCCCCAATTGCGGTCTTTCAGCCGCCGATAATGCTCCACGCCGTACTTCAGTGCCTCGGCCTGGTTGAGCTGGCTGTAGTAGACTAAATCTTCCAGCGTCTGCGCCTCGGGGAAATGCAGGGCGATGTAGCTGAGATAGGTATCGTAGCCCTTGCGCGTCTTGTCATGCCAGCGCACGGCGGCGGACCCAGGCGTCTTGTCTTCCGGGGCGAGGCACTTGTCCCACGCCGCCAGGCCGCAGGACGATGCAAAGCCGAACTCGGAGCAGAAGCGGCTGGTGTCGTCAGTGTAATAGACCCAGTCGCCCTTGCCATGCCAGACTTCCCAGTTGTGGACATCCCCAAAGTTCGGGTCATTCGGAGACGCCCCGCCGTAGGGAGAACCGGGCCAGTAAGGGGTATGCGGGTCCTCGGCAGCCAGCACCTGCGGCAGAACTTCGTGGTACAGATGTTCCCCCAGCAGCCGTGCGGGTTTCATCTCATGCCAGTCATCGGCAAACATCGTGTGGTTTTCATTGTTGCCGCACCAAAGTGCGAGGCAGGGGTGGTTGCGGATGCGCCGGACCGCGGCAGTCGCTTCGAGTCGCGCCGCTTCGGCATAGTCGCCGGTGTCGGGATGATAGGCACAGGCATAGGGGAAGTCCTGCCAGACGAGAATGCCGAGCTGATCGCAAACGTCGTAAAAGTCTTCGCTCTCGTACAAGCCGCCGCCCCAGACGCGCAGCATATTGAACCCGGCCTCTTTCGCCTGCATAATTCGTCTGTGCAGCTGTTCCCGGGTGATACGGCCCGGATATGAACCGTCGGGTATCCAGTTCGCGCCTTTGATATAGGTGTCGATGCCGTTTACACGGAACTTGAAGCCTTCGCCTTTGCCGTCGGCGTCGGGTTCGCGGATAAGTGCAATCGTGCGGAGGCCTATTTTTGCTTCAAGTTCGTCAACCCTCTGGGCATCAGCAATAGCCAGCCATATTGAATATGTGACAGGCTTATCGATTGACCAAAGCTGAGGGAGGGTGACAGTAAGCTTTGCCTGAACCTTGCTCTGCCCCGGCAGTATGCGAATACTCCTTGGCTGGCTATATGCAATGTCATCACCGACCCTTGGTATAGCTGCCGTTAACAACCCAACACGCTCTTCCGCACCCGGTGCCCGCTCCACATCCACCGTCACCGTCACAATCGCTTTGTTGCCCTCGACAAACTCGACATCGTACTTCCAGTCGGTGATCCGTGCGACCGGCACCGTCACCAGCTCTACTTTCTGCCACAGGCCGCAGCCGAGAAGCTCTG
>JANXNV010000215.1 GCA_025353925.1 Armatimonadota bacterium
GCAGCAGCAATGCCGTGAGAAACAGCCTGGTAATTCGCATGGAGGTCTCCTGAACGTGTTTGCATACAGGACGATTGGCCGCTACGCCGTGTTCCCGGCGGTCTCGGCGTTGATTCGGCGTGCGGCGGCGGCGGGATCGGCCTCCGCCGTAATCGGACGGCCCACGACGATGTAATCCGCCCCGGCCCGCACCGCTTCGCCTGGGGTCATCACGCGCCTCTGGTCGCCAATATCTGCCCCGGCAGGGCGGACACCCGGGATGACCAGCAGGAAGTCCGGGCCGCAGGCAGCGCGGATTGCAGCGATCTCCAGCGGGGAGGCTACTAGGCCGTCGCAGCCGCTGTCCTGGGCCAGTTTTGCGAGTGCGACCACCTGCTCCGTCAGCGGGCGGGTCACGCCCATCTCGCCTCGCAAAACCTCTGGGCTGGTACTGGTCAGCACGGAAACGGCGATCACCAGCGGCTTCGGAACACCAGCCTCAGCGGCCCCGGACTCCGCCCCCGAAACCGCCGCTTTCATCATGGCACCTCCGCCGGAGGCATGAACATTGAACATCCAGACCCCGCGCCTTGCCGCTGCTTTCGACGCCCCCAAAACCGTGTTTGGAATATCGTGAAACTTGCAGTCGTAAAAGATTTTGGCATTCGGCCCGGCGGCTTCGCGCAGCGCGTCCAGCAAGCCAAAACCCGCCGAGTTAATCAGCTCCAAACCGACCTTATACCCGGCGACCTGCCCGGACAGCTGTTTTGCCAGGGCAAGCGCTTTTTCCACCGTATCTACATCGAGAGCGACTAATATTTGACTGTTCGTGTTCATATTAGTTGCGCCGTGACCCACCGCCCAGCGAGAGCAGGATCTGGACCAGGAACCAGAACAGGTTCAGGAAATCCAAATACAAGGCCACCGTCGCGATCACGTAATCGTTTGGCCCATACCGAAATTTGATGTTCGAGAAATCGTACAGCGTGAACCCGGCGAAGATCGCGGCCCCGCCGATCGAGTAAATCAAGTTCACGCCCGGGCTGAATGTTACGAAGAAACGCAGCAGGCCGAGCACGATCAGGCCGAGCAAAGCCCAGAACAGGAACTTGCCGATGCCGCCGAAGTCCTTGCCGGAGATCCAGACGTAAGCTCCTAAGCCCGCGACGATCACGGCGGAAAGCGTCGCCGCCTCCCCGATCACCGCCGCGCCGTTGCCATAGCCCCGCGCGATGACGTTCAG
Organism: Armatimonadota bacterium; assembly: GCA_025353925.1. Taxonomy (GTDB): domain Bacteria; phylum Armatimonadota; class Armatimonadia; order Armatimonadales; family Capsulimonadaceae; genus JANXMY01. The sequence goes on from JANXNV010000215.1 coordinate 1,223, forward strand.
CAGCGGCCCCATCAGCAAGCCTTCCATCACGCTCAGCGCATAGAGCAGAGCCAGGCTGAGGCCGGGCTTTGTGCGCGTAAAGTTCAGGCCGATGACGCAGGCGAACGTCCCAATCATCAGCGGCAGAAACAGAGCCGGGCTGAGCCGCGCCTGCGCCGCCCACCAGGCTGCCGCCGCCGTCACCAAAAGAGCGGTGCAAAGCAAATACGAGACGCGCGAAATCAGCGAATTCGCTGAGGCGACTGACTGCCCCCCCGCATAGTAAGGATTATTTGAGCTGGCTCCAAAGTTGTTCATTTTGATTTTGTCTCCACACTATTATAACGTGCTTGCGAGGCCGTTCGTTCCGGCGATAGGAATTCGCCCCCCAAATGGCGAATAAGCGTTTATGACAAACTGGCTGCTTGTTTCGTCCGACGACTACATTGAAAGGTGATTCTATACTGGACAACCCTGAAAGCGTTGTCTCCAGCGACCTTCTCCATCATCACGATTTGAGGCTACAGACTATAATCATGGCAAACAGCAATCTCTCTGACGCCAAAAAGGCCAAAAACGACGAGTTCTATACGCAGTATGTAGACATAGAGAAGGAAGTCGCCGCATACGTTGAGTTCAACCCGGACGTGTTTCGGAACAAAACCGTCTTTCTGCCCTGCGACGATCCCGAATGGAGTAACTTCACCAAGTTTTTCGCGCAAAACTTTCAACTGTTGGGATTGAAGAAACTCATCAGCACCAGCTACGCGGCGGACAGCAAAAAACTGGCGGTGTATCAGCCCTCTCTTTTTGAGGAGCAAAGCGAGAAATACGACAAAGCCAAAACGGCCCAGAAGGGCAAGATTTATACGCTGACGTGCGATAAAACCGGGGACGGCAAGATTGACGTCCAAGACCTGGACTGGGACTACTTGAGCGGCGACGGTGATTTTCGCAGTGCGGAAGTCAAGGCACTGCGGGACCAGGCCGACATCATTATCACTAATCCCCCGTTTTCCCTGTTCCG
>JANXNV010000226.1 GCA_025353925.1 Armatimonadota bacterium
TCGCCTCTATCATCGCGTGTTTGCCGCTTCTATTGAGTTTGTACTAGTTTCGGGGTGAAAGGTTCGAATGAATGAAAAGAAATTTCAAATACATTTGCAAGTTTGTTTATAGACAATTAGAAGAATAGCGGGTATAGTAGCTTCCGTAAGACATTAGCAAGCTTCCCACTTGCTTTTCTAACCAATCAAAGGTATTCTTAAGGAGATTTCATGAAACTGACCCTCACACGTTCCGCTGCCGCGCTCTTGCCCGCCCTGATGGTTCTCGCTGGCTGCACCTCGCCTAAGACCGCCGAGAAGACGACCCCATCCGCCGCCGGGCCGGTGACGCTGCTGAATGTCTCGTATGATCCGACGCGGGAGCTGTATCAAGACTACAACGCGGCGTTTGCCAAATACTGGTCGGCAAAGACCGGGCAGGCGGTCACGATCCAGCAGTCGCATGGCGGATCCGGCAAGCAGGCCCGTGCGGTCAAAGACGGTCTGGCGGCGGATGTGGTCACGCTGGGGATCGCTACGGACATCGATGCGCTGGCGAAAGCCGGTCTTGTAGACAAAAGCTGGGCGGGACGACTGCCAAACGGCAGTGCCCCGTATACCTCCACCGTGGTATTTCTGGTCCGGCACGGTAATCCCAGGGGCATCAAAGACTGGGCCGATCTGGTCAAGCCGGGTGTCAGCGTCGTGACTCCCAATCCGAAATCTTCGAGCGGCGGCCGCTGGAACTACCTCGCGGCCTGGGGCTATGCTTTGAAGCAGCCTGGCGGCAGCCCGGACACGGCCAAAGCCTTTGTTTCTGCGCTGTATAAGAACGTCCCGATCCTCGACTCGGGGGCACGCGGCTCGACCGTAACCTTTACCCAGCGCAATGTCGGCGATGTCCTGCTGGCCTGGGAGAACGAAGCCAAACTGTCAGTCAGCCGCAGCGGCGGGGCGGCGAAGTTTGACATCGTCTATCCGTCCGTGAGTGTTCTGGCAGAGCCGCCTGTGGCCGTCGTGGATAAGAACGTCGATGCCCACAAAACCCGCGAGGTCGCGACCGCCTATCTGGAATATCTCGACTCGCCGGAGGGTCAGGAGATCGTCGCTAAAGACTTTTACCGGCCCCGCTTGAAAGCGGTCGCCGACAAATACCAGAGCCAGTTCCCGGCGATCACTCTCTTCACGGCAGGTTCCGTGTTCGGGAGCCTCTCGGACGCACAGAAGCTGCACTTCGCCGACGGCGGCATCTTTGACCAGATTTACACGAAGCACTAAGTAGTCTCTATGGCCGTTTCACTTGCATCGCAGACCCGTGCTCTGTCCCCCCGGCGTATCCTGCCGGGGTTTGGTCTGTCTCTAGGCTATACGGTCTTCTATCTGTGCCTGCTGGTGCTGATTCCACTCTCGACCGTGTTTATCAAGGCGGCGACACTCAGCTACACGCAGTTTTGGGCGATTATCAGTGATCCGCGCACGATCGCCGCATTCAAGCTGACCTTCGGGGCCTCGGCCCTGGCGGCTATCGTGAACGCGTTTTTCGGTCTGCTCGTCGCCTGGACATTGACCCGCTACACGTTTCCAGGCCGTCGAATTATCGACGGCCTGGTCGATCTGCCGTTTGCGCTGCCGACTGCCGTAGCAGGTATCTGTCTGAGCGCGGTCTACGCGGATAACGGCTGGATCGGGCGGTTTCTTGCCCCACATCATATCCATGTCGCTTATACCCAGACCGGGGTTTTCGTGGCACTGGTCTTTATCGGCCTGCCGTTTGTCGTTCGGACGGTCCAGCCGGTGCTACAGGACCTGGAGACGGATGTCGAAGAGGCGGCGGCCAGTCTCGGGGCGACCCGGGCACAGATATTCGCGCGTGTCCTGCTGCCGACGCTCTTCCCCGCTGTCCTGACCGGCTTCACGCTGGCATTCGCGCGTGCTTTAGGAGAGTACGGCTCAGTGATCTTTATTTCCAATAATATTCCACTACAGGGCGAGATCGTACCGAAGCTGATTATGGACAAGCTGGACCAGTTCGATTACGCCGGGGCGACCGCAATCGCCGTGGTTATGCTGCTGGCATCGTTTGCGCTTTTGCTGCTGATCAACTTGCTGCAATGGTGGAGCCGCAAACGGCTGGGGATGGGGTAGGCAATGGCAGACACCGCAACACGTCCCCGGCTAGCGACCGAGTCACTTCCGGTGCGGATATTTCTGATTGGAGTGACGCTGATCTTCTTAGCCCTCTTTCTGGGCTTACCGCTGGCCTCCGTGTTTGCAGAGGCTTTCGCGAGTGGTCGCGGGCCGTACTTCGAAGCATTGAAAGACCCCTACACGATCAGCGCGATCAAGCTGACCCTGCTGACGGCGGCGGTCTCCGTGCCTTTGAACGTCCTTTTCGGGCTGGCAGCAGCTTGGGCCATCGCGAAGTTCGACTTTTGGGGAAAAAATCTGCTGCTGACTTTGATCGATCTGCCCTTTGCCGTTTCGCCGGTGATTGCAGGTATGATTTTTGTTCTCCTGCTCGGGAAATTCAGCCCTCTCGGCGGCTGGCTGGATGCACATCAAATCAAGATTATCTTTGCCGTGCCGGGGATCATACTTGCGACGACGTTCGTCACTTTCCCCTTTGTGGCGCGGGAGCTTTTGCCCGTGATGCAGGCGCAGGGGGTGGAGGAGGAGCAGGCAGCACTGGTGCTGGGGGCGACCGGCTGGCAGTCGTTTTGGCGGGTCACGCTGCCGAACATCAAGTGGGGCCTGCTTTACGGCGTGATTTTGTGCAATGCCCGCGCGATGGGTGAGTTCGGTGCCGTGTCGGTCGTTTCCGGCAAGATCCTGGGGCAGACCAACACGCTGCCGCTGCAAGTGGAGGCGCTCAACGACGATTACAATTTTGTCGGGGCGTTTGCGGCGGCATCGCTCCTCGCGATGCTGGGGCTGGTGACATTGGTCATCAAATCGTTTGTGGAGTGGAGAACTGCCCGGAATGAGTGAAAATCATGAGCATTGAAATACGCGGGGTCTCCCGAAACTTCGGCGAATTTGCCGCCTTGAAAGACGTCAGCCTGCTGGTGGAGACCGGCGAGCTGGTCGCCCTGCTTGGCCCGTCGGGTTCGGGAAAAACCACCTTGCTGCGGATTATTGCCGGGCTGGAATACCCAACTGCCGGAACAATTCTATTTCACGGCGAGGACGCGATCCGCCGCGATGCCCGGAGCCGACAGGTGGGCTTTGTCTTTCAGCACTACGCCCTGTTCCGGCACATGACGGTGTTCGAGAATATCGCCTTTGGCCTGCGCGTGCGTCCGCGTGCATTGCGGCCCACCAAAGCCGACATCGAGGCCCGGGTCATGGAGCTTTTAAAGCTGGTCCAGCTTGAAGGGCTGGCCCAGCGGTTCCCCTCACAGCTTTCCGGCGGGCAGCGGCAGCGGGTCGCGCTGGCCCGTGCCCTGGCGGTGGAGCCGAAGGTGCTGCTGCTGGATGAGCCGTTTGGCGCACTCGATGCCCGTGTCCGTCAGGAGCTGCGCTCCTGGCTGCGGCGGCTGCATGATGAGCTGCATATTACCAGTGTCTTCGTCACCCACGATCAGGAAGAGGCCCTGGAAGTCGCGGACCGGGTGGTCGTGATGAACAAAGGGCAGATCGAGCAGGTCGGCTCCCCGGAAGATGTCTACGAGAACCCGGCGAACCCCTTTGTAATGAACTTTCTCGGCAGCGTGAACTTGTTCCACGCTCGGGTCCACGACGGCGAAGCACACATTGGCCCGTCGACCGCTCCGGTCACCACGGCGCAGGACGCCGCCACGATCGGCTATGTCCGCCCCCATGAGCTGGACATCCTCCGCTCTCGAAACGGCGGACCGACCCTTGAAGCGGTCATCAAGCATATCCACGCCATCGGCCCGACCGTGCGCGTGGAGCTGGCACGGCGGGACAACGGCGAGCTGATGGAAGCGGAGCTGACCCGGGAGCGGTTTACCGAGCTGGCCCTGAAAAACGGCGAACAGGTTCATGTCAAGGCCCGCAAGCTGCAGGTCTTCACGGAAGATTACTCGATCTAAATTACTGATTCGTAATCAGCAGATCTTGCCGCGTTTTGCCGCCTCGCCGTGACCCATCGGGTGCTCCCCGACCCAGCGCTCATCGGCTCGTTATTGTGTGAGTTCTCCAAAATCATCAAGCCGCCGACTGTGCGGGGGATGTCGCCGAGCGGCGTCCAGGCCGTGAAGAGGTCCTGCGTGCCGCGCCCCATATAAACGATGTCGCAGTGCGGCGCGGTCCCGCTGCCGGGTGTCACCGCCCGCATCCAGGTGAAGTCGAAATGGCGGACAGCACCGCCCAGGAGGCTCTCATAAAAAGCCATCATGCGGCCCTCGTAAAGCAGCCGCATCAGAGCCGGGTTGTCCTGGGCCAGCTCCGGCATGAAATAGGAGCCGGTTTCCCGCCGCGCGATTGCCGCCTCGAGTGGCTCCCCCGGCTCCAGGCAGTTCGCGGCCTGCAAACGCTCCAGCAAGCCCCTGCGGACTCCGAGCACTTCCCCGCGATCCAGGTAGCCCAGTAGATAAAGATAACCATCCTCCTGCATTCGTGCCCTCAAGGCCCCCCCCCATCATCCACAATGTCCATGCTGGTACGAAGCTCTCCGAAGGCTTTGGGTGAAACGTCCAGCACTTTTCCCTGCGTGCTCAGCGGGAGGCACTGACTTCTTGATATTCGTGCCATAAAGCCTCGAAATCGCTGACCATTCCTTCCAGCACAGCGAAACCGCCCTGCCAGAAGCCAGCGTCGCTGAGGTTAATCCCGACTTTGCTGATCAGCTCCTGCGGAGTCAGGCTGCCGCCCGCTTCCAGCATTCCCAAATAACGTTCGGCGAACGCCGGACCTTCTTTTTTGGACTGCTGATAGAGAGACAGCACCAGAAGCTCCCCAAACGAGTAGGCATACACGTAAAACGGTGACCCGACGAAGTGGCCGATGTAGGACCACCAAAGTTTATGCTCTTCGCCCAAAGCGACTGAGTCTCCGAACATCGCCTGGATCTCCTGCTGCCAGTAGTCGCCGAACTCTTCCGCCGTCAGCTCACCTTTGGTGCGCCGATGCGCGTGGATCGCCAGCTCGAAGCGGTACAATGCCGTCTGCCGAGAGATCGTGGCGATCGCCCCTTCGATCTTTTCGGCGTAGAGTGCCAGCTTGTCTTTCAGTGACGCCTGCTTCGTGACTTGCTCGAAAACCAGCATCTCGCCAAAGGTCGATGCCAGCTCCGCCATCGGCAGGGTTCCGTGAAAGTTCAGCAGGGACTGGGTGCGGGAGAGTGAGGCATGCACGCCATGTCCCAGCTCGTGGGCTAGGGTCGTCACATCTTTCATACGGCCTAAGTAATTCATCAGAACGTACGGATGAGAGTCGGGGGTGACGTACGAACAGAAGGCGCCGCCATTTTTTCCTTTGGTGGCCGGGGCATCGATCCAGCTTTTGTCGAAGAACTCCGCCGCCCGCCGCCGCATCTCCGGCGAGAAGTCACCGAATGCATCCAGCACGATTCCCTGCGCCTCGGGGTAGGTCACCGTTTCTTCGGTCTCAAACAGTGGAGCATAGCGGTCGTAATGTGTCAGTGTCTCCAGCCCGAGAATTTCGCGCTTGACCGCATAATAGCGTGCCACCAGGGAGTAGTTTCGGACTACGGTGTCCACGACCAATGACACGGTTGGCTCGTCCAGCTCATTTGCCAGATGCCGGGAGGCCTGCGGGGTGGGGTACTTCCGGAGCCGGTCCTGGACATTTTGATCCTCCATCAGCGTGTTGAAGATAAAAGTCACGATCCGGCTGTGTTTTTCCAGCCCGATACTGAACGCTTCCGACGCGGTCCGGCGCATCTCGCGGTCCGGGGACATGGTCCGACTAATGATCTGGGCCTGAGAAAGCTCTTCCCCGTTCAGTGAGAACGTTGCAGTCCCGGTCGTCTCATCGAAAAGCCGGTCAAAGGCCCGTGCTCCGGTGTTCGCCAACTCCTCCATTAGCCGTTCTTCGATCTCGGAGAGCATATGCGGCTGAGCGGCCCGTACCGTTGCGATGTAGTGCTTGTAGGGTGCAACTTCGGGCGAGTTTAGCAGGGGATCGATCACACTGCTCGGGACAGCGGCCAGCTCTAAATCGAAAAACAGCAGTGGAATCGCCATCTGCGACCCGCGCTCACGCATCTTCTGCAGGAACGCCCCCCGGGCGGCATCGCCGGTCGCAGTCGCAAAGAGCAGGGATGCGTACGCTCCCGGCTTCGAGGCTTCCTGCTGGATGTCCTCGTATTCTCGCAGCGCGGCCGCCAAGGTCGCCGCCGTCAGGCCCGGAACGGCGATTTTACCCTTGTAATCGGCTTCCATCTTTTCGGCCCGGGCTTGGGAAGACACCAGTGACGCCTCGATGCGTGGATCATCCATGCCGCTGAATAGATCGCCTAGGTTCCAGCGGACATCCGCCCCCAACTCGGACTCGTTGACTTGATTAGCCACAGAAAGTCTCGTTTCAGTCTAAGATTTCGCCTATTATACCGCTTTAAACCCGGTAGGGTGACATTGTGAAAAAAGTTGCAAACTAGGTTCGTCAGTGGGTACAATAGAATCCAGGAGTGCTTTGATGTCCGTCAGACTATCGATTTCACCAAACCCGCTGCGGCGCGGCGTACGCCAGACAAGAATCATTCTCGAAATGATCAAGTTCGAGCACACGGTCTTCATGCTGCCATTTGCTCTGATGGCCGCTGTGGTCGCCTCCCAGCACCACTGGCCGGTTTTCTGGTCCAAGCTGCCCTGGATTTTGCTGGCGATGGTCGGGGCGCGGTCTTCCGCGATGGCCTTCAACCGCCTGGTGGACCGCGAGTACGACGCCAGAAACCCGCGCACCGCCACCCGCGCCCTTCCTGCCGGACTGCTGACTGTGCCGCAGGTGGTGCTGTTCACGATCATCTCGGCGGCCCTGCTGGTGCTCGCCGCGTACCGGCTCAACCCGCTGGCGTTCGCACTGTCGCCGGTCGCTCTGCTGCTGGCACTCGGGTATTCCTACACCAAACGCTTTACCGCATTCTCGCATTTCTTTCTCGGACTGGCCCTGGCGGTTGCTCCAGTGGGTGCCTGGATCGCGATCACGGGCCGAACTGACCCGCCCGCTCTCTGGCTTGGTGGGGCAGTGGTCTGCTGGCTCTTCGGCTTCGATATTCTGTATGCGCTTCAGGATACCGAGTTCGATCAGACCAACGGTCTGCACTCCATGCCTGCCAAGCTCGGCAACGTTCGTGCCCTGCTCGTTTCGCGCGTGTCTCATTTTGTCATGGTTGGCCTGCTGGTCATGGTCGGTCTCTCGGCGGGTCTCGGCCTCGTTTATTTCATCGCAGTCGGCCTGGTGACTCTGATGATCGCCTACGAGCAGTCGTTAGTCAAGGCCAACGATCTTTCTAAGCTCAATCTCGCCTTCTTCACCCTGAATGGATACATCAGTGTCGGCCTATTCGTGCTGACCCTGGCCGACGTGCTGCTCCGAGCCTAATCTTATGTGTATTCGCATTGGCAGTGTGCCTTATCTCAACGAAAAGCCGCTCACACGCTGGTTTTCGCACACGGACGCGGGGAAAGCCTCGGGGATCGAAGTCATTTACGCCGTCCCCTCCGAGCTGGCCCGGCTGCTGGCGGCAGGGGAGATCGCAGCGGCTCTGGTTTCGTCGTTCGAATACTTTCGTACCCCCGGCTACGTCCTCGCTCCCGGTGTCTCGATCTCCGGGCAGGACGCCATTGAGTCGGTACGGGCCTTCGCCCGGGTCCCGTGGCGCAAGATCGAATCGCTGGCCCTCGATACTTCCTCGCTGACCTCCGCCGCCCTGCTCAAAATCCTGCTGGCCGAGTATTTGGACTCACACCCGGCATTCCTGCAAGCCGCCCCGGACCAGGCCGCCATGCTGACGCAGGCCGACGCCTGCCTGCTCATCGGCGACAAAGGCTGGCTGGCAGACGATACCGGCCTTCTCACCCTCGACCTCGGCCACGCCTGGCGACGCCATACCGGCCTGCCCTTTGTCTACGCCGTCTGGCTGGGCCGCCCTGAGTCCCTCACTCCGCACCTCACCGAGTCTCTCCAAACCGCCAAAGCCTGGGGCCAGACCCAGTTCGCAGAAATCGCCGCCGAAGAATCCGCCCGCATCGGCACCACGGTCGCCCGGTGCCGCCATTACCTCACCGACATCATGGACTACGACCTCGGCGACGAGCATCTCCAGGCTCTAGAGATGTTCGGTGCCAAAGCCTGGACAAACCATCTGCTGCCGAACGCGCCGGGGGTAGTGGAGATTGCTGGTTCTGCAACTGACTCGCTGCGTTGATTCGGTATACTAAGCTTGGGAAGGACTACCATGACGACTCAAGAAGTTTACACCGCCGCTCGCGACTTGCCGTTCCCCAAACGCATCCGCTTGGCCGCCCTGATTTTAGACAGTTAATTCATGAGATGTCGTCATCGTCGATTTTCCTGGTGTGACCGGACTTAAACGCCGCCCAGTCGTGATAATTTCTTCACCGCTTTAGCACTCTGCACGTCCCGATATAATTGTTGGCTTGGTGACCAGCCAGATCCAGTCCGCGATTGGTCCAACGGATTGGAAGGGGATACAGGCTGTCGTTGGGAAGGCTTTTGACCTGCTGTGAGCCAATCATGAGCGAACAACACTCGATCCGCATCAGCGTCAAGGCAATCATCGTCCGGGAGAAGCAGATATTGCTCATCGGCTATGATTTGGAGGACGGCTATGGGTTTCACTATAATCTGCCGGGTGGGGGAGTAGAGATTGGCGAGGGGCTGCATGAGGCACTACGTCGAGAGGTGCGCGAAGAAGCCGGTGCCGATGTTGA
>JANXNV010000249.1 GCA_025353925.1 Armatimonadota bacterium
TCCCCGGTGCGGATTACGAGGAGCAGACCGCCACCCTGGCCCCCGGCTCCCTGCTGCTCCTCTACACGGACGGCCTCACCGAAGCCCGCGCCGAAGGCGGCGAGTTCCTCGGCTCCGAAGGCCTCCTGCGCCTCCTCCCGTCCACAGCACTCACCCCCGCCGCCGCCGTCGAGTCCCTCTACACCCAGGTCGCCGACTTCGCCGGGGATGTGCGGCGAGACGATGTGGCGATGCTTTTGATGAAGCATGTGCCAAACCAATAATGAGGTTCAACGAATAATTATGTCAGACACTGCACGTCTACCTGAATTGCTCAGACAAAAGATTTACAAGACTGGTCAGACCAGAGGTGCTGATGATGATGTGATCTTTCAAAATAGAGTTGGAAGAAACAGCACAGTACTAATTCCTTACGAGCATTGGGAGAAGGCATCGTCCCCTCCTGAGACCGAAGAGAAATTTGAAAGAGGGTTTATCGCTCTGATATCGCCTCGCAGATACTTTGAGACGAATGCGATTAGTAAAGAACTCGCACAACGTGGCTTGAAGATAGGACTAAATGCCATAGTTCTTTACGAAACAAGAGATGAGTGGAAATTATATAATCCTGAGAAAAAGGGGTGGGTTGCGGCCTCACATAGATCCGACAATCTTGGTGGGAATTATGCTGCGCGTGTTCCAGCTAGTACCGCAGTGAGTGAAGGAGGAAAAATCGTTCGCGGCTACAATACAACAGCAAACAAAGGGGCTGGCATCAGAATATACGAATATGCCAATCTGACAACTATTAAACATTGTCGGCTTCAACTAGAATTCTTGTTCTGGCAATGCCTTGACGCTTCGGAAGTTGCGCTCCAGTATGGAATGAGTGTTGCTCACAGTTCGGCCCGAAGAGACAGTAACGCCGAAGAGTGTAAACTTCACTCACTACAAGACTTCGACAGGTTAAAGTCTATGAGATTGATTAGCTTAGGAAATAAAACTATGTGCCCCCTTTGCTTACAAGAGGTGTCTGCGTTGGGCTTTTTCAGTAAGGTGGAACAAGCAGAAGGGCGAGTGGTCCCTGATCTTACGATTACTCAATTAAATCTCTTTCATATTAATGAATTGAAGTTAGGTGCGTATGGGCACCGCCCTTACAATCTTGGATGGGGACATCATCATTGCAATGTTGTTGTCAAAGATGCGGGAATTGCTGAAACTGTCATTTGGATGAACGACGTTGTGGACAAAAATGTTGCGGCGGGCTATTTAACCAGAGCTATTTAATCGAAAGTGAGTGAGGCTGTCTCGGAGTTTTTCAGCGAATAAGTCATAGCCGCCGTAGGGCAAATAGCAACTTGAGTGAATATCTCAAGTCGGGACGAAATATGCGCTATCCATTGTGGCTCAATTTCAACCGCAACTGCGCGTCGCCCTAAACGAAGCGTAGCCGCGGCAGTGCTGCCTGACCCGGCGAAGCAATCCAGCACAATATCTCCTGGAAAAGTGGTTGCCTCAATGATGTGTTCCAGCATCACCAGTGGTTTCTCAGCGGGGTGCTTCCCACGGTATGGCCGTACAGAAGGAAACGTCCAAACATCTGTGAACTCCTTGGATGAGTCCATTGCAAAAGGGCGTATAGCGTCCTCGAAAGTGGGCAAGCACGACACTTTTCCTGTATTCAGCAGAGCATCATATATCTTAGCATACTGGTCACGGCTTGGCGTGTTTCGCCCTGCTTCCCAATTCGAGACCGCTCCACCGTGATTCACGCGTCCATATTCGCCTGTAATCTCCGTCAATTCCTTCATCGTCAATCCGGCTTGCTGCCGTGCCGTTTTCAAGACGTTTCCAAAGTAAGACCTGTGCAAATTGCCGTGCATTGCGGGTTCTGCAAAGATAATTCGCTCGCTGTGTGCGTACCACTGCCGCAATGCCTCTTTCTTCATCTTTTGTTTCCAACCATCAAATCCAGGCTCATTTGGTTTCGTCCATACGATCTGAGATAGCACATTAAAAGACTCGGAAAAAGCAACCTCGATGCGAGCTGCCATTTCTGAGGCACAAAAGCAAAGGATGGATCCATTTGGTTTCAGGATTCGCTTCCACTCCTCAATGTAGCGCGATATCCATTCCAGGAACTCTTTATCGCTACTAAATAGCGTGTCACCAAAAATATTGTCCTTTTTTGTCGAGTGGTAGGGTGGATCAGTTAAAATAAGTGAAACACTGTGCGACGGAATGCTTTTCAGCAATACCAAAGAGTCGCCACCTGCTAGGATTGCATTTGCGAAGTCACTCACTATAAATTCAGACAGCCCTGTCTTTATTCGCTGGAAATCTGCTGGGCGAGACATGTTACACCTTCTTTGCTGAAATGGAGCTGTCTTGTGTATCGTCCTGTATATACTGGCTTACGGCTTCGCGGACGACCCATGCAAGCGAAACCTTTTTTTCTGCCGCCAGTCGTTCCAATTTCTCGTAATCATCGGAGTTGAAACTAATTGACGCTCTAGTTATTTCTTTAATTCGATTTGGGCTAGGTTTTCTGTCCTGCATGTTTGAATCCTCATTCACCAGTATACACCAATTTTCACCAATTTGATGTATACCGGTGAAATTTATTTATAACTCTACGAAATTCTTTCTCGACAGAAGAAAAATATACTACAAAAGTAGTCATTTCGCCCCATTCCCTTGCAACTTACCTCCAAAATAGAGTATCATAACGGCAGAAATGTGGCCATGCCTTCACCGGCGGCGGCGGCGTGTGAACGCATCGCGAATTTGTCAAAACGAACTTACTTTTCTCTATTTAGAACAAGGACTCACTTATGGCACTGCTCG